>JAKLFM010000099.1 GCA_022711175.1 Bacteroidota bacterium | reverse complement strand
GCATGTGCCCGGGGGGGCAGGTGATCGGATGCAGTGCGTTTCCGGGGGCGGCCCTTACCAACGGCATGAGCAAACATAAGCGTGGCGGAGAATTTGCCAACAGCGCCGTCGTGGTAAATGTGCGTGTGACGGACTTTGCCGTTTCGGGGGAACCATTGAGCGGCTTGGGCTTCAGGAGCCGCTGGGAACGTGAAGCGTTCAGGGCGGGAGGTGGCAATTACTGTGCCCCGGCTCAAAAAATGACAGACTTTCTTGAAAATCATTCATCTGGAAGGGTAGGGAGAACCAGTTTCCTGCCCGGTGTGAGGGCTGCGGAACTTGCGGAAGTTCTGCCTTCATTTGTCGCTGATGCCCTGCGAAATGGAATCCGTCAATTTGATCAAAAAATGAAAGGGTTTATTACCCAGGAAGCCAACCTGATCGGGGTGGAGACAAGGACGTCTTCGCCTGTGCGTATTTGCCGCAGTCCGGACGGGCAGAGCGAGAGTGTTCGTGGACTGTATCCCTGCGGGGAAGGTGCCGGCTATGCCGGTGGAATTGTCAGTTCGGCGCTGGACGGTATGAAAGTGGCTCAATACGTGATCAGGGTATTACGCGGCAGTCCATGATCACATCCGTGCCCTTTTTGGCAACGCTCTTCACGGATAATTTTTTGGCTTTTTCCAGATTGCGAATATTCAGGTCGCCCACGGCTTCTATACCTTTGCCCAGAATCTTTGGCGCGATGACGGTGACGAGTCGGTTGGCCAGATTTTCTTTCAGCGCAGATGTAATGATCTGCGCCCCTCCTTCGATTAAAACAGAAGAAATATTACGGGCGGCCAAAAGTTGAAGTAGTTGTTTAAGGTTTACATGATTGTTTTCGTCAGAACGGACTCTTATCATCTCAGCGCCCGCTTTGGCAAGCGCCCGAAAAGCAGGATCGGAAGCGCTTTTCGTGGTGGCAATCAATGTCGGCGTCCGGGACAGATCCTGCATGACATTGAACTCTGTGGTGACAGCCAGGCAGTTATCTACAACAATTCTCAACGGGTTGCGCCCGCGGACCATTCTGACCGTCAGCGTTGGATTGTCCTTCAGCACGGTTCCGATTCCCACCAGGATAGCGTCGTGTTCGGCCCGGAGCTGATGGGCAAATTTCAGAGAGGCGGGCGAACTGATCCACTGAGACTGGCCGGTTGCCGTGGCGATGCGGCCGTCGAGCGTCTGTGCGTATTTCACCGTTACAAAGGGCAGGCCGGTTTCCATGAAATGAAAGAAAACCTCGTTGAGATTGCGGCATTCGTCTTGCAAAACGTCTGCTTTGACCTCAATACCCGCGGCCTGCATGCGGTTGATACCTTTACAGGAAACCAGCGGGTTGGAATCAGCGGTGCCAATGACGACACGCTTGATTTTTTTGCGGATAATCAGATCAGTGCAGGGAGGGGTTTTCCCTGAATGGCAACAGGGTTCCAGAGTCACATACATGGTTGATCCGCTGACATTTTCCATCGCGCTCTGGATCGCATTGACTTCCGCGTGATTTTCACCGCAGCACCGGTGCCAGCCCTGTCCGATGATCCGGCCCTTCTTCACAATCACTGCACCCACCATTGGATTGGGGCTGGTATATCCCCGTCCTTTGGCGGCCAGTTTCAGGGCAAGTTTCATGAATACTTCATCATTCATGGGAATTTCATTACCTCAATGGCGGGGGCAATGCAAATATTTTTGTGAAAAAATTGCATAATTTTATTGACTTCTGCGGAAAAGCGAGTAAAATACAAACTGAGCTTGAGAAAGGCAACCCGCTTGAAAAGGCGGGACGCAAAGTCACTGGCCTAAGTCTTTATGGAGATAGGGTGGCAGGACTGCCGGGCGGCTGATCAATAAAGTCCAGCATCCTAAACAAAAAATCCTTTAAATAAACGGCGAGTGATTTGCAAGAATACTTAAAGCCAATAATGTTTGTCATTCCCGCTTGTGTCCTCGCGTGCCCTTTAAAGCGTTAGGGGGTGCGGGTGGGAATCTAATGTAGTGTTTCAGTAAAAACGTTACACTAGTGTCATTTCGAACGAAGTGAGAAATCTTAATAAACCCGGTATGTAAAAAAGATATCTCCCGCTGGTCGATATGACAAGATTGTAATGAAGCACCGCACTAGAAGCTTTTATAGAGACTGGATTGCCGATCCCTAAGGGAGATCGCAACGTGTAACCCAAAGAATGCGACTTGGTACAAAAAAAGAGAATTTGCCATGATCTTAAATATTTTTGCTTTTATATTCGGTGCGGCAATCGGCAGCTTTCTCAATGTCTGCATTTTTCGCATACCGGCCAAGGAATCCATCGTCAGGCCTCTGTCGCAATGTCCGCACTGCCACCATCCGATCCGTTTTTTTGACAACATTCCGATAGTCAGTTTTCTTCTTCTGCGCGCAAAATGCCGTGACTGCGGGGGAAAAATATCCTGGCGCTACCCGCTGGTTGAGCTGATTACCGCCATACTGGCCCTGCTTTTGTTCATGAGATTCGGCCTGACGCTCGATTTTCTGGTTTTCTTCATCTTTACCGCTGTTTTAATCGTGATTACCTTTATCGACATTGATCACCAGATCATCCCCGATGTTTTGTCGCTGCCCGGGATCCCGATTTTTTTCCTGGCGGCCATTTTTATTGTGAAAATCCCGTGGCTGGAAGCACTCATCGGCCTTTTGATCGGCGGCGGTGTGCTTTTTGCGATTGCGTTTGTTTATGAACTTATCACCAAACGCGAGGGCATGGGCGGCGGCGATATCAAGCTGTTGGCGATGATTGGCGGCTTCCTGGGCTGGAAATCGTTGATTTTTGTACTGTTGTTCAGTTCCTTTGCGGGAGCGATTATCGGAGTCGCGGCAATGATTATCAAAAAACAGGATACAAAATACGCTGTGCCGTTTGGCCCGTTTTTATCGGCCGCGGCTGTGGCCTATATATTCTGGGGGGATGATTTCATGCGTTTTCTGGTGCTGGGGTATTAGTGCTTGCTTTTGAAATAGGGTGTCATTTCGAAGAAACGGAGTGACTGAGAAATCTTGATGATTACAGGTGAAAATCACAGGTAAACAGTGTTAAACCACCATATTATGGAGTTGGACATTGGTTGAAAGTAATCATTGACACGGGGCCGTTAAAATCGTAAAATGTTGTTATAAAACAAGATATTTTATAAGTTTACAATCAAATGGCGGTTGAAAAAACATATTGCACAGTGGCATACGGTTTGCTTTTATAACAAAAGCTACAATTGCGGCAAATTTGAGGAATATTGTGAAAATAAGAAAAAACAGCGGTTTCAGCTTAATTGAACTGATTATAGTAATGGCGATTCTGGGAATCGTATTGGCGATCGCAGCACCGAATTTTACAAAGTATTTGCATAACACTAATCTTAAAACGGCAGTAAGAGATTTGGCTGGGGATATTCACAACACTAAACAAACTGCAGCAGCTCATGCTGTTTATTATGAAATGGTATTCGATAAGACAAATAATAATTATAGCATTGTAAAATGTGGTTCCAATTCTACGGATGCTTGTAATGTAACAACGGCATCAAAAAGTCCAGCTTCTGCTGCCGGCTATATTGCGATTGATAGTTTAACATATCCCGCATCCAAAATTAGCTTCCAACCACGAGGCACGATTTCGCCAAGCGGTTCGATTACACTGAAGAATGATAAAGGTTCAACTGCAACAATTACATCAACTATAATGGGGAAGGTAAGTGTTCAATATAATCTTAAGTAAAAGAGGCATCAGCATGGTAGAGGTTCTGATCGCCATGTTGCTTACCATAATTGCTGCAATCTCTCTTTCTTCCATGATGCCATTGTCATGGCAAGCAGCAGGTAAGGCTGATCTTTTGGGCAGGGCTACCGGGCTTTTGCAGAATGAACTGGAGTGGCGTCAGTACCAAGCGATGCGCGGTGTTGATCCCACGACTCTCGAATATCCTGTTGATGGTCAAACGATCGGCATTGGTAATACTAATTTCACAGTTAAAACAATTACTAGTCCGGTTGCAGGTAATCCCAATACATGGACTGTGAATGTAAGAGTTACTTGGCCCGGAAACAATTACGGTGTAGCTAGCAGCATGCGTGTAACACGACAAATGGGGTTTAATAATCTTGATAATAGTTGATCAGGTTAGAGTGCGATGAATAAAAACGGTTTTACATTGATCGAATTAATAATGGCAATTTCGATAGGGTTAGTGATAATAGCCGCTGTCTACGCGCTGAACGAAATGGGGCAACGTTCATCCGCATCCATATCCCAAAAAGTTGTAACCCAGCAGGATGCAAGAGCCGTTTTGGATCTAATGGCTATGGAAATTCGTATGGCATCTTATAATCCTTCCGGCAAAGATAATTCAACTGGTAATGAAATCTGGGTTGATAAAGATGGTGTTGCGATAACAGCGGCTAATAATAAGAAGTT
Organism: Bacteroidota bacterium; assembly: GCA_022711175.1. Lineage (GTDB taxonomy): Bacteria > Bacteroidota > Bacteroidia > Bacteroidales > UBA4417 > UBA4417. The sequence continues at coordinate 4,553 of JAKLFM010000099.1, read as the reverse complement.
CATGAAGGGAATACAAATCGCTAAGACGAATGAAATCATGATTGAAATGGATCTGCATGGTGATGCTGCTGCATCGAATCCGGACGGTTTTATTAAATGCAGCCAAAGTAACGAAGTTATTCATTATAAATTTGATAGCGCTACTAAAACAATTTCTCGGATAACAAACTGTGGTATAAATGCATCTGATACACAAGTAATTCTAGGGGGTACCGGATCAAATACAATGGTAAGAAATGATGCTGCCCCGGCTGTAAACCTGTTTACCTATTGGGGGCCTGATATAGATAATCCTGATGCAAACGGTAATTGTGCCGATATAGACATTACGGATAAAGTGAGTTCCAACGTCGCCGCAACCGCCGAAAAATGGATACCGCAAATCAGGCAAGTTATAATTACCATTGTTGCCGATAATGAGCGGCCGGATGCAACATCAAAACAAATAAGAAGAATGACTTATTCAACAGGTGTCACAGTGAGGAATCATGTACTTAGTCCGCCAATTGCGAATTAAAAAAAGAAAGTCTGAACAGGGCTTTGTATTGCTTATGACTCTTTTTGCTATCATGATTCTGATCGCAGTGAGTTATCTTGCCCTGACCATAGCGACACAAGACATCAAAACCAGTGGGCGATATTATTGCGAAAGACGCGGTTTTTCAGCTGTAGATGCAGGCCTGACTGCATTATGTTTAGATTTTGATCCTAATGTTTTAGTCCCGGTAAGCAATGTTCAAGTTGATCCCGCAAACGACTCCGTATCAAAATATAGTTATACAAAACCGACGCGAAATAGCTCAACGCCTTCAATCCAGGCGACAAGATCCGATTTGACAGTAGGAAGTGGTTACAACTGGGTTTACCAATTATACAACGGATCGGTTTCCGGAACAGGTGGGAGTGGTTGTGAAATGACTGTTGATGTGACTCTTAGATACGGGCCTGTTAATGATGATCCAGGTTACAGATAACCGGTCACTTTTATAGAGCAACAACGACCACTAGTCAACCCATAGTGATTATTTGTTTATTTAAGGAGGATAGCAGTATGACAAAAAAATATTTCGTGGCTTTAATAATTATCCTCAATCTGATGATTGTATCTTCAGCCTTTGCCGATGAAACAGAGACTTTTTCTGCGCAGAAGCCTGATGTCCTGATTGTTCTCGATGGGTCGGGAAGTATGCTATATACCCCTAGCAATAGTGATTGTAAAAATGAAGGTGGTACAGGTTATTCTTGCGGTAATAAAGTCTACGGCAATGCTAATTGCGATAATTCTACCTTTGGTTCTTATAGTTCAACAAATTCGGAACGGAACACCGATTGCAGGAAGATTGCAATTGCTCGAAGAGCGTTAACTAAAATCCTTAATGATCAGGAAGCCAAGCAGAGAGTCAGAATAGGTTTTATGGGTTTTACGGGTTGTTATGCCGATTCAGAAGAAACAGGGGGAAATGCAACGAACCCCAGATCGGGATGGGGAGGGGCTTATAATACGAATTCAGGTTGCAACAGAATTCGTATTCAAATTTCTGACACTTATACGGATGCAACGAACAATATTTTCGAAACCATTAAGAATTATGTTAACAATGATTTTGATGTTGACGGAGGAACGCCGCTTGTTGGTTCATTAGTGGAAGCTAAAAAGTACTTTCAGAATTATTCTGATGACGCAAAAAGATGTCGTACTAAATTTGTCATTCTTATAAGTGATGGTGATGATACTTTTGCATGTCCTAAAGTCGGCAGTAATTATGGAAACGAAAAGCAAAAAGACCAGTACAAAAGACGCCGCGAGTCGGTAGCAGCAGTCAAATCACTTTATGATGCTTATGCTGCAGAAACGAATCAAGAGCTTAAAGAACAGAAAATCAAAACGTTTGTTATCGGGTTTGGCGCGGGAATGCCCAATTGGTCTGAATATACATTAAACTGGATGGCCTACTATGGGCAAACCAGTTTCAGCCAGACGCACACCCCTAATCCCCTTATCGACAAATACATCCTGGATACAACGAAACCCAATGATCTTTACCCTTATAGTTCGAATAATACTAAAATTACCGCTTGTCAAGATTCAACAACCGATCCTAAGAATTGGAACCCTTGTGACTGGGATCATACAGGATGTTTAACTTACGACAAAAAGATAGATCCCGGCAAAAATGAGCTGGGTGGTTATGCCTTTATGGCTGCTAATGCGGCACAACTGGATGAGGCTCTAGCCTCTGCCTTTAAAGTTATTGAATCAACTTATGCGTTTGCCACCTCTTCCGTTCAATCGGTGCGAACAAAAGATGAAAATTATATTTATGAAGCATCATTTTCGGTCAGAAACAATGATCCTCTATACATCGGGCACTTAAAGCAATATAAGATTAATGATGACGGAACTATTCCCACCAACTTTGTGTGGGATGCAGGTGCTAAATTGGTAACAAACAATACAAGGAATATATGGACTTACAAGGGTGGATATAAAGCATTTAATACAACTAATATAAATTATACAGATCTGGGTGTTGCTGATGCCACAGAAGCCGGTAAGGTTATCACGTTTATTACCGGTGGCGATGTTGCCACTCCTGCGGATGATTTCAACGGTTGGAAATTAGGAGATACTTTCCATAGCTTTCCAGTGACAGTGGGATCGCCGGCCACATATTTTTGTGACAAAGTGGATCCAACAGGAACTTGTTGCAATAATGCCAGTTGCAAAGATCCCTCAACATGTACCCCCCCAGGTTCCTGTTGTACCTGTGAAAAGGCGTTTGATATTTTTCGGGGAAAGCATCAAAGGACAACGGCATTACAAAACCGGATGATTGTAACCGGTGCAAATGACGGACAATTGCACATGTTCAATACCTATGATGGTGCAGAAAAATGGAGTTTTATTCCCCCGAATCTTCTTTCTCAACTGAAGAGAATCTCCCATCAGAGTCATCCTGAGACAACCCTCGCGCATACTTATTTTGTTGACGGTCCGATCTCCATCAGCGATGCCTGGCTGCCTGCCGGCGACAGTACTATAAAGATTGCGAAAACAGATACTGACTGGTATACATGGATGGTATTTAGTGAAGGACGGGGTGCGAAACAAACCTTGTGGAGTTCATCCTCTTCCTGCGACAGCGGACTTAGCCCATACTATTCAGCCACTTACCAATATTATTGTGGCTATTATGCCTTTGATCTAACGGATGTTGGGACTAATTCAACACCTACCGGACCTCAATGGATTTTGGGCGGGCCTTTGGGTTCCAGTGGTTCGGCAATATCCAGTAGTAACGGACCTTATTTAGGCGAGCCTTGGAGTAAAATGGTTCTAAGTCGGGTTCGCAAAGACGGCAATGAAAAATGGGTTGGTTTCTTCGGAGGGGGTTATTCCAATTGTACCAGTTCAGACGATACCAGTTGTACCACACGCGGTAAGGGATTTTTTGTTGCTGATTTAAAAACAGGCAGTATAATAAAGAGGTTTTCCCATGCAAGCAATTTGAATATGGATTACCAGCTTCCGGCGGCTCCTGCTGCTGTTGATACGGACAATGATGCCTTTGTTGACCATATTTATATTGGCGATTTAGGCAATAACATTTGGCGGTTTAAATTGTGCATGGAAGGTGACGATTCGATGAGTACAAAATGCGGTACCGGCACGACGGGCCGATGGGTTTCCACAGCACTGCTATCATCATCAAATCATAATAGAAAAATTTATACGCAGGCATCTGTGACCAGAGATAATTCGGGTAATATGTGGGTCTATGTAGGCACCGGTGATAAAATGAACCCAACCTTAAAAGGTCTCACATACGACGATAGGCTTTATGCGATTATTGATAATGATCTAACATCCACAAGGAATTTGTCCAATTTGAAAAACATAACATCAACTACTTTTAATCCATCCAGCGATACTTACAATGCGACTAATAATCCTACGGGTTACCACGGTTGGTATATAGATCTACAGATAGGCGATGGAGAAAAAATACTTTCGGAACCGGTAGTGTTTCAAGGGATAGTCTATTTCACAACCTACGTACCGCCATCAGGTGCTGATGTCTGTAACGCGTCCGGCTCTGCTTATTTGTATGCAATTGATTACGTTACCGGTGCAGGAAAATATGGTAGCGGAGCCCGATATAGTTTTATTGGTTATGGAATACCATCGTCACCGCTTGTTTCTATGAATCCTTACGGAGGAACTGATGTATATGTTTCTACAAGTCAAAAAACTACTCAAACAGCGGATACCTTTGTTAAAAAACAAAATACGCCAACAATGCAAAATCTCAATAAAACGAATTTAATGATGTGGCGTGACAAGCGTGTACAATAAGAAAGGTTAAAAAATTATTGTTCAACTTACCAAGACAGGCGACTTATACTGGCCACCTGTCTTTATCGCCAAATTTCTTGACAAAGGATAGTGTTTTTGCTATTAGGCACATCGCTTGGATCCGAAAGGACTGGGACGAAAGGAAACTTAAACAAAGAGCTAAAGCCTCTCGTCTTGGATCGAGAGGCTTTTTTAA
>JAKLFM010000098.1 GCA_022711175.1 Bacteroidota bacterium | reverse complement strand
GTAAACTGGCGTGAGTGAGGCCGGGTTGTTGAAGGTGCCGTCACCGGAAGAACCCCACAATACACTCCCGCAGTTGGTCTGCGTGGCGGACAATGCATGCGTGCCGGCAGCGCAGATGGTGGCATTGAGCCCGGCATCAACTTGTGGTAAAGGTGTGATAGTCAGCGTCATCGTACTTTGGGCTGTCTCACCGGCACAGCTAAACTCGCCCTGCGCGGTGAGCGTGAGCGTGACGGTGCCCGTCTCGCCGGGGCCCGGAATGTACGTGGGCGTTAGGGTATTGGCATTGGTGAGGGTTCCCGTGCCGTTATCTGTCCACAATAGCGATGAATAGTGTGCGGCAGTGGCGCCGCTGATAGTGAAATTGTAGCCCTGGCACGAAAATCCCGATGGACCGGCAGAGGCGGTGGGAAGCGGATGGATGATGAGTGTGATGGCATCGCTTACGCCCGGACAGGGCGAATTTCCGGTAGCCGTGAGGGAAAGCGTTACCGTGCCGGCGGCAATATCGGCTGCCGAGGGTGTGTAAACAGGATGCAGAATGGTGGGATCATTGAAAGTACCCGTCCCTACTGAGGGGGTCCAGAACAGGGAGGCTGCATGGTTAGCCGCCGCCGCAGAAAGCGTGTATGTGGATGCAGCACAGAAAACATCGGATGTAGGGCCTGCATCACAAGTGGCAGCTGCTATCACTGGTAAATTTTGTTGAAATGTATCAACACAACCTGAATCGGAGGCAGCAATGAGTGTGATTGTATATGTAGCTGCCGTGTTGTAGATATGCGTGGGATTGCTGGCAGTTGAAGTATTACCGTCGCCAAAATCCCAAAGCAATGTATATGTGCCTGACAATATTGTCGTTAAATCGGTGAACTGCACCGGCTGTGCCTGACAATTGTTGGAAAATGAAAAATCGGGAACGGGAACGGGATTCACCAAAACATTGAAAACGGCCGGAGAAGCCGGCGGACAGTTGGTGGGAGGTGGACCAAGGTATGAAACAAAAACAGTCTGTGTACCGGGCTGATTCCATTGGATGGTCACCGTATTATCCGTTGATGTACCTCCGGCTGTAATTGTTCCGCCAGCTGAAATATTCCAAACATAGCTACTGAAACCGGCTTGTGTAGTATATAGCTGTGAATTACCACCGGCACATAAGTGGTTGGTACCTGTAATCGTGGGCACAGGCAAAGGATTCAGCACCACTGTGGCTGAACCAGAAACGATGCCAGGTCCGGGACAGGGAGCATTTGAAACAGAAACAAGTGTATAGGTTCCGGGAACATTGGTATTGATCTCATAAGGAAATGGCCCGTTATACCCGGTAACCGGTGTCTGTGGTGTCCCATTGATTGCATAGGTAAAATCAAAAGGCCCTGAACCAACAATACCGATCTGAACCGCAGTAGTAATGACCCCGTCGTTGCATATTTGCCCCCCGCCGCTGATGGTTGCCACAGGACACGAAGCCTGTGGTGCCGGAAAATTCTGCGTGAACGTACAAGCAGCATCATCCGAGAATGTAGCCGTTAATGAATGCTGTGTGCCATCGCAGGTAATTCCTGCAAGCGAATAAGCCTGCGGACTGTTAAACGGTGCATTGAAAGTTTGGAATATAGGAGGTACGACAGTATTATCGGTGATGGTTAAAGTGCCTGTTGCAGGAGCGTTGGTGAATTCGATGTTGCCTGAAACCCCAAATGTATTTGTCCCAGCATCGCAGGCAGTTACATCGGTGGTTATGGCAAGAACTGAACAGTTTAGAACGATATCGCAATTGGTAATGCCGGTGCCACCGGTTTGTGAGAATGAGATTGTACCGGGGCTACCAACAAAGTTTGTCATGAGCAAAATATAGAACTCGCCTGTTTGGGAATTTAAGATGTGACAGGTCTCAGTTGCTGAACCCGAGTAACTGCAGTCAACAATATTACCGCTTGGATAAAAATTCGGATTTACTGTGTTGTTTGGACAACCATTCCCAGTGCATTCACCTGTCAGCCCTACAGCACAGCCCTGTGTCAGACTTGTAAAAGGTCCCCAGCAAATAAAATCAACATCCATTGGTGCTCCGAACATATCTATCTGTGAGATGGTGATTATTACATCACCTGATTGACCAACCTGCATAAAGTACCATGCTGGTCTTACAGGACTAGGATTATCATGTATACATCCATAATTTGGATAGCCATTTACTGGTATTGGCGCATTTCCGGTAGTTCCTGATGGAAATGAATAGGTATTTGCAGAACATGCAACATTCGCCTCTTCGCAGATCAAGGGATTATCTATAATAGATTCCGAATATGCATTGGATATACCATTTTTGTAGAATGGTGTGGATAAAACATAGCGCATTTTTGATGCACTCTCTGTGGACACAGATTTTTCTATGGTTGTATTGTACAAATCAGCTATCTTAACGATTGCCAAATCTGGATTAAATTTTTCAGTAACAAACAATGTTATATCTTCCTGAATCGTACTTTTATCCAGTATGTAAATCCCTGATATTGATGCCTGTTCATAAAAATAGTAGCGTTCAAAATCGTCAATAAAAGCACCCAATCTTATCCGGAAATACACCTGACCATTAAAAGCATGGTCAAGAACAGCAAAATCTCGAAAAGCACCATTTATTTCAATAACACAACTATCATCGTTAAAGAAGGATTCAACAACAGGGTTTTCACGAAAAAGTGTATTTGTTTGCGCAAATGAAATTTGTCCAAATATAAAATACAAGACCAAAAAGATTCTTGCTCTATGCAAATAGGATGTGAAGCGGAGTAAATTTCGTTTCATTTATTTTCACCTCAAAATCAGTAGGTAAAAATAATACAATTCCCATTTCTGACCATTACGATTGATTAGTTGATGAAATCACGATGGTGATTATCAGACAAGAATGGATGTGTCCTGGATGGTAAGAAAATATAAAAGTAAAGATTATAAGGTTTCATTTGACCAGTTAGTCGGGTGGTATTTTAACTCCTAAATAACATGAATCACCTGTTACCACCCGCTTGCCAGCACATCAATAATATGCATGGTTTTGATCGGCAGGTTGTGTTTATCAATATATCCCTGCTGGTGCATGAGACATGATGAATCGGTGCTCAGAATAAATTCGGCACCGGTGGCCAAAGCATTTTCTATTTTTTGTTCGCCCATGGCCGTGGAAATGGCTTCATGTTTCACAGCGAATGTTCCGCCAAAGCCGCAGCAATCCTTGTTATCCTTCATTTCCCTGAGTTCAAGGCCGCGAACTTGCGCCAGCAGGCGGCGCGGCTGGTCAGTGAGTTTATATTCACGCAACGCAGCACATGAATCGTGATAAGTAACCACATGCTCAAAAGTGGCGCCAACATCTTCAACCTGGAGAATATTTACCATAAAATCGGTAAACTCAAAGATGTTCCGCTTCAATTGGTGATATTCATTGTGTAAGGCCGAATTGTAAAACATTTCGTCATAGTAATTCCTTACAAATCCAACGCAGGATGCTGATGGCCCGACAATATAACGGTTGCCCGAAAAATCGCGGATAAACTTCTCTCCCACTGCTTTGGCTTCATCCCAGTAGCCGCTGTTGAAAGCAGCCTGACCGCAGCAGGTCTGAGCAGCATTGTAATGCACCTTGACCCCGAATTTTTCGAGGATTTTCACCATGTTGAAACCGGTTTCAGGATAAACCTGGTCAATGAAACAGGGAATAAAAATATCAACGTCGAGGGGTGAGGGCATAGGTTTACAGCAGATTATTAGATGAGCGGCATCAGGATGTAAAATTTTGCGAAAGCTATCGTTTCACTGAAACAAAAGTATTAAAATCGCTTCCCTGACTGAAATGAAGTTTTCAACCATCTGTTAATAAATGATTTGTCAAATCTGCTTTCAGGTGCTTACAAGCCTGAAACCTGCGGCTTCAAGGTCATTCCAGAAACCGGGATACGACTTCGCAACAACTTCAGGATCAATAATTTCAATCCCGCCAATCCTTGAGGCTAACGGTGCAAATGCCATAGCCATGCGGTGATCGCCATAGGTTTCGATGGTGCACTCTTCGTTGATCTGACTATGCATTTGCCTGTCAATGATAAGCTCACTGCTATTCTCGACGTGTACCTTGTAACCGGCTTTTGATAACTCTGAACAGAGGGCTGACAAACGGTCGGTTTCTTTGATTATTAATCCCGACAGCCCCGACAGCTTTGCACTGATATTCAGCCCGGCGCAGGTAACTGCAACGGCCTGGGCAAGATCAGGACATGAAGAGAAATCGTAATTGAATGGTTTAATGTCATTAAAATTGCTCTTCACAAGTCGAATACCCCCTGCTTCATGCAATGTTTTAACACCCAGATGTGAAAATATTTCTTCAACCGCCGAATCACCCTGAATACCTGGGGCTTTTAATCCCGGCAGATCAATATCTGCATCAGCTGAGAGCGCTGCAATTTCGTACCAGAAAGCAGCAGAACTCCAGTCTGGTTCAACCTGAATCCCGGATCCGGGCAGTGAATATGCTCCTTCGTTAATCTTTATCAGGTTTCCGATTTTTTGGACAGCAACACCACATCGAACCATCAGATCGGCAGTCATATTTATATATGGTTCCGACACTACATCCCCTTCAAGGTCAAGCTCAAGTCCACCCTGCAAACAGGGAGCTATCATCATGAGGGCACTGATAAACTGGCTGCTGATATTACCCGGCAAATGAACAGTACCACCACGAAATGTTCTTGTTCCGGTAATTGACAATGGCGGGAAGCCCGGTTGTTCAAGATACAGAAGCCTGCCGCCGAGCTGATGGAGCGCTTCAGCCAGCACACCAACCGGTCGTTGCTTCATACGCCCGCTCCCTGTTATTACCCAGTTCCCCGGAGTAATGCTGAGAACGGCAGTCAGAAACCTGAAAACAGTCCCGGCATTTGCACAGTCGAGAAGTACCGGCTCGGTACTGCCCTGCGATTTTTTGATCTCACATAGAAGAGTCATCAGCAGTTTTGTATCACCGGCATCTGACAGGTTCTTAATATTGAAATCGCGGCCGCACAGGTGCTGCATGATGAGCAAGCGGTTGCTGATGCTTTTTGACGACGGCAATTCTACCGTACACTTAACCGAATGATTATCAGGAGCATGAATGATCATTGACGAACGACCTTCTTGAGATTGTAAAAATAATCAGAAAACCGGGAAAACAAAGGAAGAACAATAGAGCGAACCCAATCAAGCTGTATATCAATAAATTAAAGATTTACGTAATAATGGAGGCTTTCACGGATAAGCGCTTCACCGGGATACTGGTCGATAAGCGGCGAGCCGGGATTGCTCAGCAGTGTAAAGTTAATCCTGCCTTCCTGTTTTACCTTTTTATCATGCAGCATGATCTCAATCAACTCATTACCTGCAGGGGTGTAGAATGTTGTTTTTTGAAAGTGTGTCATCACCAGTTGAACCACATCATCAAGCACCGAAACCGGTAATCCGCAATGCTTAACCGAAATAAAGGCTTCGCAGATGAGACCTGCCGCAATTGCTTCTCCATGCAGCACAGGGTCGGGTGAATGCATGGCCGACCACGTTTCAAAGGCATGTCCGATGGTATGTCCGAGATTGAGCACCTTGCGATAACCTTTTTCCAGCGGGTCCTGTTTAACAATATCCAGTTTAATAAGCGCCGACTGCCTTATAAGCGAAAGCGATGTGGCTATTTCGACCGGCGAAATTTTTTTCAGGGATTCGAAACTTTTGCCATCGATCAAGGCATGTTTGATCATTTCGGCATAGCCTGAAAGGATGTGGCGCGACGGCAGTGTTTCGAGGAAATCGGAAACAATACAGATAGAGTCAGGCTGTGTGAAACTGCCTATCTGGTTTTTTAAACCCGCAAGATTGATCCCGTTCTTACCGCCAATAGCTGCATCAACCATGGCCATAAGCGAAGTCGGAACCATGATAAAGGGCATTCCCCTTCGGTAGGCCGATGCAGTGAACCCGCCCAGGTCGCACAACACGCCACCACCGAGGCAAACCAGTAACGAATCCCGAAGGGCGCCTTTTTCCGAAAGTTGCTCCCAAACAGCAACGGCAGTATGAAAGTTTTTTGCCTTCTCACCTTCCGGAATCTCAATAAGACGAGCGTTCCGGAGGGACGAATGCCGGGCAACCAGCAATGGATGGCAAAAGGCTTTCGTGTTCTCATCGACCAAAACGAAAACTCCCGCCCCGGCATGTTCATCCACCAACTCATCAATAGCAGTGCAGGCATCAGGGCCAAAATACGGTGCTGCGATCTCTTGCATCTGTTTGATGTTTTTCCAAAATTACAAAATTAGCTATCCGTGTCATTAATGAATCATAAATTTATTCTCAACCTGGTGAATATGATTCCTGAACGGCTGAACGGTTGCCCTCGTCTAACGAACGGTCGGTTTGGGGCAGTGAATGGCAGGCACCGGGCACAAAAGAGTGAATCATCTCCTTTGATTTTCCTGCCACATTCCCTAACTTTGCCTCTAAAAACGATAGAGATGGTAAATTTCGGCAGCACCGAAACTGCTTTCAGGTATAAATCCGACCGCGACTTAAAAAGGGGCTATCTCCTCTTCAAACTCATAAGTAACGGCAGCCTTGTAAAATTTGCTCAAAAACTTTCCGATCTGGCGCTCAAAGTCCGTCTCCCAATTGCCTGGGCTTTAAAACCGACACTGTACAGGCATTTTGTTGGTGGAGAAACCATTGAGGAATGTACACCTGCTGTGCGGCATATGGCACAATTCGGAGTGAAATCCATACTTGATTACTCGGTGGAAGGCGGTAAAGATTCTGAAACCATGCAGCGAACCTTCGACGAAACGCTTCGGTCAGTTAAAAATGCTGCTGCGGATCCGGATATACCTTTTTCGGTTTTCAAGCCTACAGCTTTTGCCACTGCCGACATTCTTACCCTGGCAAGCAGTGGTCAACCGCTTGACAGTGAAACACAAAAAGGCCTCAATCGTTTCAGGGAATACGTAGATCAGCTTTGCGGCTGCGCTTTCACCAACAATGTGCCTATCATGATTGATGCCGAAGACTCCTGGTACCAACCCGTTGTTGACCAGGTTGTTACCGAAATGATGGAGAAATACAACCGGCAAAAAGCAATTGTTTTCAATACATTACAGATGTACCGAACCGACAGGTTGGAATTCCTGAAGGATTCGCTCAGGAAAGCCGAAGCCGGCGGATATTACCTTGGCGTGAAATTTGTCCGCGGGGCATACATGGAAAAAGAACGCCGGCGTGCTGATGAGAAAGGCTATCCTTCACCCATACAGCCCGACAAGCCTTCGACTGATGCCGCTTACGATGCCGCACTCACGTTTTCGGTGCTTAACCTCCACAAAATAACAGTTTTCAACGGTTCGCACAATGAGAAAAGCAACCTGCACCTGGCGCAGCTCATGGCAGATCATCACATTACCAATGACGACCCGCGTATCTGGTTCTCACAGCTTTACGGTATGAGCGATCATATCAGTTTCAACCTGGCGGCCGAAGGTTATAATGTGGCAAAATATGTTCCTTACGGCCCGGTTCGCAACATCCTGCCTTACCTGATGCGCCGTGCCGAAGAGAACACCTCCATTGCCGGACAAACCGGCCGTGAACTTTCGCTTATTAAGGCTGAGATAAGGAGAAGAAAAAGCGGACATTAACTTTCATATACAACATGCTGCATTGCATAACACTGAACAGTGCCGGGCTGATAAAACATAGAATTCCAGTCCATTCTAATACTTTAATACCTGCATACTGATTCAAACTTTAAACTTCAAACTTGAAACTTGAAACTTTTCACCCTGAGCCTGTCGAAGGGTAAACTTCAAACCCAAAACACATTATCTTTGCATCATGTTCAGAGACACATCCGTACAACAGGGCAATTTCAGCCTTTCTCTTTACCATCATACAGGCCGCGGCTTGTATGAATGCTGGATGTGCTGATTTTCGTTGATTTCATTTGTCCGCTGCGCACCGGTGCAGGTGTTTCACTTGTATCTGCACCATATCTTTAACCGGACAAACATTTTCCGCCAAAAACTCACCTGCTTTAAATTTCAGAATTCGACGAATGAAAGGTTTGATTTTCGATATCAAACGTTACAGCACAAACGACGGACCGGGCATACGCACAACTGTTTTCTTCAAAGGCTGCCCGCTCAATTGCCTGTGGTGCCATAATCCCGAAAGCCGCCTTCATGAAATACAGCACGTAAACAGGCGGCGCAACATCGGTGACATGGCTTTTGAAGAAGAGGAAGCCATTGGACAATGGTACACGGTTGCCGAAGTGATGAGAGAACTTGAAAAAGATACTCTGTTTTACGATGAATCGGGAGGCGGAATTACTTTTTCGGGCGGCGAACCTCTGGTTCAGGCAGGATTTGTTGCACAGCTTGCCGCCGAATGCCGGAAAAGAGGATGGCATACATCGCTCGATACATGCGGGTATGCTAACCGGAAAGCATTACAATTGCTTGAACCATACATCAATCTGTACCTCTACGACCTCAAAGGGATGAGCCCAACCGACCATTGGCAGCATACCGGCGTTGATAACGGAATTATTATCGACAACCTGCTTTACCTGGTCGAGAACCGCCACGATATCATCCTGCGCTACCCGGTAATTCCGGGAATGAACGACAGCGAGAACCACCTTCTCGACCTGCTTCATTTCCTGATGAACATCAGTCCTGTAAAGCGCGAAATCCACCTCCTGCCCTATCACAACATACAGAAAAACAAGTACGAACGCCTCGGGCTAACCTACAAACTCGAGGACCTGTCATCCCCTACTACCGAATCACTCGAAACGATGAAAAAAGGGCTTGAATCGATAGGCTATTCAGTAAAAATTGGAGGATAAACAGTAATAACACTCAGATATACTTTTAAGTAAAGACATTAATACTATTGACCATGATGACTGATCGCATTCACAAACTCCGCCGGCAAAGCCTCGAAGCCATCAATCGCCTTACCCCGGAACGTGCGCTCCTGGTAACCGAATTTTACAAAAACAACCGTGAGTTCTCCATTCCCGTTCAAAGAGCACAGTGCTTCAGGTATATTCTTTCAAATAAAAGTATCTGCATAAACGATGGCGAACTCATCGTGGGTGAGCGAGGGCCTGCGCCCAAGTCCACTCCTACTTATCCGGAGGTAAACCTTCATTCGCTGCATGACCTCGATGTGCTCGACTCGAGGCCGAAAGTTTCGTTTAAGGTTGACGAAGAAATGCGAACAGCATACCGCGAGGTAAT
>JAKLFM010000097.1 GCA_022711175.1 Bacteroidota bacterium | reverse complement strand
CTCAAGGAAAACAGGCAGCTTCGTATTTACCTGCCTCCGCGATACGAAGTCACCGATGCACTTTACCCGGTGATTATTTTTCACGATGGTTTTGAATTATTCGACCGTATGGCAGTCCGTAACGTGCTGGACAATATGACGTTTGAGCGAAAAATCAAACCGGTTATCGCTGTATTCGTACAGCCTGTTCACCGCGACCAGGAATATTCAGGGAAACTTCAGAAGAAGTACACAAAATTTATTACTGAAGAATTGGTAAGTTTTCTCAATAAGAATTACCGTACGGTGAAAGAACCCGGATACAGGGCAACGGCAGGTATTTCGAACGGCGGCAATATTTCACTATGGCTGGCTGCTTCTAAGCCGGATGTTTTTGGTAAGGCAGGAGCGCAGTCGAGCAATGTGGAAAAGAATGTGCAAAAGGCTTTTAGTAAAAATAACCTCACCCAATCACGAATTTACCTGGATTTCGGTAAGTACGATTTACCTGTATTAGTGCCTAAAATACAAAGCCTGAAACAAATTCTGGAACAGCGATCAATCCCGCATGTTTACAACGAATACCCCGAAGGCCACAATTGGGGCGCCTGGCAGAAACACTTGCCCGAAATGCTTGAATACTTATTCCCCAGGAATGGGGATTAGAGAGTCTTCTTAGAACTCCTTAAAACCTATTATCTCTCTCACCTCTCTAACTGTTTTCGAGGCGCTGGCATGGGCTTTTTCCTTGCCCATATTTACTACTTTGTGGATATAGGCATCGTCTTGCAACAGCTCAAGGATCCGTTCACGCAATGGCGTTGTGAATTTCACAACATCTTCGGCCAGTTGCTTTTTCAGGTCACCGTAACGAATACTGCAATTGTTGTAAGCTTCGTCGAAGAACTGAACTGTTTCGGGCGCCGAAAGGGCTTTCATCAGGTTAAAAAGGTTTTCAATGGCTTGGGGTTTCTTTTGATGCGGTTTGGTGGGGCCACTGTCGGTGACGGCACGCATCACCTTCTTACGGATCACCTCGGGTGAATCAAACAGGAAAATGGCATTGCCTTCGCCTTCGCTTTTCCCCATTTTTGTGCTGCCATCAAGGCCGGGGATTTTAACCAGCGATTCACCGAAATTGTAAGCTACCGGTTCAGGAAAAAACTCAACATTGTACATCCTGTTGAACCTGTTTGCGAAAGTGCGGGTCATTTCAAGGTGCTGTTCCTGGTCCTTGCCTACAGGCACTTTATGAGCCTTATGAATGATGATGTCGGCTGCCATCAGAGTCGGATAGGTAAGCAGCCCGGCATTCACGTTGTCAGGCTGGGTGCGTGCTTTGTCCTTGAAAGATGTGCAGCGTTCCAACTCTCCCTTGTAAGCGTTCATGTTGAGGATAAGGTAAAGCTCTGCCGTTTCCGGGATGTCGCTTTGGAGATATAATGTCGCCTTTTCGGGATCGAGGCCGCAGGCAAGGTATTCAACAAGCACCTGTTTCACGTTGCCGTGAAGGTCGTGAGGCGTGGGATGGGTGGTCAACGAATGGTAATCGGCAATGAAGAAGTAGCAATGGTTTGTCTCCTGCATTTTCACGAAATTCCGCATCGCCCCGAAGTAATTACCGAGATGAAGATTGCCTGTCGGGCGAATACCACTAACTACTGTTTCCATTATTATTTATTTGATAATTAAATCCTTGAGATGAATTCTTTTAGTTGTTTAGGGCTGCAAAGATAGCAAATTGCCCTGACAGAGGGCTTAAGGCAATGCTGTTGCCAACTCAATGCTTAATTACAAAGGTTGAAAAATAGAAGTTATCTAGAACCTGATTCCCGCTCTTATGTCGAAGAAATGCGCCTTGATTTTTTCTTTCTCATCGAACCGCGGATAACTCGAATAACTATACTGAACTTTAATCACATATTGTAATCTGCGTGCAGTCTTGAAATTGTATCCAAACTCAAACTGGGTCTGATGGCCCATCACCGATCCGTCGCGGTGGCTTTCCCTGATTTTGTTCAGTAACAAACCATATCCAAGATAAGGTATCCACTTTTTATCTTTTGCTAACTGGTGCCTCACGGTCCAGCCGTAGCAGAGCATAGATAGTTCATTGGAAGTATCGCTGCCGGGGATCATGGAAGTATAACCCAATGGCACAGATATATATGCTGCCGGTTTGCTGCCGTCGAGGCCGCTGAGTTGCCAGGCATAGTCGAACAGGAAACCTGTGCCGTGCTTCACATCGGTGTCCAGGTTCTTCACCGAAAGCAAATTTCTGTAACCCAATTCAAAAGAAATTTGTTTCGGGACACGTTTCAGGCTGGTTTGCTGTGCTGATGCGCTTCCGATAAGCAACAATGCCGGCAGCACGATCAGTGTCAGCGTATTCAATATCTTCATAACTACTTTTTGATTTTTACCGGGTTAAAAAAGTTTGCAAAGCTAAACATCCTGAATGAATGGATTGGGTAACTGTCAGTTCGAAGTGAAATTTTTTTTACATAATTTGTTATTACGCAAACGTTTGCGCTGTATAAGGGCTGAACTACCGAGAAGTTTTCTTATATCTTTGCAGGACATTAAACAGCATTTCCATGAAAAAGTTAGCATTATTGTTTGTTTTTTGCCTGTCGGGAATTTTTCTGCGGGCACAGGTAACCATTGAACATGTTGAACCTCCTTTCTGGTGGACGGGTATGCAGCAGCCTGTTGTACAGGTAATGGTGCATGGGAAAAACGTTGGGAAAACCCAGGTTTCAGTAAGTGCACCCGGTGTAAAGCTGGTGAAATCGCAATCCCCGGGTTCCGATTATGTTTTCCTCGACCTCGAAATCTCAAAAGAAGCCAAACCAGTGACGGTGATTATTGAATTCAAGGATGAGAATACTACTGTTGCCCGCTGGAATTACGAGTTGAAAGCCCGCGAAAATGGTTCGTCACAGCGTAAAAGCTTTACTACTGCCGACAATTTCTACCTCATCATGCCCGACCGGTTTGCCAATGGCGATGCCGGCAACGACGATATGCCCGGAATGCTCGAAAAAGCCGACCGCAATAATCCCAATGGTAGGCACGGTGGCGATATAAAAGGTATTACCGATCATCTCGATTACCTGCAGCAACTTGGAATTACAGCGCTTTGGTGCACTCCGCTCCTCGAAAATAACATGCCGGCATACTCGTATCATGGCTATGCCATCACCAACCTGTATAAAATTGATCCGCGTTTCGGCACCAACGAAAGCTACCGAGAAATGATAGCCGAAGCACACCGCAAGGGAATTAAAGTTGTTATGGATATGGTTTTCAACCATTTCGGCACAGGACACTGGTGGATGAATGATTTGCCACAGAAAGACTGGGTGAACCAGTGGCCGGAGTTTACCCGCTCCAATTATCGCGCTGCCGTAGTTACCGATCCGTATGCATCGGATAACGATATGAAAAAAATGGCCGACGGGTGGTTTGATGTAACCATGGCCGATTTCAACCAAAAAAACAACTTCGTTGCCAATTACC
The DNA here is from genome assembly GCA_022711175.1 of Bacteroidota bacterium. Taxonomy (GTDB): domain Bacteria; phylum Bacteroidota; class Bacteroidia; order Bacteroidales; family UBA4417; genus UBA4417. Next base: position 6,264 of record JAKLFM010000097.1, on the reverse strand, counting down.
TCATTCAGAACAGCATCTGGTGGGTTGAATACGCAGGTTTGGACGGCATCCGACAGGACACGTATCCATACTCAGATAAAGATTTCATGGCATTGTGGATGAAACGGCTCCGTGAAGAGTACCCCAATTTCAACGTTGTGGGTGAAAACTGGCTGAATACTCCTGCTCAACTTGCTTACTGGATGGACCAAACCGGTAGCCGCGACGGGTACAGGAGTTACCTGACCAATGTGTTTGACTTCCCGCTGATGTTCGCGATTCAAAAAGCATTCAACGAAAACGAAGGCTGGGATACCGGCCTTACCAGGCTTTACGACATGCTCACGATGGATGTTGTTTATCCCGATCCTTCTGATATGATCATATTTGCTGATAATCATGATATTGAGCGAATGTACCCAGTACAGAAAAGCATTGAAAACATGAAAATGGCCATAGCTTTTCTGTGTACAACACGCGGAATGCCTCTGTTTTATTACGGAACCGAAGCCCTGAGCGATCGTGGTTCGCTCGAAGGGGATGCCGGAAAACGTAAGGATTTCCCCGGCGGCTGGGAAGGCGATAAAGTGAATATATTTACCGGCGAAGGAATTTCGAAAGACCAGAAAGAGGTGTACAACTATATGAAAACCTTGCTCAACTGGCGCAAAGGCAGTGAAACGGTGCAAAAAGGCAAACTCACCCACTTTATTCCCGAGGACGGTATCTATGTATATTTCAGGACACTGGGTAACGATCAGGTAATGGTGTTGCTCAACAATAACAAGAAAGATAAAAAGGTTGAAACAGATCGGTTCAGCGAGAAACTTGGTGGTTATAAAAGGGGCATAGATGCGGTAACGGGGGCTACAGTGCGCAAACTCGATAAGATTGAAGTCGAAGGCAAATCGGCAAGAATTATCGAACTATCAAAGTAGCAAGGGCAATTCCCTGATTCAACTTTTCATAACCTTGAACGTGTTATGCCCGAAAACAAAAACGGCAAATTTAACCTGACAGTTTTCCTTTCACTGCTGTTGTCGGTATTCACTGGCTCATCGGCAATGAGCCAGGAAGTCCGACTGGATCCTGAAAATCCGCCGGTTGAGTCCACAGTTACAGTTTATTACAATGCTGCCGAAGGCAACAAATCACTGAAGGATTACACCGGAGATATTTACCTGCATACCGGCGTTATTACCAACAAAAGCCTCGATGGCCATGACTGGAAGTATGTGGTTGGCAACTGGGGAACCGATGACAAGCGTGTGCTGATGAAACGCGAAGGCCCAAACCTGTATTCGTTCAGGATGCAAATCAGGTCGTTTTATTCGCTTCGCGATGATGATATAGCACAACAACTGGCATTTGTTTTCAGAAATGCTGATGGCACGCTGGTTGGTAAAACCGCTGATAACGAAGATATTACTGTTCCTGTGAACGGATATAGACCTGCCGTGACCGGCAAGGTTGAACGTATTTTCAAGCCACGCAAACTGCTTTCTCTCGAAGAAACTGTTGAGGGATGGAAAATCCACACCGATAATGGCATCATTAGTGTTCGTCCGTTTTCTGATCAAATTATCGAAGTAACCTATTATCCTGTTGATAGTTATACTCCTGATAAATCACACTCAGTAGTTGCCTTTCCCGGTCAGGTGGTTCGCAAAACCAACAAAACTTCCGAAGGTTACGAACTTGAATCAGGCAGAATAAAATTGTCAGTAAAGGGTGAACCGTTTGCAATCACTTATCTTTCAAGCGATACGCTCTTTAGAGAAGAGTGCGGTTTTTATACCGAGGTAGAAAATTCGGGAGTAAGATTCAGGCTCGCCAATAACGAAATTATTTACGGCACGGGCGAAAGAGCTTTGCCGATGAACCGGCGCGGATACAGGCTGGCGCTTTACAACCGTCCCTTCTATGGTTACGAAATGGGCGCTTCGATGCTGAACTACTCGATGCCGCTCACATTTTCATCAAAAAGATATGCTTTGCTGTTCGATAATCCCCAAAAAGGGTATGTTGACATTGGCAAAACTGAAAAAGATGTGATGGAATGGGGAACCATAGGCGGAACACTCCGGTACTATGTTATCGCCGGAAACGACTGGCCTGAAATATCCCGTGAATATACCCGCTTAACCGGCAATCAGCCGCTGCCACCGCGCTGGGCTTTTGGCAACCTGCAAAGCCGCATGGCTTACCGTAACCAGCAACAGGCCGAAGAAACAGTTGACCTGATGCTGAAGAAAAAGTTCCCGATGGATGCGCTTATCCTCGACTTTTACTGGTTTGGCGACAGCATACAGGGGCATCTGGGCAAACTCGACTGGTTCAAACCTGCCTGGCCCGATCCTGTCGGAATGATTTCAAAGTTTAAGAAACTGGGAATCAAGACGATTCTCATTACCGAACCTTATATTATCGACACCGTTGCCAATTATAAGGACGCGGATGCTCATGGCATTTTTGTGACCGACAGTACCGGGAATACATACCTTGATAAGCAATTTTATTTCGGACCTGGCAGCCTCATTGATATTTTTAAGCCCGAAGCCCGCGACTGGTTCTGGCAGAAATACGATGCCCGCATCAAAGAAGGTGTAGCCGGTTGGTGGGGAGATCTTGGCGAACCTGAGAGCCATCCTTCGGACATTCGTCACATTATTGGCAAAGCTGACGAAGTGCATAACATTTACGGCCATTACTGGGACAAATTCCTGTTCGACAAGTATGCCGAAAACTACCCCGGAACCAGGCTGTTTCACTTGCAGCGCTCCGGTTTTGCCGGTACACAGCGCTATTCAGCTTTCCCCTGGACCGGCGATGTATCAAGAAGCTGGGGCGGGTTCCAGGCACAGTTGCCATTGCTGCTTACCATGAGCATGAGTGGCCTGGGATACATACATTCCGACGCCGGCGGATTTGCCCAGGGCGTTCGGGATGACGAACTCTACACACGCTGGCTGCAATTTGCTGTTTTCACTCCCATTCTGCGTCCGCATGGTTCAAACCATCCCAGCGAGCCAGTTTACTGGAGTGAAAAAACGCAGGAGATTGTCCGCAATTACATGAACCTCCGCTATGCCATGCTGCCGTACAATTATACTCTGGCCTGGCAAAACAGCACCACAGGCGCCCCGCTCATGAGGCCGCTTTTCTATCACTTTGCCGATGATACCGTTACTTTCAAAATCCAGGATGAGTACCTGTGGGGAGCCGACTTCCTGGTAGCTCCTGTTATTGAGAAAGGCCTGAAATCGAGGAAGATATATTTCCCTGAAGGAGAGTGGTACAACCTGAACCGGGACATGAAGTATGCTGGAAATCAATGGATTGATTATACACTCAAACTCGAGGAATTGCCCGTTTTTATACGCGGCGGAAGTTTCATTCCGTTTACCGATACCATTTCAACAACCGATCATTACGATGCTTCGCATTACACGGTGTGGTATTTCCCGCAGGGAAAATCAGTATTCGAACAATATGAAGACGACGGGAAGGATAATTTCTCGATAAGCAACAACCGGTTCGAAATTATCCGGTACGAAGGCAGCCGGGAAGACGGCAAAACGACAGTAACGATTTCACGGAAAGGGTATTGGAAAGGAATGACTCATAAAAAGCACATCACCCTGAAAATTCCCATGATGAAAGCACCGGGAATTGTCGCAGTGCAAGGGAAAAACATCCCGGAAAAAAACCGGAGCTACGACGGACACTGGTTGAGTATTGAGATCATGGCTAAGAAACAACCTGTCGAAATTACGATAACCGACTAATAATCAATTAAATCAGAAATATGAAAAAAATAATCATCATGTTATCGCTGCCCGGATTGATTTCGATCTGCCTGTGTTCGTGCAAGACCAAACCTGCGGCTGACGTCAAAGCCAACTATCCCGAATGGGCTAAAAATGCCGTAATCTATGAGGTAAACACCCGGCAGTACACCCCTGAGGGAACCTTTAAAGCATTTGAGTCCCATCTTCCGCGCCTCAAAGAACTTGGAGTGGACATCCTTTGGTTTATGCCCATCCATCCCATCGGCGAATTGAACCGTAAAGTTCCCGAAGGCCTGACAGCGAGCCTCGGAAGTTATTATTCCGTTCGCGATTACAAAGGGGTGAATCCCGAATATGGTACCGAAGAAGATTTTACAAACCTGGTAAAAAAAGCCCATGAAATGGGATTCAAAGTGATCATTGACTGGGTGGCAAATCATTCGGCATGGGACAACGCCTGGGTTACCGAACATCCTGACTGGTATGTGAAAGACAGCGTTACCGGGAAAATGCTGGCTCCTTTCGATTGGACTGATTGTGTAAAGCTTGACTATAAAAACCAGGAGATGCGCAAGGAAATGATTGCTTCGATGAAATACTGGATTGAAAAATGCGACATCGACGGTTTTCGTTGCGATGTGGCCGGCGAGGTTCCTGCCGACTTTTGGGATCAAGCCCGTCTTGAACTTGAGAAGACCAAACCTATGTTTATGCTCGCCGAGAACGAAGACAAACCCGAACTTCTGAAAAAAGCTTTCGACGCCAATTACGGCTGGGGATTGCACCATACCATGCACAATGTTGCTCAAGGAAAAGACTCGGTATATTCTATTGTGAAACAAGTACTTAAAATTGATTCAGTTATTCCAAAGAAAACCTTCCAGATGAATTTTATCACTAACCATGATGAGAACTCATGGAATGGAACGGCTAAAGAAAAATTCGGTGCCGGTGAAAATGTTTTTGCCTTGCTCACTTACACACTCCCGGGCATGCCACTGATATACAGCGGACAGGAAGCCGGCCTTGATCACAGGCTTCAGTTCTTCGTAAAAGATACTATTAACTGGACTAAAAACGATTTTTCGCCATTTTACAAAAAACTGAATGATCTGAAACATGCAAACGAAGCCTTATGGAATGCACCTTACGGCGGGACTTTTGAAATGCTAAAGAACAATCAGCCTGCCAAAGTGCTTTCATTTATCCGCGAAAAAGGGAAAAACAAGGTAGTTGTTCTGGCAAACCTCAGCAACGAAAAAGTAACAGTAAACCTTAAAGGCGACAAAGCTGACGGAGATTACACTGATGTTTTCAGCGAATCTAAGTTCACATTAAGTTCCACCAATTTAAACCTGACTCTGGAACCCTGGGGTTACTGGGTGATGGAAGCCAAATAATCTTTTGCAAAAAAAAGCCCGGTTTTTAAAGCCGGGCTTTTTTTATTGTCTTTCAATTATTTATCCTCAACAAACAGCACCGAAACTGCTGCAATGATCATCGAAAAACCGCCAAGGACGAGTGCATAGATGGCTTCGCCGCCAAAGAGATTCTTTACAAAAAATCCCAGGATACTGGCTGCAAGCAATTGGGGAATTACAATGAAGAAATTGAAAATCCCCATATAGGTACCCATTTTGTTTTGAGGCAGCGAGCCGGTAAGAATGGCATACGGCATCGAAAGAATGCTCGCCCAGGCAATACCTATTCCAACCATTGAAACAAGCAGGAAATCCGGGTTTTTAATGAGGAAAACTGATGCAAGCCCCAGTCCGCCGAATACCAGCGAAATAGCATGTGTAATTTTTCTGTTGGTATATTTTGCCAAGACCGGCAGCAGGAAAGCGACCAGCGCGGCAACCAGGCTGTAAGCGCCAAAGCATACACCAACCCAGTTTGCACCTGTATTAAACAGTTCTGAGGTGGTATCTTTTGTACCGTATATGTGTGAAGTCACAGCCGAAGTAGTGTAAATCCACATGGCATAGAGTGCAAACCAAGTAAAAAACTGAACAACTGCCAGTTGCGCCATGGTTTTCGGCATTCGGTTGAGGTCGTTGGTTACTGTGATGAATCCATTTTCGTGTTTTCCGTTTTTCACCATCAGTCCTGTAATGAGTTCCATCAGCCCGAAAGCGGTTATACCTCCGCCAAGTATGTATAACTCAGCTGCAAGCCCGGTGTACCAGATAACGAAGCAGATGATAATACCTACCGGCAGCCAGATTGCTGCCCGGCGCAGAAATTTCCGGTAAGGCAGAAGCTCTTCATCGGTGCGGGTTTCACTGTTTCCAAACCTTTCAGGATGCTCTTCGCGCTCAAATTCCTCAAGTTGTGCAGGCGAATATTCTTTTGTCCGCAAAACGGTCCATAACACTGCGAGAAGAAAAACAAAGCCACCAATATAAAATGAATACTTCACCGAATTTGGTATCACGCCTTCAGGTGCAGTGTTGGCAATTCCGAACCAATTTGTGAGCATATAAGGCAGCAA
>JAKLFM010000096.1 GCA_022711175.1 Bacteroidota bacterium | reverse complement strand
AGTGCCATCCGATGTAATACATTCAATAAAACCGCCGAAAGGACCATTGGTTTGCTGCCATTGGGCGTAAAGCATGTTTACCGCAATCAAAAAGGTAAAAAGCAGGAAAATCCTTTTAATGAACATAATAGATAAATTGTTGTCGTTTATGAAACTGAACTATTGCTAGCAAAAATACGGTACTATTTCAATAAATTGGTGGACTGATAGTGAGGTTTCCGGTTCGGGTGAAAAGATACTATCGGCAGATACAAGTTGTTCGGTTGTCAGCTGTCGTCCACTCCGCTTCTGGCGGACGGGTTACGAGCATTCAATCAGGTAATACACCCGCTATTTTTTATATCTCTCAGGCTTTGGTGCTTTATTGTTTTAATATTTCTAAGAGTTCTCTATTTATATACAAAGTTTCTCCCCAACTATTCTTTCCTGCAGGCTCTTGTGCTAAGCTTGTGCCTGAGGGGACAAGGGCTCTGCAGTGATTTATATCCGCAGGGTCCCTGCCACCTGCCATCCCGGGCAAGGTGTGACCCTGCGGGAAAGGAATGGCTGCTGAGGAGGGCTCATTAATACCCTGGCCGGCAGCAGAAGTGAACAGCAGGGAAATTATATGGTACGGGAAATTATTTGGCACGGATTATTCGGCTATGCCTCATGAGACCGTTTCGCTAAGTTTCAGAAACATGCCGGCAGAGAAAAAAACGCATTGCTCAGATTAAATATTTACTTAATACTTTTGTAATTTCTGTTCATAATCCATGAAACCTGTTTCCCTCATTTTATTTAGCTTCTTCATCTTTATAGTGCTTGCTATTTTTTCGTGCAGCAATAAAGCAGGGCACGATCATGATACGGCTTATAACTCTAAAATGAAGGAAGATACCGGTCGTATCAATCAAGTGCTGAGGGCAGCAGCAAGCGCAGAGATGCCCGCTGATTCGCTGATTACTGAACTTGATACAGCGGCGGAACTATGTAAGGTGCACGGCCTGGACTCGTGCCTCGCTGAAGCCTTTTTCCGGAAAGGGAACCTGTTGTATGGGAAAAACAGGTTTCGGGAGGCACTTGAAGCATATGCTGCAGCAGATGAAGTTGCAGAGAAAAACCAACTATTCTCAGTGAAAGCCAGGTGTTTCGAAAGAATGGCATCTGTTCATCTGGGGACTGACAACAGGCCGCTGGCTTTATCACTCTATTATAAAAGTCTCGCCCTAAGTGAACAAACAGGCGACAGCAGCGGAATTGCGAGAACATACAATATACTGGCACTGTACAAGGCTGAGGAAGATGATTTTGACACCGCAGTGACAATGCTGAACAAGGCTATGGGAATAAACAGGAGGCTTAACGACCGCAGGAATGCCATTCAAAACGAAGGAAACCTTGGTTACATCTATGAATGCAGCGGCAATCTTGAAAAAGCATCCGAAATCTATCATTCACTGGTTACGGAGCTCATCAGCATGGATGAAAAATGGAGCCTTCCTGTAATTTATTATAACCTCTCATCGCTACATCAGCGGCAAAATGATAACGATTCAGCTCTGATCTACCTGAGGAAAGCTATTGAGATTTCCGGGTCGAACGGTGATACCTCCATGCTCACGGTTTTATACGGCAACACCGGGGAAATCTTTCTGAACATGAACAGACTGGATTCGGCCAGGTACTACCTGGTGAAATCGGTTTTATTCTCAAAGGTTGTGGATGATGTGGAAACAGAACTACAGGCGATTAATTTCATTGTTAAACTGGATACCATAAGCGGGAGATTCAGGGATGCATTATTGTGGAATCAGCGGATACAAGTGTTAAAAGACTCGGTTTACAAGCAGCAACTGCGCAACAACAGTAAAGAATCGGAATTGCTTTACGAAAATGAAAAGAAACGAAACCTGATCGAAACCCAGCAACTGGCTATCAGGGCTGCCAGAACAGAAAAAAAAGTCTATATCATCTCCATTTTGCTTTCTGTCCTGATCCTTGCGCTTCTTTCAATTGTCATGTTGCAGCAGCGAAGAAACAACCGCAGAAGCAAGCTGCTGATGGAAGAACAATTATTGGTTCACAACCTTCAGATTGAGAAACTCAGGCAGGAAGAGGAAATACAACGCTACAAGCTGCTGAAAGCCGAATCCGATCTCAGGCAGAAGCATAATGAACAAATGAGTACGGCACTGGCGCTGGAGCAGAAAAAAGAGTTGCTGAACCAGATTTTCGATAAAGTAAAATCGATTGCCTCAGGGCGAAGCACCTTATCTGTTACCGATATCAACAGCATCCTCACATCCATAAAACTACAGTTGAGCGAATCGCCCGATTCCGATTTATTCAACCGCCTGCTTAACGAAGTACACGAAGACTTTTTCGTTAAGCTTAAAGAATGCTATCCCGGACTTACACCTTCCGAAGTAAAATACTGTGCCTATCTCAAAGCCCGGCTTTCGAACAACCAGATTGCCTCGATTCTTAATGTCACCCAACATGCCGTGAAGAAAACCCGCTACCGCATCCGCAAAAAGATGGAACTGGAGAGCGATGCTTCACTCGAAGAGGTGATATTGAAAATCTGATCACAAATCCATATTTTGTTGTCTACTATTTGTCCACTCCCTTGGCATTTCTGCCTTCGGTGGTAAGAGGTATTTTTGCATAGTACAACGTTGAAGAACTATTGCTTTCGGTTGCAGTCTTCCTCCAACTCCGGAAACAACGCTGATGTGTTCGGCAATAAACAGCCGGAAAAAACTTTGGCCAACAATGCTCCCGATGATTTGACATTGACCAATTTCAGACCATAACCCCAATTACAATGAAAAAAAACGCTCTCTGTCTCTCTCTTCTTATCCTGATTTTAACCGTTATCTCTTTAGGGGATGCCTTTGCCGTTACAGCCTACCCCTACCCTTTTGATTACAAACAACCCGATGGATCAATCGTTACAATACGCCTCAGGGGCGACGAAAAAGTGCACTGGGCTGAGACGATGGATGGATACACCTTGCTCAACAACGGGAATGATGGCTGGGAGTATGCAGTACTTGATGATAAAAATGATTTGGTGTGTTCAGGCCTGCTTGCTCATACTGCCGACAACCGAACTGCCCCGGAAACCGAACTGCTGCTTAGGACTTCCAAAGAATTAAGATTCAGCAAGAGCCAGGTTCAAACTTTGTTATCATTCTGGGACGCGAAATCCGGAGGCGACAATTCGGATACTTTTGATCCAAACGGTACGAAGAAGCTGATCATGATCCTGATAGGCTATACTGACCTGGCATTTACCAAAACACAGTCAGAGTTTAATGCACTGATGAACCAACTTGGATATAATGTCAACGGAGCTGTGGGAAGTGTAAAGGACTTTTTCTTTGAGAACTCGTATGGGCATTTCAATATCACCACCGATGTAGTGGGCCCTTACACAGCCGCACATGATATGGCTTACTATGGCGCTCCGAATCCTAATGGCGGGCATGATATCAGGGCGGGTGAACTGATGACCGAGGCGGTGCAACTTGCCGACCCTGATGTTGACTATTCACAATACGATAATGACGGGGATGGAATCACCGATGGCGTGTACATTATTTACGCGGGTTATGGTGAAGCCGCCGGAGCCAGCGTGAATACGATCTGGCCTCATGCGGGCGGGATCGGGATCACGCTCGACGGAACATATATCAGCTCTTACTCATGCTCAAATGAACTCCAGGGTACAAGCGGAAATGCACTGACCACCATCGGGGTAATATGTCATGAGTTTGGGCATGTTTGCGGATCACCTGATTATTATGACACTGATTACGAAACAGACGGACAATACGATGGTACAGGAAAATGGGACCTTATGGCCAATGGTTCCTGGAACGGCACACCCGGTGGTAACTGCCCGCCGCACATGGTACCTATCGAAAAGATCACCAACGGATGGATAACACCCGTAATACTATCGACTGATGCATCCATCAGCCTGCCCGATATTACCACAAATCCTGTTGTTTATCGTTTCAATACAACAACCCAGGGAGAGTATTTCCTTCTTGAAAACAGGCAGAAAACCGGGTTTAATGCCGCCGTTCCCGGGCACGGAATGATGATCTATCACGTTGACGAGAACTATATAGCAACAGCAGGAAATAAGATCAATACAACTGCGCACCAGGGTATGTTTCCTATGTCAGGTATCGCAACAAATGCCAACGGTGTTCACCTATCGGCAGACAATAAGATCAATAAGGCGGGTTGTCCCTGGCCGGGCACATCCGCCCGCACAACGTTCTCTGATGCTACCATACCTAATGCGTTGTCGTGGGCCGGCAATAATACCAACGGAGCGCTGATTAATATCAGTGAAACCGGCGGAATAGTCTCACTTTGCTATAAAAGCTGCCCGACCGTTAATCCTGTTTTTAATCTTGCAGGACAGGCTCCTTCGGGTTCGCAAATTGACCTGACCTGGATAAAGAATGCGGCAGGCGATGATGTTATTCTTGCCTGGAACACAAGCAATACTTTCGGCGATCCTGTGAACGGAACAACCTATTCAAACGGAGATGTGCTGAGCGGAGGAGGTAACGTTATCTACCAGGGACCGGCAACATCATTCAGTCATACCGGTTTGAATGCGAACAGCACTTACTATTACAGGATTTGGTCGAAAACTCCAAGTCACGACTATTCTGCCGGCACATCGGCAAATACAACAACACTCTGCAGTTCAATAACCGGTATGCCTTATCTTGAGGGTTTCGAAGGCGGTGTGATCCCGGGATGCTGGTCACAGGAAAACATCGTAGGTTCAACTAGTCCCTGGGAAATAAAAACTTCCGGTACAAATGGTTACCCTGCATCGCCTCATGGGGGTACTTACCTCGCACGTTGCCGCACAACAACAATTAATGCTGGTTATGTTACGAAACTCATAACGCCTCCTATTGATTTATCAGGAGTTAATAGTCCCGTGCTCACCTTTTGGCATACACAGGATTCATATTCCGGATTTCCCGGTCAGGATATACTCAGAGTTTACTATAGAACCTCAGGAACAAGCGAATGGAATCAATTAGCAATATATACCTCTAAAATTTCGTCATGGACCCGGGAAACGGTGACGCTCCCAAATTCATCGGCCAATTATTTCATCGCTTTCGAAGCTACGGTTAATGCAGGAACAGGTGTTTGTATTGATGATATAATGATTTCTTCGCCAGTCGCAGATTTTACGGTGAATAATACTGTTGGTTGCACAGGAAGCCTGATTGCGAATTTCACCGATAACAGCATCGGACCCGATGGTTCATGGGCCTGGGATATTGACAACAACGGAACTACAGATTATTCAACCCAGAATCCTACTCATACATACAGCAGTCCGGGGATCTACTCAGTTAAACTCACGATTCACAATGGAGCCGCACAATTAATAAAAGAGAACCTAATTCTTGTAATGGCGAGTGAGCCGACTGCTAACACCGGTTGTACTCTTACTTCTAATTCCAACACGGGTAACGGGTTTGGTATCGGAATTTACCGGTTTGCTTTAAGCAACATTGATAATATGACATCCAATAACGACGGCTATTATTCTAATTACGCCTGTTCGAAATGGACACCTTTGGAATTAAATAAGGCATATAGTGTTACAATCCAGACGGGTACAGCAAATAGTGAAGGTGCGATGGTTTACATCGATTACAATGATAATGGCATATTTGAAACGACGGAAGCCGTGGTATCTTTCCCGTCGAATAAAGATGGAACCCGTACTCTATCTTTCACAACGCCTTCAAGCGGCGTGACACTGAATAAAGGACTGCGGCTAAGGGTGTTGTCAAAATTTGGTTCTATGCCTTTATCTGCCTGCGATATCGGTTCTTATGGCCAGGCTGAGGATTATACAGTCTATTTTATCAGCAATGTTAGCTGGACCGGCACTATAAGCAATAACTGGAATGTATCGGGCAACTGGAGTAACAATGCAATACCGGGAGACAGAGATAATGTCAGCATTCCTGCCAATGTACCAAACTACCCTGTAGTAACAGCCAATGCCAGTTGTCTTAATCTTACAATTCAGGCAGGTGCGTCGGTGACGATCGATGCAGGCAAAGCGCTGACTGTAAACGGAATACTGTCAAATAAATCGGGCGTTACCGGCCTTGTTATTGAATCAGGCGGTTCCCTTATCGAAAGCACCGCCGGTGTACCGGCTACCGTAAAACGGACCATCAGCAACAGCATATGGCATCTTATTTCGGTTCCGAATACTGCAACAACAGCCAACACATTCCTGGGCGATTACCTGCAATACTGGGACGAGGCCGGCAAGGAATGGCACGACATTATTACCCCTGAAACCGGGCTGAATCCTTTAGAGGGATATGGATTATGGAGCCTGAGTGCCGGTACCGAAAGTGAGTTTACTGGCGTTCTAAATACCGGCAATTATTCCAAAACGGTAACAGTTAACGGAACCTCCGGGGTAAACTTTGCAGGCGCTAACCTGCTCGGTAATCCCTACCCATGCTATATTGACTGGGAAGGACTGCGCAATCCATGGGGCGCTGTTTATTACTGGAACGGAACAACCTATGTATCGTGGAATGGCAGTGGTACTGGTTCGCAGTACGTTCCGCCCATGCAGGGATTCTTTATTTATGCTCCATCGGCAGGCACCTTCTCCCTGTCAAATTCGAATAAATCACACAACGGCTCGGGGTATTACAAATCATCGGATGATCTTCCCGGTACAGGGCTGGTGCTGGCAACCAAAGGTGAATCCTATTCCGATAAGCTGTACTTCATGTTTAATGAAAGTGCAGGCGAGGGCTTTGATGTATATTATGATGCCTATAAACTGATTGGCGGAATGGAAGGTGTATCTGAAATATTCAGCCTGGCCGGCGATACAAAGCTGTCCATCGATGTGCGCCCTGCCTGCGAGATGATACGGCTTGGATTTACCAATTCGAAGAGCGGACAGTACCAGATTGGTATTGACGAAAAATCAGGCATTTTAAAGGCAACACTCGAGGATACAAAGAACGGCACGTTCAACGACCTGTTAAAGGGGAATTACTCATTCAGTTACCAGGCTGGTGAAGCCGGGAACAGGTTTAAACTGCACCTGGCCACTGTTGGTATTCCGGATAACGAAAACTCAGCCTGCGAGATCTATTCCGTTGACAAAACAGTGCGGGTGATCATACCGGGAGGCATCTCCGGAACCATATGCCTGTATGACCTTGCCGGGAAGTTTATCGCCCATAAAGCATCCGTATCCGGACAAACAGACATCACATTGAATACAGGCGGCATCTACCTGGTTAAGGTGGTCACTGACAAAGGCTTGTGCACACAAAAAGTATGGGTCAGGTAATTATTGTTCAACAGTAAAATGAGATTCACATCATGAAAAAGATAATAACCATCACCGCGATCATATTATGTCTCAGCCTGCCCCTGCTTGTTTCGGCACAACCTCCTCATCCTAATGGTGGCAACAATCCCGTGAGCAGCGGCAATACTCCGGTTGGAGGCACTGCCGGTGCACCCATCGGCAGTGGCACCCTCATACTTACTTTGCTGGCTGCATCGTATGCAGGGCTTAAAACCTACAAAAACCGTTCCGACGAAAAACAGGATTAATTGACGGTTTTCAAAACACGAATATCACCAGTATTATCGACAGGTAGTGTTGGCAGACAGTTGAGCAGCAATTTATTCCTGCACTTGCCATACGTCAGCCGTTCGCAGCAATAGCAACAACTCACGTCAACCCTTTAAAAAATTCCAGCTCATTCACCATAGGCTGCAATTTCCCGGTCAGGGCTTTGTAGGCGTCTTCCAAAGGCTTTTCTTTCCTGCAGAGTCTCTTGTGCTAAGGTTATGCCCTGGAGGACAAGGACTCAGCAGTGATTTATATCCGCAGAGCCCCTGCCACCTGCCATACCAGGCAAGAGGAGACTCTGCCGGAAAGGAAATATCAGGAAACTATTTTTTGCAATCGGGTGGCGGAGCCTTACTTTGCGAGGCCCGGCGCAGCGGGCCGAAGCAAACTCCCCGGCCTGACGGGTTCTGATTTGTTTTCTTTTGTTTCTTCCCAGACAACCCCGCCGCATTTCTAACCTGCAACGCAAAAGCTATTGATTGTGCAGAGCACAATGTATAGTGATGAATGTTGCCGGGTGAAGAACAGGGCTGGTACCTGGTTTTATATTCTAAAAACCAGAAAAGAACAGTATTTAGAAGGATTTGGTTAAAAACTACAGGCAAAAAGGGCAGGAGCCCCCCGCTGTCATGAAAGTTACCGTTATGAATAGCTATCCTGTTGAAAATATATTTGTAAGAAAAACAAACATAGATGTGTTTTAATATAAAACATTTCATATCTTTGTCTTCGAAAAAACTTAACTGGCAAATATGTTAAAACTGACACAAAAGCAAATCGGGCAGCGAATTATGGAGCTTCGGAAAGCCAAAGGAATGTCGCAGGAAGAGCTGGCCAAAAATATCGAAATATCCAGGCCGTCACTGGCTCAAATTGAATTGGGCAACCGGAGTGTTAGTGTGTTTGAACTTATGTATCTGTCGCATGTCCTTGGTTTTTCAACGGATGAGTTTCTGTCTTCCGATTTCAAAGCAGAGGAGGAGATTCACGATGAAACAGAAAAGGCCAATCAGAATACCGATTTGCGAATATCGGTTCCTGAATTGCAGGTTGGCAAATTCAAAAATGTGCTCCTGTATATTTTAGAACGATGTGCCGGCAAACCAAATATCGGCGAAACGGTGCTAAACAAGCTGCTCTATTTCTGTGATTTTAATTTTTATGAGCTTTATGAGGAGCACCTTACCGGGGCAAGATATAAGAAACTGTCTTTCGGCCCGGTTCCTCAAAAATCAGATGCCATTATTAATCAAATGATCGAAGGCGGACAGTTAGATAGGATTAAAACAGAATATCATGGTTTTCCGCAAACAAGATACATTCCGTTGGAAAAAGCCGACCTGAGGCAGTTGTCGGCGGCTGAAATGACGGTGATTGATAATGTGATCAGGCTGATGAGTGACTGGAATGCAAACAAGATCAGCGAATATTCGCATAAAGACATGCCCTGGCTGGCAACTAAAGATGGAGATTATATCAGCTATAACCTCGCTTTTTACCGCGAGCTGCCTTATTCCGTAAGGGTGTATGATGACGAAAATTAGTATTTAATATGGAATTTGAATCATTACCCGAATACGACAGAGACTTTAGGAAGCTGCTGAAAAAATACCGCACATTGGAAAGTGATGTTGAGGATGTGAGAAGGGTTTTAAGTATCCGTCCCGATGCATCTCCACCATTCAGTTACCGGATCGACGGGCTTGGCATTGAAAGTTGTGTAATCAAGGTGAGAAAAATTGCCAGCGACAGTTTTAAAGGCAAGGGCGTCAACTCGGGTTTCAGATTGGTTTATGCTTATTTCAGGGAGACTGAGAAGATTGTGCTGATTGAACTCTATCATAAAAGCGAAAAAGAAAACGAAGACAGAGAAAGAATTTTAGAATATTTCAAATGAACAAATTAATAGACATCCGGGGTGCGGTGGCGGGGAGTCTCTTGTGCAAAGGTTGTGCCTGGAGGACAAGGACACTGCAGTGATTATATCCGCAGAGTCCCTGCCACCTGCCATCCCTGGCAAAAGGAGACCCTGCCGTGAAGGAATAATTATAAGCTATGTTCGGACTCGTTCTTTTTCTTGCCTATTTATAGGTCTAGTATTCCAAAGGTCTGATGATATGGTATATTCAAATCAATAAACTGAAATTTTGGATTTGTTTCTTGTCTAAGTAGATTGTAGATTTTAAGGCTTTCCGTATCAGAAGAAATATAAAATTCAATTGATTTTTCACAATCTGCTTGAGCAAAAAGTTTGGTGTCGTTTGGTATAATATTCCGCTCTTTAAGTTTCAATTTCCCCTTGTTTTGAAAAATAATCCTTGCAAA
>JAKLFM010000095.1 GCA_022711175.1 Bacteroidota bacterium | reverse complement strand
CTTTCGAATTTGCTTTTTATAAGCCTTTCGGTGATTGTCTGATTGTTATTCTGGTCGTAGGTGGTATCAATAGTGCGAACGGAGAAGGTATCGCCAGCAGCCACCATTGCTTCGGGAAGTTTTAGAAATAACATCATGGAGCCAACGGTCGAACCCGGCATTCCTGGCATAGCCTTAACAGAGTCGGATGAAATAACTGAAATTTTACCTTTTGGTGTTATAGAAAGGTTGCTTTTCTTTCCGACGTAGTCTTTAAATATTATCGTGGTATCGATCTGCATCATTTTTGTTGTAGTGGTAAAATTCTCCCAGGCAAAGCTTCCGCGAATCAAACCGTCAGTATCGACTGATTCAACACTGAAAGCTCCTTTCTGGCTTATGCCGGTAGTTCCTTTGTTTTCCTGGCCCATCAACTCCTGAATAAATGAGTTACTACTCTCCATTGTGTAATGGTAAGTCTTACCAGGCTCGTAACTGTATGCGAGGTTAATCTTGTCCTGGGCATTAACTATACCCGCTATTAAGCAGAGTATAAGGAGTAAAGATTTTTTTATAAAGTTCATAATGAAGGAGTTATGTGCGGACTAATCTTTGGTTATTACTGTGTAATGCTTGTCGTCGTTGGCGATCTGCCAGGCAGTGTGGAAAACCAGCTGAGCAACTCGGGCTGCTTTATTGTAGTCAATGCGATCGGGGTTGTCGCCAACCTGGTGATAATCGTCGTGTAGCCCCGAAAAGTAGAACATAAAGGGAACTCCTTTTTTATAGAAATTATAATGGTCGCTCCCGCCCATTACTGAGTTGTCGTCGTTGAGTTTAAAACGGATCTTTTTATTTGCTGCTCTTGTAATTGCCGCTATATCAGGGCTTTTTGAAGCGCCCACCAGGTTGAGCGCATTGGATGCATTGCGGCCTATCATGTCGAGGTTGAGCATAGCCACTGTTTTTTCGAGCGGAAACAGCGGGTTGGCGGTATAAAATTCCGATCCGTAAAGGCCTTTTTCTTCGCCTGCAAACAAGAGGAATAAAACACTTCGCTTTGGTTTGGATTTTGCCATGGCAAATGCCCGCGCTATCGCTATCACTCCCGCCGTGCCCGACGCATTATCGTCAGCGCCGTTATAAATGTAATCATCACCGGGTTTTGATTGCTTTTTAAAACCTACATGGTCATAATGCGCTCCGATGACCAAAATTTCGTTTTTCAGCACAGGATCACTTCCTTCGATGAAGCCGACAACATTGGCAACATTACGCTCATTTGTACGTGTGTATAAGCCAAGGCGGATGAGTGTTCCGGGGAAAAGAAACGATGCAGGGGCATGCTGTTTGTCAATATCTTTCTGAATTGCCAGCAGTTTGTCCACGCTCCCGAAGAGCGCGTTTACAGTTTCTTCACCTACCTGAACAGCAGGTATTTCATCATCTCCGGAGTTGCACATTGAATAAGCAGTTGCATCGGCCGGCATGTTTTTCGAAAGAGCAGGCCATAAATATCCTCTTGGTTTCAATGATGCATAGTTACCAGGCTCCGATACTACAAGCAAAGCGCCGGCGCCAAGTGCTCCGGCTGCCAATCGCTTTGATGTTACTCCTGAATAGCTGGTTGGTTCGCGACCTTCGAAGAATTTCCCGGTGTCATTTTCGCTTGGCTCGTGCCTGAAAACCAATACAGCTTTGCCTTTTACATCCAATCCGGCATAATCGTCATAACCATATTCGGGTGCTGTAATTCCATAACCGGCAAAAGCTATTTCGCCAGTAAACTCTTTGGAATGAGTGAGATAATAGGGTACGAAACCACTTTTTACCGGCAATGAAGTGATATGTCCATCCCTGATAATTTGCAAGTAACAACCGGTATCCAGATCGGTTTTGCAAAGTGCGAAAGGTTGAAAGTAACTTCCGTTGACGGGTGATAGGGACATTGCCCTGAATTCGCGTGAAATATATGCCGCGGCCGAGTCGAGGCCGGGGCTTGGAGTGTTCCGTCCAAGCAAAGCATCGCTCGCGAGAAATCCGATGTATTGTTTCATGATTTCGGGCGTGATGCCGTTCAAAGCTGCTTTATCAGGTTTCTGTGAAAATACTCCAGCCGGTATCAGATAACAAACAATGGTTAATGCTTTGATCAGGGATATGAATATACTATGTTTCATAATTCTGCATAAAATAGTCTGTAAAACTATCAAAAGTAAACAGATTTGGATTATCACGTACCCATAGATTGCGGAAAAGCCGCTTGTTTTTGTTAATACTTGTTAAGCTTTGGAGTGGCATTTCTGATACAGTTGTAAATAATTCATATTTCGTTAATTTCGCAGCACAATTCTGGAAAAATCCATTTAATAAATTATTCATGAAAAACTTCAGGAGACTGAATGACGTGCTTGGCTGGCTCACCTTCGCCATTGCATCGGTAGTTTACCTGCTTACCATCGAGCCTACAACCAGTTGGTGGGACTGTGGTGAGTATATTTCCACTGCTTTTAAGCTGCAGGTAGGACATCCTCCGGGAGCGCCATTGTTCCAGTTGATTGGCAGGTTTTTCTCCCTGTTTGCCTTTGGCGATGTAACTCAGGTTGCCAAAATGGTGAATATTATGTCGGCTTTATCGAGCAGCTTTACCATTTTGTTCCTCTTCTGGACGATAACCATGCTGGGGCTGAAATTTGTAAAAGAAGACGAGATGACTGTAGGGCAGGGATTTGCTATCCTGGGCAGCGGACTGGTGGGCGCCATGGCATACACTTTTAGCGATTCTTTCTGGTTCTCGGCAGTTGAAGGTGAGGTTTATGCTATGTCGTCGTTTTTTACAGCCATAGTGTTTTGGGCTATCCTGAAATGGGAACGCGTTCACGACCAGCCACATTCGCTGAAATGGATATTGCTCATAGCTTTCCTTGTTGGATTGTCGGTAGGTGTGCACCTGCTCAACCTGCTTACCATTCCGGCTATTGCACTGGTTATCTATTTCAGGAAATACCAGGCCAACTGGAAAGGAATTATTTACACCCTCATTATCTCCTTTTTCGTGCTGGCTTTCATCATGTGGTGGCTTATTCCCTGGACGGTTGCACTGGCCGGTAAATACGAAATCGCTTTTGTGAATTCACTTGGCTTACCATTCAATACAGGTACAATCTTTTACTTCATATTGCTGATTGGAGTGCTGGTATGGGGAATCAGGTTTACTTACCGTGAAAAGCATACCATTGTTGAATATATTACAGGCGGTATAATGCTGCTGCTGCTTTCGG
The DNA here is from genome assembly GCA_022711175.1 of Bacteroidota bacterium. Lineage (GTDB taxonomy): Bacteria > Bacteroidota > Bacteroidia > Bacteroidales > UBA4417 > UBA4417. The sequence continues at coordinate 7,489 of JAKLFM010000095.1, read as the reverse complement.
TATTTTCTGTGATCAGTTTTATAGCATTCCTGGTGATCATTGGAGCCTACGTCTGGTATAAACAAGGTTCGGGCAGCCGTACTAACCGTAACCAACTAAGGTCGTTGGTCAACACCGGTTTGCTGAGTATTGCCTTTATGCTCATAGGATATTCATCGTTCTTTTTGCTGGTGATTAGGGCCAATGCCAATACTCCTATCAACGAAAATGATCCGAGCGATGCCGTGAGCCTGTTGTCGTACCTCAACAGGGAGCAATACGGATCATGGCCAATTTTTTACGGACAATATTACAATGCACCGCTTGATCAGCAAAATCCATACAAGGACGGTACGCCCATCTATGTAAAAGATCACAAATCAGGCAAGTATAAAATTACTGATGATCGCAAGAACTCAATTGCCAATTACGACAGGCGGTTCTGTACCATTTTCCCGCGTATGTGGAGCAATCAGAAGCAAAGCCACATTTCGTCATATAAATCATGGGGGAAAATTAAAGGCATTCCCATTTCGGTAACTGATGATGAAGGGAAAGCACAAACCATCATCAAACCTACTTTCGGTGAAAATCTCCGGTTTTTCTTCTCATACCAGATTGGTCACATGTATATGCGATACTTCATGTGGAATTTTGCCGGAAGGCAGAATGACATAGAAGGCCATGGCGGAATACGTTACGGAAACTGGATCAGCGGTATTCCTTTTATTGATAATCCGCGACTCGGTGATCAATCGAACCTGCCGCCGAGTATGGACAACTGGGCCAGGAATAAATTCTATATGTTGCCACTCATTCTGGGGCTTCTCGGTATGTATTTCCATTTCAAGAAGCATTCGAATGGAGCACTGCTGGTGTTATTGTTGTTTTTCATGACAGGCCTAGCTATCCTGGTGTACCTTAACATTACTCCGCAACAGCCCCGTGAACGCGACTACGCTTTTGCCGGATCGTTTTATGCATTTGCCATATGGATCGGATTTGGTGTAATGGCGCTGTGGGATGCGTTTAAGAAAGTAAACGAAAAAGTTATTGCAGTCGCGGTAACTGTTGTTTGCCTCCTGCTGGTTCCCGGGATCATGGCTAGAGAAGGCTGGAACGATCACGATCGTTCGGATAAATATGCCTGCCGCGATTTTGCTGCGAATTACCTCAATTCGTGTGCCCCGAATGCAATACTCATTACAAACGGCGATAACGATACTTTCCCGCTTTGGTATGCGCAGGAAGTTGAAGGCATTCGCACTGATGTGAGGGTGGTGAACTTTATGCTTGCCTCGGGCGACTGGTATGTTCATCAGTTGAAACGAAAAATCTATGATTCCGATCTTTTACCGATGACCTTGCGTTACGATCAATACGATAAAGGGGTGAACGAAATAGTTGCCTATACAGGTTCATACGGCGAGCGCATTGAGCTGCAGGAAATGATCGACTACATCGCCAGCGACGATCCCGGTACAAAATACATGAGCGGCAACAGGGCTATCAGCATCTTCCCTACCAAGAAAGTGAAGATAACGGTTGATACTGCATCGGTATTGCAAAAAGGTATAGTACCCAAAGAACTGGCGTCCAAGATCGTGCCCGAGATTTCATGGGATATAAAATCGAATTACCTTTACAAAAACGACCTGATGCTGCTCGATTTCCTGGCGAAAAACAAGTTCGAACGGCCGGTATATTTTGCCAGCCCGTCGAGCATAACCGATGCCGTAAATGTTGACAAGTATTGTTTTCAGGAAGGATTTGTATATCGTTTTCTGCCTGCAATCAACGACACTGGAGACTACGTTCCGGGACTTGGTAGCGTAAATTCAGAGGCTTCGTACGATATTCTCCTGCATAAATGCAAATGGGGAAACCTTGCTGACCCGGGAGTTTATGTTGACCGCGAAAGCTATCGCAACACCATGATTCCCAAGCAGAACCTCGCACGTCTTGCCCGTAAGTTGAGCCAGGAGGGGAAATATGACAAGGCTGTTCAGGTATGTGATTATGTGCAGAAGGTTTTCCCCGACGACAAGATACATTTCGATTTTTACATGATACAGTTTGTTGAATCGTATTACATGGCCGGTGCTTTCGAAAAGGGTAATAAACTTGCCGAAAAGCTTGTCAATATTTACGAGCAGAATACTTCGTATATCGCTTCACTTGATCCGCAATTCCGTGCCAACTACGACGAAGACCTGCAGCAGGCCATGGGTTTCTTTGGAGCGCTGCAACAAATTGCCGATCAATACAAACAGGACAAGATCTCCAAGAGAGTTGAAGCATTCCTCAACCGTACAATGGGAAAATCGTAAATGGTTTGATGATACTAAAACCGAAGAGGCTGTTCGCACGCGGACAGCCTCTTCGGTTTTGTTAGAAATCTTGTCAAATCAGATAGCGGAGGTTTGTTTCTTCCGGCTGTATAATACCAGAATAATTCCGGCTATAACAAACGGGATTGATAGCAACTGTCCCATATTCAAAGTCATACTGTTTTCGAAAGCTACCTGGGGCTCTTTGAGGAATTCTATGACAATTCTCACCCCGAAAACCAATAACATAAACATTCCGAACAGAAAACCATCCGACGGCCTGCCGTTCTTTTTGTAGTAATACCAAAGTAAATAAAAGAAAATTGCCAGGTAGCAAAGCGCTTCATATATCTGGGTTGGGTGGCGGGGTATGGTTTCGCCGGCTTTTGTAAAGATAAATCCCCAGGCAAGGTCGGTTGGTTTACCGAAGATTTCGCTGTTCATCAGGTTACCCATCCGGATAAAAAAGCCTGAAAGGGCAACAACAATCACGATCCTGTCGATGGTCCACAGAAAAGTGCGGTTTGTTTTGCGGGCAAACAGGTACAGTGCCAGTAATATGCCAATGGCAGCTCCGTGGCTTGCCAGTCCGCCTTCCCATACTTTGAGGATATCAAGTGGATGATGCAGGTAATAATTGGGTTCGTAAAATAGAGTGTGTCCTAGTCTCGCTCCGACCACCGTGCCGATAACCATGTAAACCGATAGTTTGTCGAGCAGGGCTTCCGGCAAGTTTTCCTTCTTGAAAATTCTCAGCATGATCATGTAACCAAAAATAAACGAAGAGGCGAAGAGCAAACCGTACCAGCGAACAGCAAATGAGCCGATGGCGAAAATTTCGGGATTAACCTTCCAGGTGATAAATTGGAGTATCATTTTTAAAAATTTGCTGGTAAAAGTAGTGAGAAATGTTTATGATGGCATTTTGAAATGCTGCTTCAGTTTTTCAACACGTTCGATGAGAAGATGGGGATCGCCGCTGTTCTTGACTCCCGGGTAAATTGTGGCTTTTTGCAGATGATGCGGCAGCCTCAGTTCATCTTGTTTCACGTAGTAATAATAACCATTTTCGTAGAGGTATTCAGCCAGATACTCCTGTTCGGTTTGTCCCGGTGTAGGGATAAACAGAGCCCTGGCGCCGATTGCCGCAAGGTCCATTATGGTTGTATAGCCCGGACGGCAAATAACAAGCGATGCCTCCTTCAGCATTGTTTCCATCTCATTGGTGGCAAGATGGGGGATCAGGCGAATGCCATTGATAGATTCTGACGCCATGCCGTTGCCAGGTTTTCCTAATACCAGGGTACAACTCATTGAACTGGCGCTTAATGCTTTGATAAGCTGCTGTTCAAGTATCGTGCGCTGAGGCTCCGGGCCCGACAGCACAGCAACAAGGCCATTCTTTTGCTTATCTGCTTGTTCGCCTGACGAGAATCTTGATAGCCATCCAATAAAATGCGCATTACGAGGTAACGGATATTTATGCGACAGGTCACCGCTCAGGTTTCCCTGTTCGGGCAAATCAGGAATCCAGCACTCATCAAAACGGTTGATCATCAGTTTGTTAACCATAAAAAACAATGGTTCAAACAGTTTAAATCCACGTGGTGCTTTAACCATGATCTGGTGAATAATCATGATGCTTTTCACCTGCCGGTTCCACAATCCATAACGGTTGTCGGAAACTACAATATTGATATTCAGATTTTTAATTATCTGCCTGAGCTTGCGATGTTCCTGTATTATGCCGGTAAGAAACGATGGCGCTGTGAAGAGCATCTTCAAAACCAACTTCCTGCCTTTCGGGTAAGAAGGGGAAAATCCGGGGAAAGTGATGGTATCAAGGCCGGGAAATTCGCTTTTCAAAAAGTTCAGCGGCAGACCGTCGGTAGCAATGAATACCCTGAAACCATTGCTGATCAATAGTTTTATAACAGGCACACACCTTGTGGCATGTCCGAGCCCCCAGTTGAGCGGGCAAACAAGCACTCGTATTTCAGGTTTGTTCGGCATTGGTGATTTCAAAGGTAAATAATCAGGCAGAACAATGACAGGTTGCGGTTATTGCAAAAATTTACATAAGTTTGGCTTTTATTATGGATGAACTCATTTATAAGATTGCTTTAACGCTGATTCCGAATGTGGGAAGCGTGAACGGTAAGAACCTTGTTGCTTATTGCGGAGGAGTTGATGCTGTTTTCACCGAAAAGAAAAAGTTCCTGATGAAAATTCCCGGCATCGGCGAGGCAACTGTTAACTCGATTGTTAACCATAACGTTTTCGAAAGAGCCGAAGAAGAGGTTAATTTTATACAGAAATATAACATCAAAACCTTATTCTATCTCGATTCAGGATATCCTTCGCGCCTCAAGCAGTGTACCGACAGCCCGCTTATGCTCTACTACAAAGGGAATGCTGATTTAAACAATGACCGTATTGTTTCGATTGTTGGAACACGCAATGCCACCGAATACGGACGCGATATGTGCCGCAGGATCGTTGAGGGTCTTTCTGATTCAAATGCACTCATTATCAGCGGACTTGCTTATGGAATTGATACATGGTCGCACAAAGCAGCTTTGGATTTCAACCTTCCTACTATTGCTGCCCTCGGCCATGGCCTCGACCGTATTTATCCATATGCAAATCGGTCGCTGGCCGAGAAAATGCTGGTCAATGGCGGACTTATCACTGAGTTTATGAGCCAGACCAAGCCCGACAGGGAAAACTTTCCGATGCGCAACAGGATCATTGCCGGTATGAGTGATGCAGTCATCGTTGTGGAAGCCGGCGCCAAAGGCGGAGCGCTCATCACAGCCGACCTGGCAAATTCGTATAATAGAGATGTGTTTGCTGTACCCGGGCGAATATCGGACACATTTTCGGTAGGGTGCAACAACCTTATCAAGACTAACAGGGCTGCGCTCATTCAGTCGGCTGACGATATACGGTATATACTAAACTGGGACAGCCATAAAAACCTTACAAAAGTAGTTCAGCGACGGTTATTCGTTGAATTGCCTCCCGAGGAGCAATCAGTGATTGATTTGCTCAGGAACGAAGGCGACCTCGATATTGACAGTGTAATCGGGAAAACAGGCATGCAGCCGTCGAAAGCCGCTTCAGCATTGCTTAATCTTGAGTTCGAAGGAATTATTCGGTGTCTTCCTGGTAAGGTTTACAGGTTATGCTGATTGGCTTCCTGATCGTATTGCTTTTACAACCAGCACAAGGGCGATAAATGCCATGGCAATAAGCGCCATCAGAAGCATAGTTTTATCATTATATAACAAGCAGAACCGGTAAACGCCATGCAGAACAATGGCTGCAAACAGGCCGGTGAGAAGGTCAATAATGCTGTAACGCCTCTTTTGGGCAATTCCGAAAAAGAAACCCATCACAACTGCCATGCTCAATGCTGCCGGAGCAATACTCCAGGCATACGTGCACTGCTTGATAAATTCGGGAGGAAAAAAGTACATGTAAACCGAATAGGTTGTGGTGAAACCCAGCGAGGCTACAAGCGAATAAACAATGCCGTCGCTGATATTCACAAAGCGCTTGTCCTTGTATGCATATATGCGGATAACCAGGAACTTGAGCAATTCGAACAGCCCGGCTGTGAGTATAAATGCGTAAAACAATGTACGGTGAAAACTATGGAGGCTGTCGAGTCCTGCCTTGTGAATTATCCAGTCGGCGGGGAATATGAGCAACAGGCTGAGCAACCCAATGATGAAAACCTTGAACAGCAGTGAAAAATCACCATCGCGGTATTTGAATTTCAGGAACATGTAAAGGATGATAAACAATACCGGGCTGATGGCAAACTGGAGAATTGTGCACATATTCATGATCTTAGGTATTTTAGAATCAAATGTACTCAGGAATTTGTAGTTTTACATCATTATTCGAGATTAATTACCTAAAAGGTTTAAATTCAGTAACTAAGGACTCTTGAAAGGCGTCGTTACAAAATCGACAGGAAGCTGGTACATCGTGCGAACTGATGATACCATCACTTATAATTGCAGGTTGAAAGGGCAGTTCCGCATTCACGGCATACGCACTACAAATCCTGTTGCCGTTGGCGATTTTGTTGAATTCGATCTACTCGACAATGGACATGAAGGTTTAATACACACTATTGGCGAACGTCAGAATTACATCATACGAAAGTCGATCAAGCTTTCAAAATTCTCCCATATTATTGCCGCCAATATCGATCAGCTTATTATTATCGCGAGCATAGAGCAGCCGCGCACTTCCACCGGATTTATTGACCGCGTACTCGTTACTGCCGAAGCATACCATATACCGGCTGTAGTGGTGTTCAATAAAATTGACATCTATAACATGCAGTCCGAAGCCAGGTATAAATCGCTGATGGCGCTGTACGAAAAAGTAGGGTATCCCGTGATGGCTGTTTCTGCAATGAAAGGAACCGGCGTCAGTGATTTCACTAAGTTGCTGACAGGCAAAACAAGTCTCCTTACCGGTCACTCCGGAGTAGGCAAAACGGCTCTCATCAATGCCGTTGAGCCGTCACTTAATCTCAGGACGGGAAACATCTCAGGTTATCATTCCAAAGGCATGCACACCACGACCTTTGCCGAAATGCTACCTTTATCCTTCGGGGGCTATATTATTGATACACCGGGCATTAAAGAATTCGGGCTCATTCATTTCGAAAGCCGCGAAGTAGGTGAGCGTTTTCCTGAATTTCGGGCATTACTCCCCATGTGCCGGTATGCCAATTGCACACACGTTCATGAGCCGGGTTGCGCAGTAAAGGCCGCGCTCCAAAAAGGCGAAATCGATAACAGAAGATACAACAATTACCTTTCGATTTTGAATGATGAAAATCTTGATGTGGTCGAGTATGATTAGTTTCATACTATTCTGCACCATAATGATAAAACATAGTTAACATTGAGAGCAGTCATACAACGCGTTTCGGAGTGCAGCCTCCACATCGGTGGCATTGAATTCAGCCGCATTGGTCAGGGACTTCTTGTTTTGATAGGTGTAGAGGATACTGATGGTGAGGAGGATATCAACTGGCTGACAGCAAAAATTGCGAAACTGCGCATTTTCGACGATGCGCAGGGTGTGATGAACCTATCGGTTACTGATACAGGTGGTGAGATGATGGTGGTAAGCCAGTTTACATTGCATGC
>JAKLFM010000094.1 GCA_022711175.1 Bacteroidota bacterium | reverse complement strand
TCAATATCTGAACCACACCAGTCAAAAACCGTTGAACAAACTAAAATATGCCCTCGCTTCATAATCGCACAACGGGTTAACCTTTTAACTTTCATTTTTTTATATGATAGGGTACTAACCACCCGATTGCCTGGCTTTGTATCCTAACCCGGAAAGTATGCTGAGAATTTTTATTCTGAAATCGCCTTGAATCAAAATTTCACCGTCTTTTACAGCGCCACCAGCACCGCATTTGGTTTTCAGCAGCTTTCCCAGTGACTCAAGGTCTTCATTTCTTCCGGTAAACCCTGTAATGAGTGTTACTTCTTTCCCGCCCCGCTGTTTTCGGTCGAGCATCACCCGAAGATTCTGATGCTGCGGCAGCAGTGTTTCTTCCTCCTGAACCTCGTCATAATTGTATTTGAAATCGGGATTTGTGGAATAGACAATCCCCTTTGGTTTACTCTTTTTGGGCATAACAAGATACTTTGGTGTGGAAATGCGGATACTAAGGTACAATTACCCTGATTGTTAACGGCTTAACCTCAAGGGTTAGATCGGTTGAAATGCGTGCCGGTTCGCCGTCAATATTCACAACGCTGCCTGCTGTTCCCGGCAACTCCACCCTGCGGGCTGTAAAATACTCGATGGTGTTCGACTTGTCGGGGTAGCCCATAAAAACCCGCGGCACCACCTTAAAAGTGGCTTTCATCAACGAAGGTTTACGCACAATGCATACATCCATTAATCCGTCGGTGCTGCTAGCTTTAGGCGCAATGCGCGCATGGAAACCGAACTGGTTGCTGTTAGCAAACGAAATCATCAGCGCTTCACGCTCAATTTCAACGCCATCCATCACCAGGCGATAATTATGACAAGGATAATGCTTATAGTCCTTAAGTATTATCGAAGCATAAGATACAAGCCCGCGAACTTCCGATTTGTCGAACTTCTCAGCGACAGCGGCATCGTAACCAATGCCTGCAATGCTGGTAAAAAGCCTGTCGTTGATCTGAATTGTGTCAATCAGGCGGGTTTTCCCTTTCGCAATCACCCTGAGTGCCTTGATGAGGTTCAGTGGAATTTTGAGGTGCCGGGCCAGCCCGTTTCCTGATCCGAAAGGCAGGATTCCCATTGCCACATCGGTACCAAAGAGCGCCGTGGCAACTTCGTTGATGGTTCCATCACCTCCACCGGCAACTACCGCGTCATAACCATTTGCAACTGCTTCAGCCGCCAATGCTGTTGCATGAAGCTTTCCCTTTGTAAAGGCAATGTCGTGAGTACTGCCGGCACCGAACAGCAAACCAAGCTGAAACCTGAGCAGGGCTTCTATTTTGGGAGTAATGCCTGCCTTAGGATTGATAATAAAAAGTACCTTTTGTGTATGGTTTGTCATTCTCTAGCGTATTATCAGCCTGTTGTCAATCATACGGGTATTGTATTGCTCAATGTATGATTCAATGATGGTCTTAAGCCTTTGTGCCTCGCCGGGCGATTGATTTGTTATATCAGCCGAGAGGGTACTGTCAGTCTCAAAATGAAATAACAGTGGCCTCAAAAGCCCATCCCAGTTCAATACCCATCCGTTTTGTATCAGCTGGTAACTGTTATTAAAGTACGAAAGTGCGGCATGATTTGCAGTTGTGTCGAATATTGAGTTTCCGAAGGCAACAAAAGGTTTTTGATAACCGAGATAATGAAGCACGGTTGGCATGATATCGGTTTGCTGCATGGTGAAGCGGCTCTTGCCTTTCAGACTGCCATCGGGTTCAAAAAGGATGATGGGCACGCTGTATTGTCCAACCCTGTTCTGATAAAATGGAAGTGCCGATTCGGATGTATGATCGGCAGTAATTACAAATAGGGTATTGTTGTACCAGGGCATGCTGCACACCGTATTAAAAAAGCGACCCAGGGCGTAATCTGCGTATTCAACAGCCCGTTGTATCGGCAGTTTCCCTTTTTGAAATTTATTGCTGTATTTATCAGGCACTTTGTACGGATGATGCGATGAAAGAGTGAATACCGAAGCCACAAAAGGCTGTTTCATCTCATTGAGTTTATTGGCTGTAAATTGCAGAAAGGGCTCATCCCAAATACCCCATTTACCGTCGTAATCGCTGTCGTTGCCATATTCAGAGCGGCCATAATATTGCTCAAATCCCGCCGAACGGCAAAAGGCATCAAATCCCATGGTACCGTTGCTGCCTCCATGAAAAAATGCACTCCGGTAACCTTCTGATTTTAGCAATGAGGCAATGCTGTTGAAGTTGTTCCCGGCATAGGCTGATGTAATGAAATCCTCAGTCATCCAGGTGGGCAGGCTCGCCAGTACCGCCGGTATTCCTTCGATGGACCGCTTACCGTTAGCGTACCCTTCGGCAACAAAGCTCTGACCAATAAGGCTGTCGAGAAACGGAGTATACCCTTTGTAACGCCCGTTTTGAATTGACGGGTTAAGCGATCCGATATGTTCTTTCGAGAAGCTTTCAAGGATAATGATCACGACATTTTTATGCCTCATCGGAATGACTGCTCCGGTGCTATCGGTGCAGGTGAATTGCTTATTAGCATTAAAATATTGCAGCATTTCGGCTTCAGTCTCAAAGAAGTCCTTCTTCTCAAGCCCCTGCTGATCAAGGGTGCGGAGAATGGAAAAAGCTGAATTGAGCACCAGTGGAGTATGTTGTATGGGTGCATAATTGCCTGCCGTGAGTACCGAAATTGGCTTGAGCTGCAACCCGCCTCGCAGGCCGAACACTGTCAAGCCTGTGAGAATAATCGTGATGAACATTTGCCCTGCAAAATACCAGGTTGGATTTTGGACAGGATATCGGTGTGAAACAACTATCCGTCTGCAGATAAAGATCATCACGGTCACAAACAGTATATAGAGCAACAGCACGTACCAGAAATCATGGAGAAACTGCGGCATCAGGTTCGCGGTATCGCTGCCAAGGCCTATATATTTGAAAATATCGCCGGTAAGCCTTTTCATAGTGAAAGCGAAGTACACCGAATCAATGAAATTGGGCAGCAGACCGATACAGTTGACCAGGTAAAATATAAAATCAGTGATGCGCCTGTAACCTCTGTTATGCCTGAATTTGAAAGGCAGGAGCATTAGGATGATAAACGGCAGGTTTACATACAAAACGGCACTCAGGTCGAAACGGAGGCCTGTAAAGGCATAGGCAGCCAGGTTGGATGATGTAACACCTGTAAATAATTGCGGATTAAGCCAGTACAATAAGAGTCGTGAGAACATTGAAAGTAGAAGTACTACCAGCAATCTGAAAATGACCACCATAAAAGGCTGGCCTTCAAAGATTTTATGTCTGGGTTTATCTTTCATGTTCAGTAGAGGCGTGATTTCAATACCTACATTGATAATCTTATCCGGAATGGATTAATAGTACTTAACCACCACCTGCCGTCTAACCTGCAAGGCTTTTCCGCCGTCGCGGTCAGTTACACTATATAACACATAACAGGTGCCGGGTTTGGTGTTATCAACCTGGTTATCAACAACTATATTGGCAGTAATATCTCCGTCTTCTTCATCAAAAGCAGTAGCTCCGGCATCGTGGTAATCGATTCCCACTCCTGTGGTTGCCGGATTTTTACCCAATAAGGTAATCACCGGTATGCTGTTATCTTTTTTACAGCTTCCCAGCACCAATATACAGGTTAAGAATGACAGCAAGGTGATGGCCTTCATAAGTATTCCGGTTTCGGGACAAAAATAAAAAAATAAGAGACGCCGTACGGGCGTCTCTCAATAGGTTAGATGAAGTCAGCAGGATTATTGCTGCACTTTAACGTTATAGGTAATGCTTCCGGTGCTTCCGGTTGCAATATCGGTAACCCTGATAAGGCCAAGTTTTCCGCCTGCAGTTTTAAAAGCAATAACGCTGCCAACGGTAAGCTGTTTAGTGCTGGTATTGGCGGTGCTGCTTGCGTATGCAACAATCTGGGCATCGTCGGTAATATTGTCCCACAAAATGCTTTCGGTAACTAAGCTGAACAACGTAGCATTGCGGGTTGTCCACTGCGATAAGCCGTAGGTTGCATTGGTGAAAATGTCGTTTATTGCGGTAGCATCGTTCGGAGCAGCAATGGTAGCACCGTCGGAAACGCCGTAATAATAGCACCAGTCAACTTTTGCCTGGTTGTTGTATGCTTCAACCATTTTATAAACCGTACCATCAGCCGATCCGAAGAAACTTCCGTAGGTGTTGTTATAATATGAACCAAGGATTTTCTGATCGAAGGTATTGATGGCAGCACCGGCAGTGGTCGTGATGTTGAGCGATATTGCTGCTGTTTCGCCATTGGCATCGGTAACAGTGAAGGTCCATTTCTCAGTACCGGCAATAAATGCAGCATTTGCACTCACCTCACTGGTAAAGGATGACAGGTCGATAGTTTCGTCGGCTACAGTAACGGTATTTCCACCAAGAACTCTGATAACGTTTAGTTTTACCAGCTTGGCTCCCGAAGTGCTGTTTGCAGAAGCTGACAGATTAACGGTAAAGGCTTCCCCGGCTTTAAGTGTGGCATCCGACGAAATATAGCCTGAACCACTAACAAAACTGATGTTTGGTGAAAGATTCTCCTCTTCGGTAGTACAGGAGGTGAAAAATGATACGCCGGCCATTATAAGCAACAGGACAGCAATCAAACTGTTTTTTTTCATGATTAGGGTTGATTTGTTAATAATTAAGTTGTTAACGTGAAACTGGCTGCAAAATTACTAAGAAAAGGCACAATTTCAACACAAGTCGGACTAACAACAAAACACATGCCAAACCGGCGATCAGGTATTGTGCTTGCTGAAACGAGCCTAAAACAGGGCATTTTGAATATTAACTGACTGAGTGTTAATAAAAAAATGAAAAAAAAGTCGGGGATATGCTAAAAAAAAATTGCATTCGCTCTATTAGTTTGCATACTTTTGCAGCAAAATTAACCATCAAAACAAACAACAAAATGAAAAAACTGTTCCTCTTCCTCGCTGTTGCCGGCCTTATCTCATTTGCAGCTTGTAAATCGAGCGAAACCAAAACTGAAGCAACTGCCGATTCAACCGCAGCACAGGTTGAAACTGTTGTTGATTCTGCTGCCGCTGTTGTTGACACCACTGTCGCTCAGTAATTTCTTTATTGCGGCAAGCAATATTTTAAAACTTACAAACTCAGGAAGCCTCTGGCTTCCTTTTTTTATTTTTAGTAATTCCTATGTTCTAAAGTCTTATTGTCACTTAATTATAAAGGATCTCACTGATCTGTAAAACATTATAAACCGTCAGTTTTTACCTCCCAAATCGTGGAAAAATATTCTTCTCCCGGTTCTTTTATAATTTGCCGAAGCCACTAACTTTGCCGTAAAATAAAGCATCCGGCAATTCATTGTCTGTACCCGATAAATCACTATCACCATGGAATTTAATGTTCTGACAGCCGTAACCGCAGGAAACAAAGGCAAAGGCGTACGCTCCGACTGCCACGTTACACTTGAATTAACCTCAGCAGGAGGAAAAGAAATAGCAATCGAAAGCAAGGTTCAGGTTATGTATGGTGACGATATTCGCCGCCAGGCTGTCGAAATGCTCGACTACTTTAAAATTGAGCATGTAAAAATGCTTATCGAAGACTCGGGAGCTTTGCCTTATGTACTGGCAGCAAGGATAGAAGCTGCCGTTAAAATGGCTAAATCCGAGACAATAGAGTACCTCTGCCCTCTTCTCCCTGAAAACATTTATCATACCTCACGCGACAAAAACCGTTTTTCAAGACTCTATCTGCCGGGTAACACTCCCAGCCTCGCCATCAACGCCGGAATTCATAAACCCGATGGCATTATTCTCGATCTGGAGGATGCAGTTGCACCGGCACGCAAGTTTGAGGCAAAATTCCTTGTCAGAAATACATTGCGAAGCATTGATTTTTATGGTGCCGAACGCATGGTTAGGATCAACCAGGTGCCTGCAGGGCTCAGTGACCTGGATTTTGTCGTGCCTCATCAAGTGAATCTTATCCTCGTTCCAAAATGCGAAAGCGCTGAACAGATCAGGCTGGTTAACGAAAAAATCAGCGAAATTAAAGCCCGCACCGGCGCTTCACAACCCATCTGGCTTATGCCCATCATCGAAAGCGCCATGGGTGTATTGAAAGCCCTCGAGATAGCCCAAAGCGAAAATGTGGTTGCCCTGGCCATAGGCCTCGAAGATTATACCGCTGACCTTGGCGTTAAGCGTACCCAGGAAGGCACCGAATCGTTCTTTGCCCGCAGCATGGTGGTAAATGCCTGCAAAGCCGCTGGAATACAGGCCATTGATTCGGTTTACAGCGATGTTGCCAACATGGAAGGGCTTAAGGACAATGTGCTCCGCTCCAAAGCCCTTGGTTTCGACGGGATGGGATGCATCCACCCGCGGCAGATCAGGGTTATTCATGAGAACTTTGCTCCTGATGCGGATGAAATCGAAAAAGCAAAGAAAATTGTAAATGCATTTATCGAAGCCGGTGAAAAAGGCCTTGGAGTAGTTTCGCTTGGCACCAAAATGATTGACCAACCGGTGGTGAAGCGGGCGCAAAAAGTGATTGACCTTGCAGTGAATCTTGGTAAACTGCCTACCGGGTGGCGCGAAGAGTTTCTTGCAAACCAGTTCGCTAAATAAGTGCCGGGCGCCGGGTTCCGGGACCTGGCAGTGGTGAATAAAAAATAGAAATCAGGAAATAAAAACAGAAAACTGCCATTTTACATTGGCCCTTCCGGAACCCGGCACCCGGAACCCGGAACCTCTTACCTAAACATAGCCGCTCATTAACCGATAATACCTCCAGAGAATGTCGAAATACGATAAACTTGTTCAGAATGCTGCCGGAAGGGTTGTCCCTCAAATAATCAACGGCAGCGATGCCATTGCATTCCAGGGCGTTGGCAAATACCATCCCACCGGACGAAAATACGCTCCTCCCATTGCCACCTGTGCCGATTATCCTGCTGATGGAAACAAAATTGTTGCGGGTATAAAAGAAGCGCTTGTACGTTCAGGAATTAGGGATGGCATGGCCATTTCCACGCATCACCATTTCCGTAATGGCGACCTCGTGGCACAGCAGGTATTTGACGCTGCAGCAGAACTGGGAATCAAAGGCCTGATATGGGTTCCGTCGGCATCGTTTGAGTGCCATGCCCCGCTTATCAAATACCTCGAAGACGGTACCATCCATCACATCGAAGGTAGCATGAACGGCGCCCTGGGAAAATTTACCAGCGAAGGCAAAATGCAGGGACTTGGCGTGTTGCGATCGCATGGCGGACGTTACCAGGCCATTCAGGATGGAGATGTACATATTGATATCACTGTGATTGCGGCCCCTACTGCCGACTGTTTCGGCAATGCCACCGGCGACCGGGGACCAGCAGCCTGCGGGCTCCTGGGATTTGCTCTCGCCGATTCGCAATATGCCGACCGCGTGATCGTAGTTACCGATAACCTTGTTCCTTTCCCCTGCGTTCCATGGCAAATCCACGGCAATTATGTGGATTTTGTGGTTCAGCTTGATAAAATCGGCATTCCTGAGAAGATCGTGAGCGGAACAACTGAAATCACCAAAAGTCCTGACAGGCTTCTGCTTGCTGAATGGACAGCACAGTTTTGCGACGAAGCAGGCATTGTGCAGGATGGTTTTTCGTTCCAGGCCGGGGCCGGCGGCACAGCCCTCAGCATTGGCATCTACTTTGCCGAAATGTGCCGCCAGCGGGGCATCAAAGCGAGGTTCGCCCGTGGCGGATCGAACAAGTACCTCGTGAAGATGCTCGAAGAAGGATTGCTTGATTATATCCTCGATGGTCAGACTTTTGACCTCGATGGGGTACGCTCGATGCGCGAAAATTCCAACCACCTCAATACCAGCCCGTTTACCAGCTATAACTACCATGGCAAAGGCAATTTTGCCCAGTTTGTTGATGTGGTGATCCTCGGCGCTACCGAAGTGGACGTGAACTTTAATGCCAATGTTGTTACCCACAGCGACGGATACCTGCTTCATGGTATCGGTGGATGGATGAACTGCCTCTTCAGCAAATGCGTGATTTTACCCGTCCCCCTTTTTCGCGACCGCATGCCTGTGATACGCGATAAAGTAACTACAATCTGCGGCCCCGGTGAACTTATCGACGTGATTGTTACCGAACGCGGCATTGCCATCAACCCGCTTCGTACCGACCTTATCGAAAAAATGAAAGGCTCATCGCTGCCCATCAAAACCATAGAAGAACTCAAACATGAGGCCGAAAAGATATGCGGCAAACCCGCCGGCCCCTATGTTACAGACGAACCTGTTGCTGTTATCAAGTGGGTGGATGGTACAGTGATCGATACCGTATGGAGAGTTGATAAGAGGTAGATTGTTTTCCTGACGAATTTACTTTGAATCACGGGAAGGTTTTGCTCCTGTTTTCAGTTGAGGAGAGCGGGGAAGTGGGAAAGTGAGAAAAAAGCAGAGTGAGCAATGAGAAATTCTCTCACTGCTTCGTTGGAAGGCGCAAAATTATGATATACCTGGTTAAGGAATTATTTTCACCTGTTCGGGCGAGAGGAGAGGTTCGTACCTGAAACGCCTGAATAACTGGGCAATGGTGAGCACATCTTTCGAACAGTATTCAACGATACGGGGCAGGTTCTTTTCTTCCCAGTAAACCCCGGCAACCATGCTACCGTCGATGTCATCTTTCGGGGTTGGTATGTCGAAGATGGCAGCCAGCAGTTCCAGTGACGTATAATTCTTAAAATCACCGAATTTCCAAAGATCCATGGTATCGAGCAGGTTGATCTCCCAGGGTTTCTTGCCTGAATTATCAAGGATCGAAGGGATATGTATGCCATTGATCATCATGCGCCGGGCAATGTAAGGATAGTCGAACTCCCGGCCATTGTGGGCACACAACAGATGTTCGGGCTTGCTGAAATGCCGGTTCAGGAGATCGGCAAATTCGGTCAGCAACACTTTCTCATCATGGCCTGAATAGGATTTAATGCGAAACTCCCCCTGCCTGAACATACCGGCCGAGATGCAAATAATTTTCCCGAATTCCGAATAAATACCGGCTCGCGGATAAAGTGTTTCGGCTGTTTCGTCCTCATTGTTCCTGAGCCTTTCAGCCTTCTTTTCCCAGAGTTTCTTCATCCTTTCAGGTAGCATTGTATAACCCGGTTCAATCGGAACTGTTTCAATATCAATGAATAATACGTTTTCGGCGTGAATAGATTCTAACATAGCTATAAGGTTTTGACGTTAAAATTATGAAATAATAATGACCATCCTCAAGCACAAATCAGGTATTTTTATCTGCTGAATAACAAACAAAATGAAGCACCACGGTTTATTGTCGGTGACAGCCATTGTGATGATGCTGGTTTTTGTCATCTCTTGCCGCGAGAACCCAGATGAAACCTGGCCACAGGTTATGGTGAGCCTTCCCGAAGCCGGTGTTACTTTCACTCCGGGCGATACCATTGTGCTCAAAGCAACTTTCAGTGACGACCGCGCTCTTGACTTTGTTAAAGCTACGCTTACTGATGCAAACGGGCTGCCTGTACTGGCGCCTGTATCGGTTGCACCGCAAACCAATCCATACACCCTTGATGCCGAGTTGGTTGTCAGAGATATGTCGCTAAAAGGAGGAATCCATAACCTGCTGTTCCAGGCAAGTGATGGAACAAATACCGGCAGTACATCTGTAATATTAAACATCAACGAACTGGAGCGCGAATTCCTTTATCCCTGCGTTGTCGTAGCCGACGATGATGATCATTTCAGTATCCTCCGCACCGATACTGCTGGCATTTTTCGCACATTGTACTCATACCAGGGCGATTTCCTGGCTTCTGATATAAGCTCCGCTTTCAAGCTGCTTTTCTATTCCGGTAGGATTGTTACCGATGTTGAAGCATTCAGCCTGGCGGAAAACAAATGGTTGTGGTCGGTGCCATGCCAACAGTCGCCTTCGGGACATTGGTTCGAAATGCTGAAATTCGCTCATCCCTGGCTTTTTGTCGCGCAATACGACGGCTACATCAGGGCTTACGACCGCAACGGTGTACAACAGTTTAAATCGCAGATGGTTGCCAACAATTATGCCGAACAACTGAACCTATTCGGGGATTATGTAATTGCCTCCATGAAAGAATATTCAACATCGAACCGGCAACTGGCTGTTTTTCATGTTTCGGGCGGCAAACTCCTCGACCTGCAGCCTGCCGGATTCATTCCCGCAGGCTTTGAGCAACTTTCAACCAACCAGGTACTTGTTTTCGGCAGCCAGGGCAACGACGGCATTATCGCCATTTACGATATCGCCCTGGGTACTTTATCCATCATTAACAGGATCAGAAACCACACCATCCACGATTTCGACCGTATGAGCGAAAGAGTGTTTTACCTGGCCGCCGGCAATGAGATATTATACTATACCTACGACAACAACAGCGTATTTCCGCTCGCCTCAGGTTACGAAAATGCACATATTGCTTGCGAAAACATAGGCGGACAGCAATATATTGCCTCTGGAAATACACTTTATGTGCTCGATGGAATTACCGGAACCGTTCTGGATTCGTGGCATTTTGATGGAACAGTGATGGATGTGAACCTGGTGTATAATAAATGAGCATGGGTTGGCAATAATTGAGGAAAGAAGGAAGAGATTGGAGATTTCAGTCCCGATAGTCCCGATAGTCCCGATAGCTATTGGGATCGGGATCGGGATCGGGATCGTGGTCAGAGTACAGAAAATGGCAGAGAAAAACATACAAAAGAAGCATAAAACTGAACCAGTGATCAATGCAAAGAACTTGAAGTAGCAGAATTACGAAAGATGGAAAAACGGTTACAACAAACGGCTGATGGTTCGCACACTATTTTCGTCCCGGAACTGAATGAGCACTATCATTCGGTAAACGGGGCCATTGAGGAATCAAGGCATGTATTTATAAGGGCCGGATTTGAACATTGCGTGAAACCCGGCGAAAAAATCAATCTTCTTGAGGTTGGTTTCGGTACCGGA
>JAKLFM010000093.1 GCA_022711175.1 Bacteroidota bacterium | reverse complement strand
TAAAAGCCGGGGTACAATATTATTTTTGGAAAGGAAGCCGGCATTCGTTCAGGTTCACCGGCGACTATTCAAAATATAATCTCGAAAGCACATCCAGTTTGCCTTACGATCGGATTGTTGCTTATAATACTGCAAGCATAGGCTCAACATATGAGTATGATTTCATTAAAACAAACTGGTATAGCGTGTTCTTTCTGCTGCATTTGGCAGATTTAACCTATTACACGGAAAAAGATAATGAAGACAATTCCGTTGATAAAGGATTCTATTTCATTCCAAGATTTAGTCCCGGCGCCGGTGCTGAATTTCAAGTATTCCCGCGGCTCAGGCTTTATGCTGAGTTGAACAACTTACTCAGGATTGATCTTTTGCCCTCCAGCTTCAGCCTTGGTTTGAAACTTGACCTAATTAATAAAGGCAAGTAAATCAATATAAATGGCTCGAATTGCACTCATTGACTCACATCATAAGGACAGAAACGATATTGCAAAACTTTCCCATCAAAAAACAGACGGTCGGGACGTGTCTGCTATTTACCATCAGTAAACCAAGCTACCGGAATCTCTGATCTACTGGCATACACCAAATCTGTAGATATAAAAAAGGCTGTCCTGAGTCACAGACCCAGGACAGCAAAAAAGAGCGATATTAATTTCGGATCAGTTTCACCAGTTCGCTTCCCAGCGGGTTCACGACTTTCAGCAGATAGAGTCCCTGGTTCTGATTTGAGAGATCAAGCTCGGTTGCTTCGCCGTTCCAATTCATCTTCATCACCAGCTTTCCGGTATTGTCGTATATGTAAAGCTGTGAATTCCTGAACGATTTTTCCCTTGAGGTGTTGATAAGAAACTTGCCGTCGGAAGGATTGGGCGATACCCTGAGCGTCCCGACCGCGTATTTCAGCGGCTCACCATCTCCCACAATGATGATGGGATTGTCAGCAAACGCTACCAGGTTACAGGCCACATCGAGGGTTGGATTGAAGCCGTCGTTACAATCGCTGCATGTTACACCTGTAACACAATCAGGATTGTGCGGATGGCAGTAATCCATGTATTGCTCATAAAACTTGTACATGAGCGCAATATCGCCTCCGGCAACAAATGGCGTCATATTAAAATCGAACCATTTAGCAATGGAACCGGGACACCATCCGGCGCGGTCGTATTTATAGGTACCTGCCTGATTTTCACATCCGTCAGGATTAGGGTTACAATCAGTCCAGTTATGCTGCGTGAAAGTGTTCGCTCCGTTCACATATATATGATGTGTTGCATTATAAAACTCTGCGGCATTTCCTGTATTCAGGTCGCCCCATCCATGCCCTGTTGAAACCAGTTTAAGGGTTGATGCCACGGTATTAGCCGGGTAAACGTAATTGAAAGTATCAACCGGTTGTAAATCAGCGTAATCGCCGAAAGGAAAAATTTGGTTCCACACCTCTGTGATATAACTGTACTTGTGTGCAGGAGTACCTGAGCGGTAATGGAACGAAAGGTCGTACAGATAGCCGTTGTCAAGTGTCGTGCAATTGAGCCTGAACCTGATCTTGCCCTGCAGTATCGACATATAATCCGTAAGGTCAATGGTGTGGGAGCATGGAATACCATACGGTGTGATATACCTGATGATTTCGAACCAGCGGCCGTCGTGGCCCTGTGCCTCAATCCAGGCAACCCTGTCCCATTCGCCGCATCCTCCTGTCGGACAACTGAGTGTTAAGGTTGCTGTAATTTTATCAAAGGCTCCGAGGAATGAAGGCAATTCAGCTTCAACTTCCTGGGTTACTTTGGTTGAACTAAGCCATACATCGTTTACGGCCTGCACATCCTGGTCTTCCATATCCTGTTGTACATTAATGGAATAGGTCTTTGTTGCCTTAGCCCCGTAGTTATTGGTAGCAGTTACCTGCAGCGAATATGTGCCGTAAGCAGGGGGTGTCCACCAGGCTGTATAATGGGTGTTGTAAAAATCCTGGGCCTGTATGGTCTGTCCGTCAATCTTGAACTGCACATCGGAGACATGGAAGAGTTCGGGATAGCTGATTTTGCTGATGGTTGCCAACTGTATCTGCGAAAGCGACGGGACATATACCGGGCCGGCTAAGGGATTACGCAATTCAATCTCAGGAACATGCAAAGCAGGATCAAGTACCATGAAGGAGTTAACCACAGGGTCGGCAGGATCGTATTGCGCATTGCCCGGCTGTGTGGCTTCAATAACTACCAATCCGGAGTCGCCCGTTAACGTGACGATGTTACCGTTGAGTGTTGCAGGCCCTGAAAGGATGTTGAATTCAACCGGCAGACCGGCAGTGGAAGTAGCTGTGATTTCAAATGGCGGTGCACTGTTGAGTCTGTTTGGAATCTGCGGGAACGAGATAGCCTGGTAGGTAGGATCCAATGTGCCGTTGAAGTTGGAAGTTTCGCCTGTCATGGCAAAATTCATCAGGTCGGCATTGCGTTCGGGAGCATACACTTCGGTAACGAGCTGGGTAATAGACGTGTTGTCGCCACCCGGCACACCCTGGTTGAATTTGTAGTACATCTGCAGGTCGGCTTCGGTACCGGTAAGTTCATTGTTCATCAGGTCCTGCACTTCCGTTTGAGTGAGTCCGCGTTTCCAAACCGACAGTTCATCCACCCTGCCACCGAAGATAAAGTTGAAACCGGCGAGCAGGCTTTTGCCGATGGCAAATGGAACCGTGCCATCAGTCATGGTCCCGGTTGCCGCTTTGCTGCCTTTCAGGTTTCCGTTTACATAAAGTTTAACTGCCGAACCGTCGAATACCCATGCAAAATGCTGCCAAACCTGGGGAATGACGGTATTGGTGGGCGCCACATATTCATACAGCGAACCGGTTGAACTTTTATAACGGCATTCAATCTTCCCGCTGGCAAGCTGGATCATGTAAAATTCAGTGGCGCCGCCCCTGAAACCCATCATCCCCTGGCCATAAACAAGGGCATTGGTGTAAAACCACCCTGCCATGGTAATGCCCTGGGTTGAATTAGTGATGTACTGCGCCCCGTTTTCGAGGATCACGTAATCGTCAACACCGTCGAAATCGAGGTATTGATTGGATTGTGCCTGGCATAACGAGCCGGCAAATACCAGCAGCAAAGCCAGTATGTTACGGATTAACCTGGTAGATGTTTTCATGTTTTGATTGTTTATTTGATTTTGCTATGTTCCTTTTTCTTGTTCAAGATTTGCTCAAAACGATTTTACCATTTCGCCTAAAATTATTCACTATTCACTATTAACTATTAACCATCAACTTTAACCTGAAACCTGAAACTTCAAACTAGAAACTTGAAACTTCAAACTCCCCCCTACTTCACCCACCAAATCTTCGATTCCGGTGAATCGCCACCCTGCCGGGAGATGGCTTCGTTACAGTTTTCGGCATTGTATTGTTTCTCAGTAGGAGGATAAGGCATCCTGAAATGATTCAGCGCATCTCCCTCCCGTGGCGTCATCGCGGTGCGGCGTGCCAGCGCATAGGCATCCCATGGCTGCCTGAACATATCGATCCAGCACTGGGTGTAAATAAAATCCAGGAACCCCTCATCCGTGGTGGCATTAAATGACCCGTAATGCTGTAAAACTTTTGTTACAGTTAAATTCTGAGGGATCGCCACCATATCATCAAATTTCACCCCTGATAACGGAAGCTTTAATGTTTTTGCCAGTTTTGTCCACCATCCAACGGATGAAAGTATTCCATTCAGGTACTCAATATCGGCCATATCCCAATCCCTGGCTACTCCAATGCCTCTCAAATAAGCTTCGGCCTTGATAAAATGGACTTCGGCGCCTGTCATCAAAATGATGGGCATATAATCCTGGTCGCGGATGATAAAGTAATTGAAGGGCGAATAAATGCAGTTTTCACCTTTGATGTTGAAGTTTCCGGCATCGTCGCGGTGTTCACCGTAGGGCACGCCACCTGATGAGGGCGTTGTAATATCAGGCAGTTGCGGGTATGGCGACCACAGGTTGTTACCGTCAGGTTCAAAGAAAATATATGCCCGCGGGTCAAAGATACCGCTTCCGTCGGCATTGTCATTGGCCGATAACCGGTGCCACAGGTTTGTCCCCATGCGCAGGTTATTATGTTCGCGGAACGACCAGTTGAGGCTTTCGTTTTTAAAGCCGGCTGCGGCAGGCCACAGGCAGGCACTTTCGAGCACAGGGCTTGTGAAATCATACCCCATTAAAAGGGGGCGGTTATTATCAAGGATCTCTTTGATGATATTCCCGGCAATTTCAGGTTCCCTGTTCACCATGCGCATGGCATACCTGAGGCGGAGTGAATTGGCAAATTTGCGCCACATGCTCAGGTCGCCTTTGAAGAGCTTGTCGAACGATTTGAAGCTCAGGAACGGTTCAACCTGCAGTGTTGTGTCGTTGATGAGCGAATCGGCAACCCGCAGTTTGTCGAGCATGCTCAGGTATATCTCGCGTTGCGTGTCATAGGCAGGGTGAAGGTCTTCGAGGCTCTGAAATCCGTATCCGGCTTTGCTTACAGGCATATCTCCGAAAATATCCGTCATTTTGAAAGTCTTATAAGCGAATACAATATCGAGCATGGCCTTCATATTGGTGACTGAAGCCGAAGGTTCAGCCTCATCGAACCGTTTCTCAAGTTCGCGTACCGACGGCAGTATTTTGTAGTAGTTTTCCCACAGCGCTTCGGTTCCGATGGTATAGTTGCCCCAGGCTTCCTTGGTGAGCGCGGCAAGCTGGGTTTGCTTATACAGTATCTCGTTGTTGATGTAAAACTGCTCGTTGCCGGTGAGCACCAGTGATTCGATGATGCCGTTGAAGAGCGAACCGTCGCTGGCAGTGGTAAATCCCTGAGGATTGTTATTTATCTCTTCAAAATCCTTGGTACAGGAAACGAGTGTAAATAGCAGCGGGAGAATGATGAGTGAAATATATCGTTTCATGATTTAGCTGTTTTGTGGGGATGAACTGTCATTCAACGTTTTGGTTATCAGAACGACGCATTAACGCCAAATGTGAACGAGCGGGTGCCGGGGTACGAAGCCCATTCGAAACCCTGGGCATTTCCCGAGCCCATGATACCTTCAGGATTTATCTTATCGGGCAGCGTGGTGTAGATATAGAACAGGTCGCGGCCTGTAAGATTGAGCGACAGATTCTCGAAAATCTTCAGTTTACTGATGAACTTCTCAGGAAGGGTATATGACAACGATATCTCGCGCATTTTCACCCAGGTGTTTTCAAGAATGCCGGGGGTAGAGATAAACTTGCCCCAGCCTCCTGCATTCGGCAGGTACTTATAATAATAGTGTACTACCTTTTCGTTTTTAGTGCCATCGGCATGCACGCCGTCGAGAATAATGCCCACATTGCGCACATTGCCTTCGGGATCAGTATAGGGCAATCCGCCGCCATCGCGTTCAACCAGCGTCAAAGGACTCTGGCCTGTTTGCAGCGATATCACATACGATCCGCAATAAATATCGCCGCCCCACCTGGTATCGATAAGTGTGAAGAACCGCAGGCCTTTCCATGTGAGTTCGGTATGGACTCCTCCCGTAAAATCGGGCGAAGCGTTGCCGATGGGAACCCGCGTATCGGTGATGAGATATTTGGTACCTGCGTCATTCACAACTCTTTCGCCTTTTTCGTTATAGATATAATCGTAACCGATGATGGTGCCGTAGTCGTCGCCTTCCTTCAGCGCCATGGCCGGGCCGTTCAGTCCCCAGATGTCGGCCAGCAGGTAGGTGTCGGAATAGTCGCCAAGGCTGATGATCTTGTTCCTGTTGCGTGCGAAATTGAGGCCGGCTTTCAGGATAACCTGGTTAGTTTGTACAGGTACGGTATTGATAATGAGTTCCACCCCGCGGTTCGACAGCACACCTTCGTTGATCCTGATGCCCGGCGCACCGGAACTGGTGGGCAGCGGCAGGTCGAGTATCTGGTCGAACGAATATTTATAGTAACAGGTAAGATCAATATCAATGCGGTTTTCGAACAGGCCGATGTTGAGGCCGCCTTCGTATGAGTTTACACGTTGGGGTTTGAGCTGGTACGGCGGGATGAGCGACGGGAAATAGGATGTCTGGTCGCCGCCGAAGAGGCTTGTCCTGTAATAAAATGCCGTTTGATACGGATCGGTTCCCGAGGCGGTTTGCGATGCCCCTCCCCTTATCTTCAGGAAGTTGAGCCACGGCAGATGATTTTGGATGTGAAAGGCTTCCGATGCAATGAAACTTGCCGAAACCGACGGGTAGAAATACGAATTGCTGTTGGCCGGCAGTGTTGACGACCAGTCGTTGCGGCCGGTAACTTCAACGAACAGATAATCTTTGTAATCGATATTCAGGAAGGAATAAACCGAGTTGTTCCTGATCCTAGAGATCCGCTCCTGGGCTGCGACTGATGCAAGTGCATCGCCGGTTTCCTCCACCATTATTTCACCGTTTTCATCCTTCAGGTAGGTTGTTTCGGTATAGTTAAAAAAGGTGTACATGTTAGGGTAGTACCATGTCCCGGAGTGGCCGTAAATGCCGTAATAATTGTAATCCCAGCGGTTTGCGCCGCCGGTGAGCCTCACATTGATACCGGTACCGAAGATTTTCTTCTTTTCGGCGGTGAGCACTGCTTCAAAATTGTCACTATAGTTTTTTGAGAGGTCACTGGAGTAGGAACCATTTTGCAGTCCAAGCACATCCGTAGGCCTGCTGGTGGCTGTTTTGTGTTCGAGGGTATAGTCGCGGCCGGCCCTGCCGGTAAAATTCAGCCAGGGTGTGATGGTATAGGTAAGCGCCAGCGAACCGGTGTATTTGTCGCGCTCAAGGTTGGTATTGTTGTTATAATAACTCCACCACAGGTACTTATCAACATACAGGAAAGGATATCCTTCGAGGGTATTTCGCGAGCCGTCGGCCAGCTGATAGGTTTCCATGTCTATCCCCTGGTAGCTGCGCGGCCATGAATAGAGGAACCCTTTGCTGAACGAATTCCAGTCTTCGCCTAATACGGGACTGTTTAACCTGTTGAATTTCACGTAAGTGATCACAGCATCGGCTTTCACTTTGTCCGAAACATTGAGTGTGGTCCCCACGTTGATGGTAGTGCGGTTATAGTTGCTGTTATCGATGATGGGCCTGTGATCCTGGCGTGTAAGCGATATGCGCAGCGTACCTTTATCGCTTCCGCCGGCAGCCGAAATGTTGTGTGTTTGGGTAAATCCGTCGCGGAAGGGTTGTTTATAGTTGTCAGGCTGAGGGGAGTAATTGCGCATCTCGCCATCCCACCATTTGATGCTTTGTCCTTTCATTTCAGGCCCCCACGAGACCGCCGAGCCATAGTAACCGAATTCTTCGGAGGTGCTTGATGTTTCGCCCTGCTGGTTGATCACCAGTTTATCGTTTCCGTAAATGCCGGGATACAGCAGTGTACCATCGCCGTCAACAGGGAAGGTGGGCTCGGTAAAGCTTATGGGGCCGCCGTGACCGTATTTGTCCTGAACTTCGCGGTAGCGGTAAGGATGGGTTATCTTATGCTCAAAACTGTAGGTTATGCCAAGGCCTTTCTGTTTCTTTCCGCGTTTGGTGGTGATAAGGATGACCCCGTTGGCGCCCCTTGCGCCATACAGCGCTGATGCGGCGCCGCCTTTCAGCACTGTATATTCTTCTATGTCGAGGGCGTTGAGGTCGGAAATGCCGTTACCCCAGTCAACGCCGCGGCCTATGTTTTCAAGCCCCGGCGTGTTTTCCATGGGTACATTGTCAACAACGATGAGTGGCTGGTTATTCCCGTTCAGGTTGTTGTTGCCGCGAATAGTGATGCGGGTAGTGCCTCCTTCCACGCCGTCGCCCTGCGAAACCATCACCCCGGCCGAACGCCCCGCTATTGCACTGATCACGTTAGGGGATGAAGAACGGGTGATGTCGTCGGCGCCGATTTTCTCGGTGGAATAGCCTATCTCCCGTTTCTGTCGCTTTACCCCGAGTGCGGTAACCACAACCTCGTCGAGCTTGGTAACCAATGGCTGAAGCACGATATTGATCACTGGCTTATCGCCAACGGTTACTTCCTGCTTCTGATAACCAAGGAAACTGTATATCAGCACTGCCGACGACGATACATTCGAAATTGTATAGGCGCCGTTGAGGTCGGTGGTCGTTCCCTGTGAGGTACCTTTCACTAATATGGAGACTCCGGGCAGGGTAGAGCCGTCGTCAGCTGAAGTTACCGTGCCGGTGACTTTGGTTTGCTGGGCGCTTACCATCGCCGAAAAAGAAAGAAAGAGCAGGAGCGTACAGAGTTTTCGCATAAGCAGAGTTTCTAATTTTATCATCATCTTTGAGAAACAGCCGTATTCAGGGTGCGGCCATATGGGCTACAGTTCATAAAAAAACCAATGGCTTCATAAAACATTATTACCGAACAAGCCTGTTGCCCTGCTGTTCCGCGCAAGATGGATTTACTGTAAAAATAGTAAGTTTTTGTTATAGACAAAACCAAAGAAAAATGCTTCGCAGCAGCACCCGCGTCAGCCTTCGTTTATGCTTTTACTTCTCAGGATAGCGACAGGCTGCCTTATAACATTACTTTTCCGGCAGGATATTGCTATCCACTACGGTAAGAATAACATTTATGAACCTGGGTAAAACGGTGCGGACACTGACACCAGGAGATTAATTTGTTTGTATCCTTATCCCGTACTTCAGAATTTCGTTAACAACCGGGTTATCTATATTGAAATCGCGACTGACAAAAGGATGCGGCTCAATACGCAGATCAACCTTCCTTCGCAGTTTCATCATGTCAATCTGTGTGTCAATAATATCGGCTGCACTGCCGATAACCACAGCAATATCAATATCGCTGTCCTCATGAAAGGTACCTTTTGCAAATGAACCGAATAAAAACGCCTGCAATACGGAGTACTTATTGCTAATGGCATCAATGTATAATTTTGAAATTCTTAAAGCTTCGCTTTTATCCATGACTGCAAGACCGTTATCTTTTCAATCCATTCCTTTGTAAAATCATGTGTGCATTTCTTATAAAATGCCTCCTTATAGCTGTCGTAACGGGCGTTTAAATTGAATGCCGAAATGGTGTCAAACCAATCCAGATGTTCCTCCGTGAATGGCATACCAGTGAGCGAAGCCAGTTTCGACAGATCATGTGTGAAAGGCGGATGATCAAGGGTTTCTTTAACTACGCAGGCCTTTAACAGCCTCTCTATTACAATGTGGCCAATGAATAATGCCCAGTGATAATCCTTGGAATGGAACAGGTTCATCATGGTGATAAAATCCTTATCCGAAGTTTTAATCCAATGATTATACGTTTTTTCTATGTTCGTTTTATCATCCATGCAACTCTTTCACCTGTCATGATTTCATGCAAAGATAAGAAACCATTGTGCACATGCAGATTCCTCCACTTGCGTGAGATAAATTTTCAGTTTACAGCTCTGCAAATCACCAATGCGCCTTCGGAGTAGAAATACGCAATAGAAATTTTTGTTGTCACGCAAAGTCGCCAGGATGTAAATCTGTGTATATATCTCTGGATGAATTGAATCAGGCGCACAAGAAAAAGAATCTGTTATACTCATCTGTCTCGGTTCTTCGGCTTTGCGGCTTTGCGGCTTCGCGAGAAAACAATCAGCTTTTATGACAGTTTGATGTTATAAACACCTGTTGAAAAATATATCACCTTTACAGGTTAATCCGATTAATTTATGAGTAAATTCGCTACTCATTTTTCGGAATCTGCATGCTCGAAAGCCTCATCACTTCCAAAACCCGCATTAAGCTGCTGCTGAAGTTTTTCCTCAACAGCAACACCACTGCCCACCTGCGGGGGCTGGAGAGTGAATTTGGCGAATCGACCAACGCCATCCGCCTCGAGCTCAACCGATTCGAGCAAGCCGGCCTGCTGGTTGCACACAACCAGGGCAACCGTAAAATGTTCTCGGCCAACACTGCACATCCTCTGTATAACGACATCAACCAGCTTGTGCGCAAGCACCTTGGTATCGATCAACTGGTTGAACAGGTGCTCACTCGGCTGGGCGAAGTGAAAAAGGTATATCTCACCGGCGACTTTGCCCATGGGCAGGACAGCAGCGACATTGACATACTGCTTGTTGGCGGGCAGGTGGACACGAATTACCTTGAGCGGCTCATCGAAAGAGCAGGTTCACTCATCAGGAGAAAAGTAAAATACAGCCTCATCGGCGACAGGCAATTCGAAGAACTTGCCGCCTCCCTGGGAAACCAGGACCTGCTGCTGCTTTGGCAACAGAATAACTAACCGGCGCTTCGCTTGTTATAATCTGCCGAAGCTGCCGATATATCTTAGTAAGTCATGTTTCCCCTATAGGAAAATGTGACTGAAAGGGCGGAGCTGTGAAGAGGGTTTGAAGTTTCATGTTTCATGTTTCATGTTTAAAGTTCCGGGTGCCGGGTGCCGGGTTCCAGGTGCCGGGGTTGAAGTTTCAGGTTTACTCTTCGACAGGCTTAGGGTGAAAAGTTTAAAGTTCCGGGTGCCGGTTCAAAGTGCCGGGCCTGTTAAATCGGGCGACACGATTGAAATCTGATATCTCCCACTTTCCCACTTTCCCACTTTCCCACCTTCCCACTCTCCCACTCTCCCACTTTCCCACTTTCCCACTTTCCCACTTTCCCACCTTCCCACTCTCTCACTTTCTCACTTTCCCACTCTCCCGCTCTCCCACTCTCTTTCACTCTCAAATCTGAAATCTGATACAACTCTCCAAGCCCTCGCTCGCCTGTTCATGACAAAACCTGATCTCGCTTCTTTCTCCTCACATCTCTTCTGGGATGTTGATATCAACAGCCTGACATGGGAAGATAACCTGAACTTTATCGTGCAACGGGTGCTGGATTATGGCCTTATTTCCGACTGGCAACTGCTGCTCAAAAGCGCCGGGCTCGAAAAAATCAGCAGTGCAGCTATGCAACTCCGCGATCTTGATGATCGTTCCTTGTGGTTTATCTCCGCACTTTCGCAAATTCCTGCCAACGAATTCAGATGCTACACACTGAAACAGTCGACACCTCCACACTGGAACTTCTGAAAAGACTTCAGCAGATTGCCCAATTTTCGCAACT
>JAKLFM010000092.1 GCA_022711175.1 Bacteroidota bacterium | reverse complement strand
CGGAAGCAACCTACATCAACAGCAAACTTAACGGGCCGGTAAATTGGTGGAACGAAGAAGGCAAACCTGATATGGAAGGTAAACTTACTGACGGCCTGCACGACAGCATATGGGTTTTCTATCATCCCAACGGAATGGTTGGCAGCCGCGGAAATTTTGTGAACAATAAACAGGAAGGGGTTTGGCAATACTACTACGAATCGGGAAGCCTTTGGAAAACCGGTAGTTATGAAAATTCATTGAAGTCGGGAAAATGGACCTTCTACTATGAAGACGGGAAAATCCATCACACCGGTTCATACGTAGCCGACAAAGAGGACGGGCTGTGGATGAGCTGGTTTGCAAACGGACAGGTAAAGGATTCGGGGAATTACAATTCAGGCACCATGACCGGTACCTGGCGCGGTTGGTTCGAAAATGGTAAACAGCAATACACTGCGAAGTACGAAAGCGGCGCCTTGACTGATGTATATCTTTCGTGGTTCGACAATGGCCGCCTGAAATCGGAAATCCATTACCTGAAAGGACTTAAAGACGGGCCAACCATTGAGTATTACAGCGATGGCAACGTGAAAGAGAAGGGCAGCTACCGGAATGGCGAACGCGATGGCTATTTTGTTTATTTTGATGAAAACGGGCTCAAAATCAAGGAGGAAAACTTCGTGAGCGGCCGCCCCGAAGGTGCCTGGACAAGCTATTATGCCAATGGCCGCAAACAAGGCCAGGGTGCATACCTCAACAGCCTGAAGCACGGAACCTGGTACTATTGGGACACCAACGGAAAAATGGTTTACAAAGGAGTTTTCGATAAAGGGCAGAAACTCAAAGAAAAACGCTTCGGCGACGAAAAGAAATAACAAAGCAGTTTTTGCTCCAATACTGTCACACAATTTTTCGGCTTCCGGCGAGTTATGCTGAAAACTATTTGCATGAAGCGCTCCGGTTATAGTCTTATCCTTTTCTTTTTACTCCCGTTTGCACTCAGCGCACAGCCGGTTTCAAATACACCTGCATTCGGTACAATCTGCCTGTCTGACACGGAGCAGGCTTTGTTCAGTATGATCAATGCATACCGGAAACAATCCGGGCTTAAAGCTGTAACTATTTCCAAATCTTTAAGTTATGTGGCTCGCATACATGCATATGATCTGTCGGATAATTATAAATCCGGTTCGCGATGCAACATGCACAGCTGGTCGGAAAATGGGAACTGGTCACCCTGTTGTTATACTGACGATCATAAAAAAGCCGGATGCATGTGGGACAAACCCCGCGAACTAACCGACTATCCTTCTAACGGTTACGAAATAGCCTTTTATACATCCCGCAAATATCCGTCACCCGAAGCATTTGCGAAAGATATTCTTGATGGCTGGAAAAAGAGCCGGAGCCACAACGAAGTGATTATCAATAAAGGCGTGTGGAAGGATATCAGGTGGGAAGCCATCGGCATAGGCATCAGCGAAAATTTTGCCACAGTTTGGTTTGGCGAAACCGAAGACCCTGCCGGAAAGCCTTGTGAGGAGTAGCGTTTCGGTTTGGCTTTGTTATTATTGCCAGCGGTAGAGCATTCCATTCAGAATTATTCTATTTTTACGCAAACACAATTCATTTGCGTAGATGTCCCGAAAATTACAAGTATTACTTTTCTTAGTATTGATCTGCACCCCGGCTGCAAAAGCCCAGCAGTTCTCTGGGGGAATTGCTGCCGGAGTTGTGGGCAGCCAGGTGGCAGGCGATACTTATAGCGGTTTTGATAAGGCCGGGATATATGCCGCCGGCTGGGTTAATCTGCCTGTAAAAGAACGGTCGGCATGGCAAATGGAACTTGGCTATGTGCAGAAAGGCAGCCGCCGAAATCCCGATCCAAAAAGCCCTGACCCTACCTTTTATATTATGCGTACAGGCTGGGTTGAACTAACTGTACTTTACCAGTATAAATTACGAAGCGGCCTCTTGCTCGAAGGCGGCCCGGCTTTCTCCTTCCTGCTGCACCATTTCGAAGAACGCGACTATCAAACGGTTACAAATTATCCTTTCAGATTCTTCAACAGCAACTTTACTTTCGGACTTGCTTATCCCGTGTCCGACAGGCTTACGGTACATTTTCGCACCGATAACTCGGTGCAGTCAATACGCACCCAACCATCGAACGGAAACGTCTGGCGATTTTTTGAATATGGCCAGTTCAACGACTGCCTTATTCTGAGCCTTGCTTATAAACTTTAATCAGGAAAAGTTGTTTGTAAGTTTTCATACAAAGAAGACATGAAAATTGTGATAGGAGTAACGGGTGCCAGTGGTGCAATCTATGCTAAAGTGCTGTTCGACAGCATCATAAAACTTGGCAGCCAGGTTGACGAATGCGGGGTTTTGTTTTCGGAAAACGCCAGGCAGGTTTGGAATTATGAACTCGGAAACAGCGATTTTACAAAACTCCCTTTCCAATCATACGATATCAACGATTTTTATGCTCCGTTTGCCTCGGGTTCTGCCGGTTACGATGCAATGATTATCTGTCCCTGCAGCATGGGCACTCTGGGCCGCATAGCTTCCGGCGTTTCGAACGACCTTATGACGCGGGCTGCGGATGTTGTGCTTAAAGAGCGCAGAAAGCTGGTAATGGTTGTGCGCGAAACGCCATACAGCCTTATTCATATCAACAACATGAAAGCTGTGACCGAAGCAGGAGGAATTATTTGCCCTGCCACACCCTCGTTTTACAGCAAACCTGAAACTTTCGAAAAACTGGCAGCCACTGTTACCGACAGGGCTTTGTCGCTTGCCGGGTTCAAAATTGCCGGCTACCACTGGGGCGAAACCACTGATCGTTAATTCTCCCCTATCAAACTCCAGGTATCATTCCGGTGGTGTCAGCCACCATTTACCAATCAACCAATTTACTGAATACTAGTTAGCCGTTATATAGGAACCGGCTTCCTCATCACAGGCATGGTCATACACCGGCATCCTCCGCCCCCGCGCGAGAGCTCCGAACCGTCAATGGTGACAACATATTTGCTGTAACCCGCAATATCAACCTTTGAGTGGATGATATCGTTTGCTTTGATAACCGCAAATCCATGGCGGCTGAGTTCCTCAATGGTATGAACATTTCGGCCGTAACCGATTACCTTACCGGGACCAACTGCAAAAAAGTTTGCACCACTGTGCCACTGCTCCCGTTCCTGGCTTATGCGGTCACGATGCCCACCGCAATATAAAAGTTCCATCTCCATACCCAGCTCTTTCAGAACTGAAGGTATATTCGGCTTCTCCAGGATTGATTTCACCCTGCCATTGTCGAGTTCGATGTGGATAGTGAGGTAGCGGCTGGGGTGCAGGACCAGCGGTTCGTAAACCATACATTGATTGCGGTCGAGCAAGGTGAAAACCATGTCGAGGTGAATAAACGACTCGGGTTCATGCGGCAACTCCTGAACTATGATGTGCTGCTTCTTCCCTCTTTCTTTGAAATAGTCAATGATGAAATCAATGCCCCGGCTAGTGGTGCGGGGACCTGTACCGATGAGGAGTATATCTTCGCGGGCCACCAGTATGTCACCTCCTTCGAAACTGAATTCGGCACAATAATGACGGCTTTCTTCAGGATGTATTGTTTTTGCCGCTATGGCAGGATGTCCGGTGAAAATGGCATCCATGATGAGCGATTCGCGAATACGCACCTGGCTGGCCATACTGCTGATGAGCACCTTATTACCCAACGCAACCGAAGCGTCGCGCGTAAAAAAGAAATTGTGCAGCGGCTGCAGAATGTATCTTTCCTTACTCATGAAACGCGTGAGGTTATCCTTAGGCATCTCGACGCCTTCGATGAGCGCTGTTGCCAGTTTACCCGGTTTCATGCCACTGAGCAATTCCTTTACTCCCGCCGAAAGCTTCTCGCGCTTTATTATGCTGCCGATGAGCGCATTACGGTGGCTTTCGTCCTGTATTACCTCGAGCAACAGGTCTTTCACCTCGAAAGTGCGCGTCACCTTGGAGAGGAAACCTTTAAACTGGCTGTATTCCTTGTGGGCAACCGAGAGGTTCAGTATATCGCTGTACAAAGCTTTCCGGGTGTTTTCGGGAGTCATGTTTTCTACTTCATTGCCGGGAGTATGAAGTATAACCCCCTGAAGTTCACCTATTTCGGAATGAATGGCTACGCCTGGCTTTTTTTGAGGATTGGAAGATACCATCAGTGTTTGATTTCATTAGAGGATGAGTAGTCAATAACGAACAAGGCCTTATTCTTTGTCATGATCATGGGTTGAATGCGCATTCACAAAGTCAATATTTCTTTTTAAGCCGTCGAATTTACATCGTTTAACGGCTGAAGATTTGAATAACAGCCTGTATTTTTCTTCGCTGAGGTTAGTCCAGTCGTCAGCTTTCATGGCGGCAAGTTCCGCCGAAGGCATGAATTCAGCTATGCTGTTAGGATGGGAGTATCGGTTCCACGGACAAACATCCTGGCAAATGTCGCAGCCAAAAATCCAGTTATCAAACCTTCCGCGGTATTTTTCAGGTATTTCATTTTTATTTTCAATGGTAAGGAACGATATGCACCGATTAGCATCAACAACCGCCGGTGCAACAATGGCTGCCATGGGGCAGGCATCAATACATCGCGTACAGTCGCCGCAGTAATTTCCGCCATAAGGTTTGTCGTATTCAGGTTCAAGGCTTGTGATGATGGTGGCAATAAAGAAAAACGATCCGCTTTTCCGGGTAATCAGCATGCTGTTTTTACCTATCCAGCCCAACCCTGCGCGGGTAGCCCAGGCACGTTCAAGCACCGGCGCCGAGTCAACAAATGCACGAGTAACAACCTTTTCGTCAATTTTCAGCAACTCATCGCAAAGCTTGTTCAGCCGTGCCCTGATAACATCGTGATAATCATTTCCGAACGCGTACTTCGAAATCCGGAACCTGCTGTCCTTAAAAACATCTTCAGCCGGAAAATAATTAAAGAGCAGCACGATAACGGATCTTGCTCCTTCGACGAGCAACCGCGGATCGGTTCGCTTTTCGAAATTTCGCGACATATATCCCATATCAGCCTGGAAACTGTTGTTGAGCCACTGCGTAAGTCTGTTGGCCTCGTCCTCAAGGTATTGAGCCGCCGCAATGCCGCAATCAGAAAACCCGAGCGATGTAGCTTTCTCTTTTATCAGTATGGCAAGATCGTGCGGTGACATAAAACCGGCTGTGTATTATTGCTCAGGAGCAGCAATGTTTATCAGAAAAGTGTTCCGTTAGCCTGGGTTCTGAATTTGCCAGTGTGGATATAGGCTTTTTCGGTGACTTCGCGCCCGCGCGGGGTACGCATCAGGTAGCCTTCCTGTATGAGGAACGGTTCATACACCTCTTCAATGGTACCGGCATCTTCGCCAACGGCGGTGGCAATGGTGGTAAGCCCTACAGGGCCTCCTTTAAACTTTTCGATAATGGTTGTAAGGATGCGGTTATCCATTTCGTCGAGCCCGTTTTTGTCAACAAGCAGGGCGTTAAGGGCGTATTGTGAAATTTCGAGGTCGATGGTGCCGCTGCCCTTAATTTGTGCAAAGTCGCGTACCCTGCGCAGGAGCAGGTTGGCAATACGCGGTGTGCCACGGCTGCGGCGGGCCAATTCAAAAGCCGCATCATCCTTTATGGGAACTCTCAATATTCCGGCCGAACGAATAATGATGTGCTTGAGCGTTTCGGCATCGTAGTACTGAAGCCTCGAGTTAATGCCGAACCTCGAACGCAGCGGTGCGGTGAGCAATCCCGAACGGGTGGTGGCGCCGATGAGTGTAAACGGATTTAGTTTTATTTGAACACTCCGCGCATTGGGCCCCGATTCAATCATAATGTCGATGCGAAAATCCTCCATAGCCGAATAGAGGTATTCTTCAACGATCGGGCTAAGCCGGTGGATTTCGTCGATAAAGAGAACGTCATGGGTTTCGAGCCCGGTAAGCAGTCCGGCAAGGTCGCCGGGTTTATCAAGAACAGGCCCTGAGGTAATTTTTATTCCCACACCCAATTCGTTGGCAATAATATACGAAAGAGTGGTTTTTCCTAATCCCGGCGGGCCGTGCAGCAGCACATGGTCCAAAGGCTCGCTTCGCTGCCTGGCGGCGGCAACAAAAACCTGAAGGTTGCTTACCACTCCCGGTTGGCCTTCGAAACTGCCGAAGTCGAGCGGCCTCAGCGCTTTCTCAATCTCCCGTTCGGCAGGAGTGAGAGATTCGCCCGAAGCATCCAGGTTTTTGTTCAGAGTCATAGACTTTGCTTTGATGCAGCACAAAGGTAACAATTCCGCTGAAAATGGTTATTTATCCATCAGTACCGAAAAAAATGATAAACTGCCTGTACATTGAAAATATTTATACTTTTACCCTGACTTACCAATTCCGAGCAGAGATGAAAGAGATTGTAGTCGCCATTGATTTTTCAAAAGGTTCGTTGCATGCCCTTGAGTATGCCATAGCGCTGGCCAATACCTGCCGTTGCAACGTTACCATGGTGTGGGTCGATAGCCAGAGCAGCACCTTAATGCCCTTGCAGAGTGAAATTGCAGAATTGCGTGACGAGGCGAGGAAGAATATGGAAGATTTGATGCATGAATACAAGTACAATCTGCGATTTAGCAAGCTGGGTTATAAACTGCGCAAAGGCAAAGTTTACCAGGAACTTGCTCTGCAGGCAAAGGCATCAGGAGCCGGACTGGTGATCACCGGTACACATGGCGTTACGGGCTTCGAAGAATTCTGGATCGGCAGCAATGCCTTGCGCATTGTAACCAACGCGCCATGCCCGGCTATTACTGTGCGTACAAGTTATAATGTGAGCCGCCCGCTGGCAAAGATCGTAATGCCGGTTGACCATACCGCGGTAACATTGCATAAAGTGCCCTTCACTGCCGACCTTGCCAAAACATTTGGCGCTGAGGTAAATATCATTGCATTGAATTCGAGTAAGTTGAAAACCATTCAACGGATGATTGACAATGCTGTACTTAAAGTTGAGAAATACTTTGGTGACAATGGAGTTAACTTCATCACTGAAAAACAAAATACCGATAATATTGCCTCAAGTATTATTGAACATGCCCGCCTTGTTGATGCCGACCTCATTTCCATTATGACTGACGGCGATATTGAAGCTAGTTCACTGCAACTCGATAAATTCTCCCAGCAGCTTATCAATTATTCGGCCATACCGGTGCTTAGCAACCATCCAATAGAACATTTTTCGTTATAACAATTTTATGAAGCCCTTTTTATTCGCTTTGCTTATCAGCCTTGCCTGCTGCGTGCAGGTTGTTTCGGCACAGGAACAACAACCGGTAAAAGGAAAAATTACTGTTTACCAGGACGAACGCTTACCTTTATTAACACAACGTTATAAGGAAGTAAACAATCGCGACCCGTTTTTTGACGGCTTCAGGATACAGATATTCTTTGATTCGGGAAACAACAGTAAATCAAAGGCAACCAGCGCTTTAGCCGATTTCCAGGAAAAGCATCCCGATATTAAAGCCTATGTTTCGTTTAAGCAACCATATTACAGGATAAGGATTGGTAATTTCAGGACAAAAAGCGAGGCAATTGGTTTTCAAAAGAAAATTCAGGCCGATTATCCGAATGCTTTCATAGTGAAGGATCGTATAGCCTTTAGCGAAATGGACTGACAACGATTTATCCATTGATATTAATACGCTAATTATCAATGCTTTATATTCTGATTTGTTTTTTTCAAACCTTTTAAGCAAAACACTTGCTTTCTATGGTAGAATTCATTAATTTTAGCATTGGAGACAGATAATCACATATAATTATATAACATATGAGTAACATAATTGCCGCAGTAGATTTCTCCGACTGTTCACTTAACGCCCTCGAACATGCGGTTTCGATTGCCAACAGGGGATTGCTTGATCTTCACATGGTTTGGGTTAACAACCCGAGTGTCACCAAAACCACTATTTACTCCGATACTTCGTCAGACCTGATTGACCAGATCAAAGGGCAATTTGCGAAGCTTATTGAAAAATACAAACCCCGCTTGCCCGAAAACGAAGTGGATTATGTAATACGCGAAGGCAAGGTTTATCGCGAAATTATTGATGAAGCCAAGGAGATGGACAGCACCTGCATTGTGATGGGAACACATGGTGCATCAGGTTTTGAGCAATTTTGGATAGGCAGCAATGCCAACCGCCTTATATCGGTTGCCCACTGCCCCGTGATCACTCTTCGCGCCGGCATCAGCATTAAAAAAGACCTCGACCGCATTGTTATGCCACTCGATTCTACCCTTGACTCGCGTCAGAAAGTTCCGTTCACGGCTTACCTGGCCAAACTTTTCGATGCCGAAATTCATGTGCTAAAACTCTATTCGAGTAAGGTGAAAGCAATACGCAACACCATTGATGAATATGCCGAACAGGTAGTTGAATACCTTACCGAAGAAGAGATTGCCAATGTGGTTGATGCCGTTGAAGCCGACAACCTCACCATTTCAACAATTGAATATGCACAGAAAGTAAAGGCAAACCTTATCAGCATTATGACTGAACAGGAAACAAAAATGTACAACCTGCTCATCGGGCCATATGCGCAACAAATGGTAAACACATCGCCATTCCCTGTGCTGAGCATCAATCCTAAGGAAACACTCATCATGGCCTCGCACTAATAAAAAAGCCCCTTGAACCGGGGCTTTTTTATTACTCAGTATTTCAACATCATTTAATTCCTGTTGAGGCAGTTGAGGTCCTCAAAAGCTTCCCTGAGGCGCACTACCATTGATTTTTGTGCTTCGTGCAGCCATTTGCGGGGATCGTAATATTTTTTGTTAGGCTTGTCTTCGCCTTCAGGATTACCGATCTGACCCTGCAGATAACCTTCATTTTTCTTGTAAAAATCGAGAATGCCTTTCCAGGTAGCCCATTGAGTATCGGTATCGATGTTCATTTTTACAACTCCGTAGCTGATGGCTTCGCGAATTTCGTCGCGGCTTGAGCCTGAACCACCATGAAATACAAAGTTGACGGGATTGGCTTTTGTGTTGAATTTTTTCTGAATATAAACCTGCGAATTGTGCAGGATAACCGGCTGCAGCTTAACATTGCCCGGTTTATATACGCCGTGCACATTGCCAAACGATGCGGCAATTGTGAACTTGTCGCTGATTTTCGACAGCTCTTCGTAAGCATAGGCAACGTCTTCGGGCTGAGTATAAAGCCTCGAACTGTCAACATTGGTGTTGTCAACGCCATCCTCTTCGCCACCGGTAACGCCGAGTTCCAGTTCAAGCGTCATCCCGATTTTGCTCATGCGGGTGAGGAATTTTTTGCAGGTTTCGATGTTTTCCTTCAGCGGTTCTTCCGAAAGGTCGAGCATATGTGAACTGAACAAAGGCACGCCAAATTCGGCAAAATGTTTTTCACCGGCTTCGATAAGCCCTTCGATCCAGGGAAGTAATTTTTTTGCAGCATGGTCGGTATGGATGATCACCGGAACACCATACATTTTTGCTACCATATGAATGTGTTTTGCACCTGAAACAGCACCGGTAATGGCAGCTTTTTCACCTTCGTTGCTCAGGAATTTGCCGGCAATAAAGTGGGCGCCGCCATTAGAGAACTGTATGATAACCGGGGAGTTAACCTCCTTTGCTGCCTGTAGCACCGCGTTGATCGAATCGGTGCCAACCACGTTTACTGCCGGTATGGCAAAATTGTTTTCGCGGGCAATGCGGTATACTTCCTGTACATCGTTACCGGTTACTACGCCGGGAGCAATTTTATCAAAAATCTTTTCTGACATGGGTTTTTATATTTTACTGAATGTGTTTAATTTTCGGGGTGCAAAGATACGATATTCCGGCAAGGCAGGGTAACAAGCATCATGGGAATAAATTAATAAGCGGAATAATTCAGGCTGCTGATGCCATATGAGGCTGTTTTGCTAACTTTGCACAAAAATAAACCGGCCCCGTAGTTCAGCTGAATAGAACGTCAGATTCCGGTTCTGAAAGTCGGGGGTTTGAATCCCTCCGGGGTCACTTTGTCGCAATATAAAGAGCTGTATATGAATAATTTA
Organism: Bacteroidota bacterium; assembly: GCA_022711175.1. Taxonomy (GTDB): domain Bacteria; phylum Bacteroidota; class Bacteroidia; order Bacteroidales; family UBA4417; genus UBA4417. Next base: position 1,366 of record JAKLFM010000092.1, on the reverse strand, counting down.
CAGCTCTTTTTTATTACTCCGGGTAAACATAGGGTAAACAATAGTGCGATGCCTTGATTTTACTAATCTTCAAGAAGATTTACCCTTGTTTTTGGGGCGGTGCTGAATCTTAATACTCTCCAATTGCATATAATCCCTGCTTTGCAAGTTTTGCCTCCCAATTCCTAACCTGGTAGAATGGTAGTTCACTGCAATAGTATTCATGAGAAGCTTTGGCGTAGCCTGTATCAATCAATATTTCATTGAGGCATGTCCCATCAGGTAAAATGAGATAAGCCAACTGGCGGCCCCAAAAATCGATTTCATTGCCAGGTTCAGTATAGATAGTAACAAGCGTACCTGGAGGACATATCCTGTTAACAAATTCTTTGGATTGGGCACCCATGAATCGAAGCAGCTCACCTGCCAATCTGGATTTTGCTTCATCTTCCCTGAGTTTTCTGCCATACCTGGTTTCGGGTGCATCGATACCATATAACCGGATATCTTTTTCTATCCTGGTGAACTTGCCTATTACTCTCAGGCTATCGCCATCAATAACTGCACTGACAATTTGCCATGTTTCTTCGATGATAGGTGCTTTTGCTTTGTATAACATTGTTTTACAGCGTTTTAACAGTTGATTTTAGACAAATTTACATAGAAATTTGTCACTATTCAACGCTTGATTTTCAACACTTTAATCTCTGCCTTTGCTAGCAAGAATGGGTGACCAGGTGATCGAAACCAAGCAAGTAATTCAATCAACATTAACCCCTTAATCATTTTACAATGGCAAGACAAAAAGGACACGTCAAGTACGTTGGTACGATTGGCGATATCCGACATTTCAAAATCAAAGGCCAGACCGGGTATTTTGCCGGACTGGTCGGAGGTCCTACCGGTGAGCAGGTTGCTACAGCTCCCGAGTTTGAGCGTACCCGCGAAAACATGAACGAGTTTGGTGGCAGCGCCAAAGCTGGCCGCTCCGTGCGTTCGGTGTTCAGCTCCATCTTGGGCAAAATGAGCGACAGCCAGCTTACCGGCAGGCTTACCGCTATCATGAAGAAGATCAACCTGGAGGATCAGTCGGAACCTCGCGGGTATCGTGCGATCCTCATCAGCGAACAACGCAAGTATCTGCTTGGCATCACCTTTAATAAGAATGCCAATTTCGATTCCAGCTTCAAGGCTGGTGCTGATTTGGCGAAAACAATCAAACGTGGTGTTGCAGATTACACGGTCGGTGCATTCAACCCGATGGATGACATCCAGGCTCCTGCAGGAGCAACCCACTTCCGGCTGATTTTTGGCCTGGGTGTATTGAGCGACTTCGCTTACAATGCCACCAGTGATACCTACGAGCCCTTGAAGCCCGAATTCCATG
>JAKLFM010000091.1:6292-11693 GCA_022711175.1 Bacteroidota bacterium | reverse complement strand
CTGCGGCGGTGGCACATTCTCCAACGAATTCCCGGTAATGGTTTACCAGGGAGTGGGAGTAAATGAACCACAATCGGCAAAAGTCATTACCTTATTGCCCAACCCTGCCAATGACGTTGTAACCATTATACCTTCACACAGCATGATTGCTGATATAAACATTATCAACTCGGTAGGCAAACAGGAAATCAGCCTGAGCAAGGCAATTCTGGGAACATCATACAAGTTAAACATTTCCAAACTACTGCCCGGCATTTATTATGTACGCATCAGCAACCAGGAGATCAACCAAACAATGAAACTCTTTGTGAAATAGGCCTCGAAAAACCCTGACACAGAAGAGAATCCGGTCAACAGCCGGATTCTTTTTTTTTGAATCATCAGACAACGAAAGTGAAATAAAGATTTGCGAAAAAATTCCACACTGTAACTATACCGATAGCAACCAGTTTAGCTACATAAAAGTTCCATTTAAACCTGCCGTTAAAGAGCCAGATGAAAAATGTGCTGAGTCCCAGCCCTAGCACCGAAATAGCGAAGAATTTACCGTATTCGGTAAATATCTGGGGATTGGTACTGTGAAACGTCCAATACCTGTTGAGAAAGAAATTGCTGCTGGCTGCCATTGTAAACCCGATGGCATTGGCGATGTATTTCTGAACTTTTACAATCTCTTTAAAAAGCCAGGTGAAGCCGAAATCAACGAAAACGCCGGAGAAACCAACAACCCCGAATTTGAGAAATTTCAGAATGAATGCCCTGTTGAAATAGTTAAACATGTTCAATACAGTTAAAACTGCACAATCAGTATCTGTTTTTTGCCTTCACGTACTATTTCCACAGTAGTGATTTGACCCGGCTTGAGGCTGCCGAGTCTGGCCATGTAGTCGTATATGTTTGTGACTTCAGCCCCGTCGAGCGACACAATTTTATCACCTTTTTTTATTCCGGCCTTCTCAGCGGGACCACCTTTGCGAACACCGTCAACGCCTAATCCGTCGTTTTCTGACGAAACCATATCGGGCACAATACCAAGCGTAACCTTAAGGTTGCGGCCATATCTCACGCCCTGTTTTGTACCGGCTTCGCGAAAAGTAAGTACCTGCTGGCGGCTTGCCAGTTCAACGGCAAGGTCGTAAACCATGCTGAGTATAGCTGTCTCGCCTTCGTAATTGATGAGGTTGGCATCATCGGCAGGAGTATGGTATTGTTCGTGTGCCCCCGATGTAAAATAAAACACCGGGATGTTCTCCGAGTAAAATGAAGCATGATCCGATGGCCCATATCCGTCGGGCGAACGACCGATTTTAAACTTACGGTTTTGCCCCAGCAGGCTGATAATGGTATCAGATTCGGTTGAAGTACCGGTTCCGCCAATGCTGATGGTATTGGTTTCGGTATTGAACCTGCCGATCATATCCATATTAATCATTGCTATTATCTTTGAAAGCGACACAGGCGGGTGCTTTACAAATTCCTTTGAACCGATGAGTCCCATTTCTTCGGCTGCAAAAGCCACAAGGATGACCGGTCTTTTAAGAAACTGCCTGTTGGCCGAAAGCTTTTGAGCAAGTTCAATTACCCCCGCAACACCTGAAGCATTGTCGTCAGCCCCGTTATGAACAGCTAAGGTATCAGGCTGTCGCGATCCTGAGCCCGGGCCTCCCATCCCCAGATGGTCATGGTGGGCGCCTATAACAAGGTACTCGTCCTTAAGAAGCGGATCGGTACCGGGAATCATGGCAACCACATTAGCCGTTGTTACTTCGTTAAGAATGATATCGGCAGTGGCATTGAGTATTACAGGAAGGTACATTGGCGCAGGCTTGTGGTTCTCCTTCATCCGGCTTTCGAGCGCTTCGATGCTGTCGTTCATGGTCGAAATCATGCGATTGGCAAGCTTGCGGGTAATATTCATCACGATGATTCCTGCATTTGAAGGTGTGCGGTCGTATTGCAGGTGCATCAGGCGGTCTGACTTGTCAATATCAGTCGGTGTAATGAATATAACTCCGGCTGCACCTTTGTCTTTTGCAGTGAGCGCTTTCAGCCGTTCGCTTTCAAAATCAATGAAAAGGCTTTTTGAATTATCAGGTTCGGGATCGCCGCGCAGTATCATCACCCATTTCCCGGTAACATCAATGCCGGCATAGTCGTTCCATCGGAGCGAATCGAGGTTTATATCGAAACCGTAGCCTGCAAAAACCACCGGGGCTTTGAGTGTGCCATTCATCGAAAAGGAAAGCGGTACAAAGTCTTTCCCTGTTGCGCCAACATACTCATCGAGTTCAAGTTTGTTTTTTGGCCCCGGAGTAGCATCCGTAACAACTTTTATTTCCTGCAATCCATTGTTAAACAAAGGCGTAAGACCTGCTTTCGTGAATTTGTCAAGAATATAGGCTTCCGTCATTTTATCGCCTGCCATTCCCGGAAATCGCCCACTGAGCGAATCGGAAGCTAGCAAACCGATGTGATATCGCAGATCGCCTGGAGTTATTTCGGGATTGTACTGAGCAAACACCGGGAATCCCAATACAAAGGCTGATATTAAAATGAAACAAAGTTTCCGGAGCATATCATTGAATGATTTGAATGTTATGCAAAAGTAAAGGTTTTAAAAGTATGTGAACATAATGGTTTACAATGCTGATATATGGTTTATAGAATGCCTTAAAGGAGCAAAGTATATTCAAATTTTGCACCTATTAACCATTTTCACGATAACGTGCTGATATACAAATTCTTTAATAGGTTAAATATGTTGATAAAATTCAGGGTCGCATTTTTTCATCTATAATTGATTAACAGACATTTGTATAGACAATAAATATATACAGGACAGTCTGCCACGAAAACAAATTTAGATTATAACTGATTTGAACTATTGTTGTGTCCTGTCCCAAATTACAAAACCCCGGTGCCACGCCGGGGTTTTTGTTTGGTTCAAAAAAATTAGCAGGCTATTTGAATTGTGTCTTAAGCACTGCGATCCAATCTTTAATGCGTTTGTCTGTCAGTTCGGGCTGGGTGTCTTCATCAATGGCAAGGCCAACAAACTCACCTTCCTTTTCGGCATTGGAGTAATAGAACTTATAACTGCGTGTGGATGTGTAACCAACTACATTTTCTTTATAAGGAAGGCGGCAGAAGATTATTCCCATGCCATCAACAAAACTCTCAGGGTACTCAACCTGGTCGCCAAGCCCAAAAAGTGCGATTTTCTTTTCTTTCAAAGGGGCTTCGGTAAGTTCGTCAATAAAATTTTCCCAGTCCGAATGCATCTCACCAATTCCCCAAGCTGCAGTACCGAGCACGAGAAAATCATATTTTGATATTGCTTCGACATTTGTTGATTTCACATTGTGCAGATCGGCGTTTTCAATGCCAAACCCTTCCTGGATTTTGCGGGCTATCTTCGCAGTACGTCCGTTATCCCTGCCTCCGAAAAAAATACCTATACGGGCCATTTCCTGAAATTTAGTTACTTAAAGTTTTTACAAAGTTAGGCTTTACCGCTGATATTTAGAACTCATTGACAATTTCTCCATAATTTTGAGCCTGAATATGATGGTTCTAGCATAATGCGACTAAAAAAACAGATATTCAACTCGTTTGTTCTGCCCACAGGGTTAATTTTTCTCACGGCTGGAATAATCTTTCTGTTTATTGATGACACCCGGCCGGCCGGAATCACTCTTATTGCAGTTTCGGTTTTGTTTGTTTCAGCGTCATACATTGTAATGCCCCGCTTGCTTAAACCATTGAAAACCATCGAAGAAGCCATTTCTTCGCTGGAACTTAACGGCCAGATTGATGAAAACAGCTCATTCGTTGCAGACCGGGAACCACTGATTATATCCCTGAAAAATATCTCCGAAAGAATTGGCTCACAGGAAAAGCAGTTGCAGAAGGAAAAACTGCGGCGTTTGCGCTCGGTTATTGACGGGCAGGATCGCGAGCGGCAGCGGCTGGCACGCGAGCTTCACGACAGCTTAGGCCAATCGCTTATCGCCGTGAGGCTTCAGCTCGAATCGACCGAAAAGCCCGGTTTGTCGCAGGTGCGCACCGCTATTGACCTTTCGAAAGGCATGATTGACCAGGCCATTGACGAAGTTAGGCGCATCAGTAACGATTTGCAGCCTGCCGCCCTCGACGAACTCGGACTCGAAACCGCCCTGCGCACCCGCATTATGGAACTGGCGGCCATTGCCGGAATAGATGCAACCGTTGAAAGCCACGGAAGCCTGAGCAGGCTCGAGAAAAAATCGAAAATATACCTGTACCGCATTGCCCAGGAGGCAGTTACCAATATTATAAAACATGCCCGGGCTACCGAAATGACGATTTCGCTTTCGCGAAACGATCAAACCGTCAGCCTTTCGGTTTCCGACAACGGCAAAGGATTTATCCTGGATCCCACAAGCTATGCGCACCGCAACGGCATACAAAATATGCGTGAACGTGCTTCGCTGCTCGAAGGAACTTTTACCATTGAATCGGCCCCAAAAGCCGGAACACAAATCAACGTTACAATACCCTACAAACGCAATGAAGGAGACGATAAAAATATTACTGGTTGACGACCATCACCTGGTACGTGCCGGTATTGCCAACCTGCTGGCCGGCGAAAATGATCTCGAAGTAGTGGGTGAGGCCTCAAATGCAGGCGAAATGATTGATCTGCTTAAGGTTCAGCATCCCGATCTTGCCGTTCTCGACATAGCCCTGCCCGATATGTCAGGGATTGAGCTTGCCCGGCAGATGGCAAAGGAATTTCCTCAGGTAAAGGTGATATTTCTGTCGATGTACACCTCCGAGGAGTTCGTTTTTAACGCTATCAACTCAGGAGCAAAGGGGTACCTGCCAAAAAACACTTCGCGCAACGAGCTGTTGCAAGCCATAAGGGCTGTTTATAAAGGTGAGGAGTATTTCGCTGAATCAATTTCAAACACCATTCTGAAAAGCTATATCAAAAAGGCCAAATCGGGCAACCTTGATCAGCTGCGAAATGAAAGCCTGCTCTCGAAACGCGAAGTGGAAGTGCTGCGCCTTTTCGCCCAGGGGCTTACAAACCAGGAGATTGCCGATAAACTTTTCATCAGCATACGTACAGTTGAGTCGCACAAAAACCACATCATGCAGCGCCTCGAGCTCAAAACAACCGTTGACCTTATAAAATTCGCCATCAGGAATAACCTCGTAAATCTGTGATTGATTGTAAAGCCATGAAAATCAATTTTATGAAGAATCTATCATTACTGATCATTCTGCTTGTTCCCCTTTTTGCTTCTGCTCAAAAATTGAATCAGAAAGGCACCGATCCCAAAAAGCACAACGAAATCCTGCTGGGTTACTGCAACCGCGACGGTTTCGGCACAATAAACAGCAATTTCGATTCGGC
>JAKLFM010000091.1:0-6192 GCA_022711175.1 Bacteroidota bacterium | reverse complement strand
CTGAAAGGCATTACGATAAAACTCGTGATGGGAACCTGGTGCGGCGACAGCAAGGAATGGGTACCAAGATTCTACAAGGTAATGGACCAGGCGGGTTTTAACTACCGGAAAATGAAGCTCATAGCCGTTGACCGAAATAAAAAAGCCGGTGACCTGGATATTTCGGCGCTCCACATTGAACGTGTTCCCACTTTCATTTTTTATAAAAAGAAAAAGGAATTGGGCAGGATTATCGAAGTGCCCTACGACCTGATTGAGAAAGATATGCTGAAAATCATCGGCGGGAAATAAAGAAACATCGAAAACTGATCTCAAGCTACTGATTATGAAGGTTTTTGAAACAATAAATGAGCTGCAGTCGCACCTTGATGCACTGAGAGAGTCAGGAAAAACCATCGGTTTTGTTCCTACCATGGGCGCCTTGCACGATGGCCATATTCAGCTTGTTAAAACCTGTGTTTCGCAAAACGATGTCACGGTGGTGAGCATCTTTGTTAACCCAATCCAGTTCAACAACCCCGAAGACCTGGCCAAATGCCCCCGAACAGTTGAACCGGATAGTGAAAAACTGGAGAGCGCCGGTTGCAGTGTGCTTTTCACACCTTCGGAAAAAGAGATGTACCCCGAACCCGATACTACAGTAATGGAATTTGGCGGGCTGGAGAAGGTTATGGAAGGTCGATTTCGCCCCGGGCATTTCAGGGGAGTTGGAGTGGTAGTGAAAAAGCTCTTTGAAATCGTAAAACCACATCGTGCCTATTTTGGAGAAAAGGATTTTCAGCAACTGGCCATTATCCAATACATGGTGAGGAAACTTGAAATTCCGGTGGAGATAATTCCCTGTGCAACGATTCGCGAAGCCGACGGGCTGGCGATGAGTTCCCGCAATATGCGCCTTACGGCCGAACAGCGGACAGCCGCACCCGGCATTTACGCAGCGCTCATAAATGCCAGGGAGAATTATAGCTGGTTTATACCTTCAGGACTTGAAAAGCTTGTGATGACGGAAATAGAACAAAATCACGAATTAAAGGTTGAATATGCAACCGTTGCCAACGCCGTCACATTGCAGCCGTTCGAAGACTGGATGGATGTAGAGCATGCTGTTCTTTGTGTTGCCGTTTTCGCAGGCAAAGTGAGACTGATAGACAATATCCGGTTATATTAGGTATTCAGCCTGCACAAACCTCTAAGGTTTTCGTCCTTTTCAGTCAAAAATCATCGGTACATTGTTTTTAACTTGTTGATTTTATTAACGTTAGAACCAGGTACGGTAAAGCGTTATTTCTTTGTATTTTTGCACCATGATGAAAATTGAAATATTAAAATCCAAGATACACAGGGCTACCATAACACAGGCCAATCTCAATTACATTGGATCGATAAGCATTGATGAGAACCTCTTGGATGCTGCCAATTTAATTGAGTTTGAGAAGGTTCAGGTAGTAAACATCAACAACGGCGAACGTCTTGAAACCTATGTGATAAAAGGGGAGCGCGGTTCGGGAGTTATTTCTCTCAACGGAGCCGCAGCACGCAAAGCATCGGTTGGCGACCTTATCATCATAGCATCGTTTGCACAGATGGACTTCGAAGAAGCAAAAAAATTTAAGCCTGCTATCGTGTTCCCCGATGCGAGTAACCAAATTCACTAAACCGTCTTGAACAAAAAACTTAAAAACGTCGCCCGTTTCCTGCTTTTCCTGGGCATTGGCATTTTCTTTATCTGGCTGTTCCTGCACAACCTCACTTCTCAGCAGAAAAAGGAGATTTTCCTTTCGTTTGGTGATGCCAATTACTGGATTATCGGACTGGCCATTGTCCTTGGAGTGCTGGCGCATTACACCAGGGCCATCCGATGGAAGATGTTGCTCAAACCCATGGGTTACGAAACCGGAAACCGCAACACTTTTTTTGCCGTAATGATCGGCTACCTTGCCAACCTGGCATTGCCGCGCCTGGGCGAGGTTAGTCGTTGTACCATACTCAGCCGTTACGAAAACGTACCTTTTACCAAATCTTTCGGAACGGTTGTAACCGAAAGAGGCATTGACCTGATTGTGTTTCTGATACTGTTCTTTATCAACCTGGCAGTACAGTTCGATAAGCTGTATTCATACATTGAGCAGAAAATTTACCAGCCGCTCGAATCAAAATTACACCTTTCATACAGCCTTGCAGGATCACTTACCAACATCGTGATCATTATCCTGGTGGTGATGGTTGTTTTGTTTTTCGTTTTTCGAAAAAAGCTCCTTAAAATCAATATTATCAGCAAATTGTGGGATATGGCCAAAGGCTTTTTCGAAGGCATGAAATCGGTCATCTACATGAAGAAACCCTGGTTGTTCGTACTTTACTCGTTGATAATCTGGGGATTATACTGGCTTATGGCATACCTGGTTTATTTCAGCCTGCCCGAAACCAGTCACCTTGGACCTGATGCCGGCCTGGCAACACTCGTGTTCGGAACCATCGGCATCATGCTGGTACAGGGTGGCATAGGAATTTATCCTGCTATTGTCGCCGAAACATTACTACTATACGGAGTTGCAAATACCAAAGGCTATGCATTGGGATGGCTTATCTGGAGTTCGCAAACGCTTACCATCATATTACTCGGAGTGCTTTCGTTCATTCTTTTGCCCATTTACAACAATCAAAAGAAGAGTTATGAAAAAGCTTGAGTTTGTAAAGTCGAAAATATATACGCGCGACAGCGTAGAACTTGCCAGGAAACTGGCGATCATGCGTTTCAAAAGCAAGAAGATCGTTTTCACCAACGGCTGTTTCGATATCCTTCACCTCGGGCATATTGATTATCTGGCCAAGGCTGCCAACCTGGGCGATGTGATGATTGTGGGACTGAATACCGATGAATCGGTGCGCAGGATAAAAGGCGGCAACCGCCCGATACAGGACGAAGTGTCGCGTGCCATGGTGCTGGCCTCGCTGCGGTTTATTGATTATGTGGTTTTTTTCGGTGAAGACACACCTTATGAACTCATCAAAACTATCCAGCCGAATGTGCTGGTAAAAGGCGCCGACTACAAGCCTGAGGAAATTGTCGGGTATGACATTGTAAAAGCCCGCAAAGGCAAAGTAGTTACCATTGATTACCTCGAAGGGTATTCTACAACGGCGATTGAGAAGAAAATTCTTGAAAGCAGGTAAACCGTATTCTACCTACCTCCCTGCACATTAGATGCTCTATATATTTCTGTCCAAGAAATTGCCATTCCCGGTGATTTTCTAATTTTACCCCATGGCAAAGATTAAAACGACCTTTTTCTGCCAGAACTGCGGGGCTCAGTCGCCAAAATGGATGGGCCGGTGCAGTTCATGCGGCGAGTGGAATACGATGGTGGAAGAGGTGATACAGCATGGCGATGGCGGTGCCAAAAGCAGCGGTAACTTCAAGATAACTGAAAATAAGCCGAAACAACTGCATGAAATTGCCCAGGGAAATGAAGAACGTACTGTAACCGGCAACGGCGAACTCGACCGTGTACTGGGCGGCGGCCTTGTGGACGGTTCACTGATTTTGGTAGGTGGCGAGCCGGGTATCGGCAAATCAACACTCATGCTACAGGTTGCCCTGCAAATCAAAGGCAGGAAAGTGCTTTACATTTCGGGCGAAGAAAGCGAACAGCAGATACGCATGCGAGCTGAACGCATCGGCTACAAAGAACCTGATTGTTACATACTTACCGAAACAAATACCCAGTCCATTTTTCAGCACCTCGAAATATTGCAGCCCGGGCTGGTGATCATCGATTCCATTCAGACTTTACAAACCAACATCATCGAATCAACGGCGGGAAGTATTTCACAAATCCGTGAAACAGCCGCCGAAATGCAGCGATTTGCCAAAACTACCGGAGTCCCGGTATTTCTGGTCGGACATATCACCAAAGACGGGAACCTGGCGGGGCCTAAAATACTGGAGCACATGGTTGACACTGTGTTGCAGTTCGAGGGTGACCGCAACTACGGCTACCGCATACTCCGTGCCGTGAAAAACCGTTTTGGATCAGCCTCCGAACTTGGCATTTTCGAGATGCGCGACACCGGCTTGCGCGAAGTTTCCAATCCTTCCGAAATCCTGCTATCGCAACGCGACGAAGAAGTGAGCGGCGTAGCCATCGCCTCCACCATCGAAGGTTTGCGGCCCATACTCATTGAAACACAGGCGCTTGTCAGCTCGGCAGCTTATGGCACTCCGCAACGCTCGGCCACCGGGTTCGACATCAGGAGGCTGAATATGCTGCTGGCGGTCCTTGAAAAGCGCAGCGGTTTCAGGCTGGGCGCCAAAGATGTATTCCTGAATATCGCCGGCGGCATCCGTGTTGATGATCCTGCCATTGACCTGGCAGTGATCGCTGCGGTGCTTTCGTCAAACGGCGATATCCCCGTCGATTCCAAAACCTGCTTTGCCGCAGAAGTGGGGCTTTCGGGCGAAATACGGCCGGTCAGTCGCATTGAACAACGTATCGCCGAGGCTGAAAAACTTGGTTATGAAATCATTGTAATTTCAAAATACAACTCAAAGACATCAAAACCTGCAGGAAAGAATATTAAAGTGATTACGGTTGGCAAGGTGGAAGAAGTCTTCAGGCTGCTCTTCAATTAACACCAAGCAACCATTGTTGATGAAAGACAAATCATTTCATTGATAAAAAAGGATTTTTGAGAATAGATTTTTTAATGAATTGTACTAAGTACATGACAAAAAATTGCAAAAGTGTTTAAAATTTTCTAAGTCATTTGAATGCAGTGCTTTAGCAAGATGTGTCAGGCCGTATTTGAAAATACTCTGGGCTCGTCGGCCATGTTTTTTGATTCGTATGGGGTTAATTTCATCCAGACTTATTCCGATATTATAAGCCCAGACGAAAGCCACCAGGATGATTGAAACGAGTTTAGCCATACGTTCCAAATCAGTCAGGTGAGTGTTTTCAATGTTAAAACCGCTGGATTTCATTGCCTTAAAAGCTGTTTCGATCTGCCATCGTTCTTTGTATAATGTATTGGCCTCTTCTGGTTTGTTAAAAGAAACAATGATCTGTAATTCAGGCGTACCCTGTTTACTCAGGACTCTTGAAGCCGACAGGTAACATAACTGTCCATTGATATATACAATCCCATGAAAGAACATATAGTGGTTCAATTGCAGATTGTTAAACAACCATGAAGCCTTGACCTTGTGCCTATTTCTGGGAATAACAACCCAGAAATTTTCCCTGATTCGGATATGGTAACGGATATGGTGAGAATTCAGGAATCCAAGCCACGGATCTCCGATAAATTCACGGTCAGCTAACAGACAATCAATGTTTTTTGCCCCAAACATATCAATATAACGTTGCATTAATTCTATTCGCTCGGTTGTTGAAGAATTGCCAAACTTGGGCATCATTGTGAACAATAGTGGAAATGCAACTCCTTTGTAAACAACTGCCAGTACCAAAATATTTATGTCAATAGACCCGAATTTCCAGTTTGTCCTATCCATGGCTAAACGATACGGCGGTTCATGGGGTAATAGGGCAAAGACCAAACGAGCTATCAATCCCGCATCAAGCATGTATTCGGCCATAAAGCGCTGTATCCGCCTTAATGATGAGGCAATCTTCACTTCAGTATCAAATCCTACTGCCAGTTTTTCAAAACAGACTGTTTGTACCTTGCAAAGTGCGCAAACAAATAAGCCAAAGAACTTAATTCGGGCTAAATTCATCTTATCCCCGAAGATCAGTATTAACTTGTCCAATAAAATGGTATCTTTACTCTCAGACTTGGTATTCATTTATCTTGATGTTAGATGTGGTGATTTATCATCTAAGATATTGAATATCAAGTTTTTAAATTATATTACATACCGAGAGTTATTACCAAGTTATTAACACATCTTGTTGATTATTAATCGCTTATACTTTTTGTCATGTACTAAGTGGTTTTATATAAAACTTTCTAACTCTTCATTTTTACCGGACAACAGTGATTTATTTTACATGTATTGTGATGAAATTTCTGTCATATTGACTATCTTAGTGCCTCTGAATTAGGCCTTTCTATAATCTGATTACTATTTTGTACCTCAATTTGTAACCTTTAAGATTTAAGGGCGTCAGATATACGCATGAAGGACCAGGACGACATCTACCATGTTCAGCAGATATTAGCAGGTAA
>JAKLFM010000090.1 GCA_022711175.1 Bacteroidota bacterium | reverse complement strand
CAGTCTCTGCGCCGCGTGACGATTATGCTGCATAAAAAAAATGTTATCCCCATTATTGGATCATTAATAAACAAAAACCCCTCTATCCATTATCTGCAAATTTTTCTGATCTTCTCAACAAAAACAGTATCGGCGCCAGAAGCAGGAGTGCCAGAATGAAGAAAGGTGTGCCGCCTTCTCTGTGAAGAGAGCTTGTCAGTATGACCGGATCAACATAATTTCCCAGAAGAGAAAGCGTTAAAATCCGGATGCTGTTTTTAAACATGGCAATCAAAACCGCGCAGATCACGAGAACAATTTTTTTCCAGGGGGATTTTAAAAACATGTGACCTGCCAGGATAGAGACGATGAAGATAGCCATGCTTGAGCGTATACCGCTGCATTGCCTGGCAACTTCAACGCTTAGATTGGAAAGCTGAAAAACAAAACCGTCTCTGACAAAGGGAACGCCCGAAGCCATGAACAGAAGGTTGGAAAGTTCCGAGGATCCGACCTGCAGAAAGGTGATGATACTGTCCATAATTGCCGTCGGGACAGGCACGGTAAAAATCAAGAAGAGAAGAGGGAATAACGCCTTGCGATAAGCCTGCATGCCGTAACAAAGAAGAAAGGCCCCGTTTACAAAAATGAAGATGGAAAACATGATGACGGATGCGTAGTTATTTTTATCCAGTCCCGAGCCAAGAAAAATACCGCCCAGAAACATGGCGATGCCAAGAAGCAAGACGGAAATTCCTGCGGCAAATGAATAATTTACTTTTTCAAAGATTTCTTTGCGTTTGATATAAACCAGGTAAATGCTCACCAGGGGAATCAAAGCGATGTGCGAATAATATTCGCTTTTGTTTGACGAATAAAGCGCCCTGACCGGTGTGTAGGCAACAATGAGTGCCGTGGCAGAAAATAAAAGAAACAGGATGTTTCTGGTGTTGATCATTTCCCTGATTTTTTCAGTAAAAGAATTCCCGCTCATAAAATCCTTTTTGTATTAATGACTTGACAACAATCCTTGTCATTCCCGCGGAGGCGGGAAACCAGGAATATGCAGATGCCGGCTTAAGTCCGGCATGATGTTGTGTACGCCCGGCACGGGCGTGAACTTATGGGGTGTAAGTCCCCTATACGTGAATCCTGTTAATGTTAAACGTTGTTGAACATTAACAAAAGTATTAGCCGAAGGCAAGGGCGGAATCGCGAGGGACCGTCTGAAGGAAGCTTGAGTGCAAAACGATGAGCCGACGAACAGAAACGGCATACAAGGCTTAGTCTCCGGGCAAGTCAGCACAACATGACAAAGTCCGGGATTCAGGAGACAGGGTAAATGCTGCGGTTGCATCGGGACAGTTCACGTTCATATCCGGGGAGACCTGTCCGACGTGGGGTCGTATCATACGACAGCGCATGTCATGGCAACATGTCGTGTGATCGGACAGGAGTCAGCAGAGGCCATAGTAGGCGTGAGGAAACAAGCCCGGCGAAATGGAAAAGCCGGGAAAGACTTACCCCGCCGAAGGGCCGAACACAGAGAAGGGACGAACATCCATGAGCTCTTATAACATGATGAATCCGCACGGAGGAGTGTCTGTGAGGCGCGTGATGGAATCGTTCGACCCAAATGAAAACCTGCTGGAGCGGATTCTATCCAACGAGAACATGACAGCGGCGTGGAAACGGGTGAAGTCCAACCAGGGCGCGCCCGGCATCGATGGGGTTTCCATCGGACAGTTTTCCGAACTGACAAGACCTCTATGGAAGGAAATCCGGCAATCGCTTTCAGCAGGCAGGTACCAACCTTCGCCGGTAAGACGGGTAGAGATTCCCAAAGCAAACGGGGGAACTCGTCCCCTGGGTATCCCAACCGTTCTCGACCGGCTGATCCAACAGGCCATCGCCCAGATTCTGTCTCCGATCTTTGATCCGGCATTTTCGGAATCAAGTTTCGGATTCAGGCCTGGACGGTCCGCCCACCATGCGGTTTACAAGGTGCGCGAGTATATCCGGGAAGGATGCCGCATCGCCGTCGATGTGGATTTATCGAAGTTTTTCGACACAGTCCATCATGATGTCCTGATGCGCCGTGTGGCGGGAAAGATTCCTGACAAACGGGTTCTACGCCTCATCGGAAAATACCTGCGGGCCGGGGTAATGGTAAGCGGTCGCCTACAGGAAACCCCTCTGGGAGTTCCTCAGGGTGGGCCATTGTCGCCATTACTGGCCAACATCATCTTGGATGATCTGGACAAAGAGCTTGAGAAACGCGGACACCGGTTTGCCCGTTATGCCGATGACTTTATCATTTTGGTGAAAAGTCATCGGGCGGGACAGCGGGTGATGGGAAGCATCAAACACTTCCTGGAGCAAACGCTCAAACTCAGGATCAACCCGGAGAAAAGCCGAGTCGTCCCAACAAATCAGGCAGCCTTTCTTGGCTTCACATTCCATGGAACCAAGATTCACTGGCTCGAGAAGGCCTTCCGTGAATTCAAACGAAGGGTCAAGGAACTGACCGGGCGATCCTGGTTTGTTTCGATGGACTACCGGTACAAGAAGCTTGCCGAATACCTCCGCGGCTGGATGAACTATTTCGGGATTGCGGAGTACTATCATCCGATCCCGGAAATCGATCACTGGCTGAGAAGGCGGTTACGCATGTGCTACTTGAAACAGTGGCGCAAGGCGAAAACCAAGGTTCGGGAACTTCGGAAACTGGGAACGTCGCTGCACGCGGCCATCCCTGTGGCAATAAGCCGCAAGGGGCCGTGGCGATTGGCGAAAACGCTGGCAACGCAAACGGGCATGACGAACCAATGGCTTAAGGATCAAGGGTTGCTGTCTGTAAAAGACCTGTGGGTAAACATTCACTACCCGGCTACGGCCCGGTAATCTCTGTGAACCGCCTGGTGCGGACCCGCATGCCAGGTGGTGTGGGGGCTGGGGGAGAAAAACCCCCGGCTACCCGATTTGACATGTCTAGTTGCCGGAGTAATAATTAACAATCTTATTAATATATTAGGCAAAAAAATGCGAACACTATTTTAGTGTTGCTGACCTTGTCGAAGCTGGTCGCTGAGCCTGTCGAAGCGCCCCCCGATGTCCCCCTCTGGAGGGTGCTCCCTTTCTTTTGTCCCCCTCATAGAGGGGGTAGGGGGAGGTGGGTTTTAATGTAGGGCGCGTTTGCCAAACGCGCCGCTTCGGACTGCTCGGGGAGCAGTCCCTACAATTTTCACTTCCGTCACTTCGTGGCACCTCCGCCTGCGGAGGACATGGTTGTTTGTCCCCTGAGACTGTGTTGCAATGTCATTGCGAGGGAGTGCAGCGAACGAAGCAATCTCATGCCTACCTGAAGAGATTGCCGCGCTCCCTGAGGGAGCTCGCAATGACAAAGAGGTAATTACGACACCTCCACCTAACCTAATCACCTTAAGGTCACGCGAGTAGAGGGCAGGGTTGTTTGTCCCCCTTTGGAGGGGGTAGGGGGAGGTAATATTTTAAATGTTTAAACTTTCTATTGCCGATGTAATAATCAGTTAAAAGTTGACGGATACTTTTTCTGTGTTTCATTTCATGACTATTTCATAGTCACCAGTGGGCAATTTAACCAGTTAAAATGAAAAAAATGACCTGATGGTCAGCATTTCAAAAAAATCAATTTATGTAAGTTATTAATATCATGAAATAAATAAATAATTATTTTTTGGCATAACCATTGCGTTCATTTTTTATTGAGCTTGAAAAAGGTAAACCATCTGAAAAGGTGGGGCGCAAAGTTACTGGCCTAAGTCTTTATTGATAGATAAGGCGGCAGAACTGCCGGGCAACGAAATCAAAAAAATCCGTCCAGCAAATCTGCCATAAATAGAAGTGAGTGTAAGACGCTTAATGAAGCGGGAGCCATAACCGTGATTGATAGCACGATCAATTGCGGTTCTTCCTGCTAAAGCGTATTCCGCGGAGAATAAATAGAGTTTCGACCTGATGAACAAAGAGGGCTTATCCCTGTCAACGGCATTTGAATTAAGATGTCCTCTTTCAGGAAAAGAACATTATGCACAATGATCGATTTGTCATTTCGAAGCGAAGCGAGAAATCTTTTAACGCCATAGTACAAAAGAAAGATTTCTCGTCTTGCTGCTCGAAACGCGTGACCTGTAAGGTTATGACACAAAGGGAAATATGTAAAGCTCTCAGTACCTATATAGCAGACAATGGAGAAGGAAAATGAACACCGCCCCCGTCATGTTCAATATCAAGCAGATGAGAGAAAAGAAAAACAGCTACCGTACCTATCATGATCAGGTCGAACATCTTATTCAAGTTGGAGTGTCTCTTTCCGGAGAAAAAAATATTGATCGTCTTCTGGAAATAATTGTGGAAGATGCATGCAAATTGACCAATGCCGATGCCGGCACACTTTATATAATGTCAGACGATGAAACTGAACTTAAATTTGCGATTGTTCAAAATAATTCCTTGGATATTCACATGGGTGGATCGGCAGGAACGATAACATGGCCGAACGTTAAACTGAAAAATAAAGACGGAAGAGAAAACAAGGCTAATGTATCCGCTTACGTGGCCATTTTTGGAAAGACCATCAATATTCATGATGTCTATAATGTTGATGGGTTTAACTTTGAAGGGACAAAACAGTTTGATAAAAAAACCGGTTACCGGTCGAAGTCAATGCTGGTCACGCCTTTGCGTAATCATGAAAATGAAATCATCGGTGTTCTGCAGCTTTTGAATGCTCTGGATCCAGCAACCGGCGAAATAATAAATTTTTCACCCGAATCACAGAAGATTATTCTGTCTTTAGCGTCACAGGCGGCGGTGGCTCTTTCCAACAGCCATTTAATTCATGATCTGGAGAGCCTGTTTGAATTATTTATCAAGACTATTGCAACCACCCTTGATGAAAGATCACCTTACACGAGCGGCCATATACGCCGTGTTGCTGAATTGACAACGGTCATTGCAAAGAAAATCAACGAAACACGGCAGGGATGTTTCGCCGATGTAAAATTTTCTGACGATCAGATGCGGGAATTGCGAATGGCTGCATGGCTTCACGACATGGGGAAAATAACAACCCCCCAGTACCTTCTGGATAAAAAAACAAAATTGCAGACGGTTCATGACCGTATTCATGAAGTCAAAACGCGCCTGAAATTAATCAAAAAGGATTATGTGACGGCAGTTCAATCCGAAAAGAAAGATTTGCCTGCAAGCAAAGTCTTAAGGAGTGCCGAAGCGGAGATGAAAGCCCTGGACAAGGAGTACCAGTTTCTGCGCGAAGTGAATAAGGGCGAAGAATTCATGAGCGATGAAAAGATTGCAAGAATCAAAGATATTGCTCAGCGTGAATTCTGTATGGATGGAGAGATCAGGCCGCTTCTTTCGGAAGAGGAAGTTTATAATTTATGTGTGCGGCGGGGCACACTCAATGAGGAGGAGCGAAACATTATTAACAATCACGCCCTGGTAACACACAAAATACTTTCCGGACTTCCGTTTCCTAAAAAACTGCGTCATGTCGGGGATTATGCCTCCGCCCATCATGAAAATATAGATGGCAGTGGTTATCCCTTCGGGTTGAAAGGAGATGAGATTCCCCTGCAATCGAGAATCATTGCCATTGCCGATGTTTTTGAAGCGCTTACCGCCAAGGACCGGCCGCATAGAAAAGCAATGACGTTGTCCGAGGCTTTCAACATCATGGAGTCAATGGTCAGGGACAATCACATTGACAAGGATTTGTTCGAGTTTTTTATCAAAGAAAAAATCTATGCAGATTACGCAAAGCGGGAGCTGATGCTGCAGCAAATAGACGTCTAGCGCAGTGCGTCACAAATCCCTTTCTGTCATAACCTTTCAGGGCAGGCATTCCGGGCTTCAGAATCTGTATCGTAATTGCCCTTTCATCATTCCGTGCAAGCGAAGCGCGACACGGAATCCAGGCATCGTACCGGCGAAGGCCGGGAACCATTTTTTATTTATCCCTTGACATATAATGTTCATGTTTGTTATGACCTTGACACTTCAAACTAATTATCAAATTTCAGAATCTCAGAAGCCAAAAGTTGCGGGAAAAAATTATCTGCAGTGGTGTTATGCCATAAATTTAAGGTGCTTAATGTTATATTTTAGTAACGCAGGAAAGGCTCTTTCTTATACCTATGGCAGGGTGCTGGACGGAGCTAGGCAGGGCGAAAGCCCTGCCCCTGTGACTTAAGTAGGTTCAAAGCGCCTTTTTATTGGTCCGATTGGGCATTATGCCCCGGTGAAATGGGGAAAATAACCGTGCGGAGGTAGTCTCCAAAGATCCTGTTTTTGCAAATCTCTGATATTAATAAGTAAATTATAGTATTGTTTTGTGGCATAGCCGTTGCATTTAAGGTGACGGAAGCTTGAAAAAAGCAATCCACCTGAAAGGGTGGAGCGCAAAGTTACTGGCCTAAGTCTTCATAGGGAGATAAGGCGGCAGAACTGCCGGGCACCGAAATCATAAAGATCCGTCCAGCAAATCTGCCACAAATCAAACTTAAAAGATTATTTTTAAAGTAACAAAAGCTTGAAAAAGGCAAACCATCTGAAAGGATGGCGCGCAAAGTTACTGGCCTAAGTCTTCATGGGGAGATAAGGCGGCAGAACTGCCGGGCAAAAAAAGTCATAAAGATCCGTCCAGCAAATCTGCCATAAATCAAAAACAGAAGTGAGTGTAAGAAGCACCAAAGCTTGAAAAGGGCAAACCACCTGAAAGGGTGGGGCGCAAAGTTCCTGACCTAAGTCTTCATGCAAGATAGGGTGGCAGAACTGCCGGGCAAATTCAGAGCCCTCCAAAAATCTGAAGAACATCACAGATAAAATGGAGAAAATATCATGAAAGAAATAACAAAGAAAATTTCGACGATAGTAATTATTTTGGTAGGATTACTTTTTTACCAAAATTCATATGCGGACACACACATGGCGGCATCATGTTCTTACACGGATGTCAATAATGCGGTTACAGCCTCATCCACGGGCGATACTGTATCCGTGCCTTCCGGTTCATGTGATTGGGGAGCAAACTATCTTACTATCACCAAGGCAATTAAGTTAGTTGGCGCGGGAACATCACAGACAACAGGCACAAGAATAACCGGAACTGGTAACACAACCTATGGTTTTGGGATATTTAAGATAGATACGGGTTCTACTGAAAGCACTTTTCCGTTTGAGATGACGGGATTCAGGGTTACATCGACTATCATCGGGAATAAGAACATGATAAGAATATCTGGTGCTGGTTCGGGGTGGAGAATCCATGGGAATTATTTTTATAAAAACGCAACGACAGAAGACGCGGTACTTAATGTTTACCCAAGTTCAAACACATCCCATAGGTTATTTGGATTGATCGATAATAATGTTTTTGAAAACATCAAGATCTATGTAACTGGGACTCTGCCGCAAGCGAATTTGTCATGGATGGCTCCTGCACAATGGGGTACAGATCAAGCGGTATTTATAGAGAACAATACATTCATCGGACCAAGTCCGAGATATGGCCTTAGGATTGATAGTCAACTTGGCGCGAGACTTGTGATCCGCTATAATGATTTTAAGGACGCACGACTTGAGGTGCATGGAGCTTGTCAGACGACGGTGCGTGGTGCAAGATCATCCGAAATTTACAACAATAATATGATGGCAACAAACAATCCATCAGAAGGATTATCTTTAGCTTTAAGAGCAGGGTCACACGTTATAGCTAGAAATCGGATTGCTGGCGTTTATACATATAATGGGAAGGTAGGTGTTGATAACCGTCGGGCATGGTTTGATTCCGCTTGTACAAGTGGATTTGGAAACGCTGACGGGACAAGCGCGTATGACACATATAATGCCAACCCAGTACACTCCGGAACAGCCAGTAACATTAATGTAATACCTCTTGATGGCATCGGTGTTGGAACGGGTGCTATTGGTTCTCAAACTCAAGACCCTGTTTATGTATGGAATAATATAGCGGGAAATGTATGCATATCGGGAACGGCTAAATATGGCGAATGTGACACATCAGCAGGGAAAACCGCTTGCGTGGCTGGAGGTGGTACTTGCAGTACTCAAGCAAATACGCCTAATTCGGTTCACCGTCGCAACGATATCAATAACCAACTATATCAGATTTTAGCCAATCGTGATTATTACGAAAATACTGCCAGACCTGGGTGGACACCTTATGCATGCCCTCATCCACTGGCGGGGTTAACTGGTTCATGCGATTCTGCCAAAGTGGGGACGGCAGGATATAATACCAAAACTCAATCTACTTTGTTTGTTACATCCGTAAATGGTACGGTCACAAGCAATCCCTCAGGTATCAATTGCGGTTCGACCTGTTACGCAAATTTTGACTCAGAAGCCTCAGTTACACTGACTGCTCTGCCTAACAGCGGGTACACATTTACCGGCTGGTCGGGCGGAGGATGTTCCGGGACAGGCACATGTAGTGTGGATATGAAGGAAGCAAGATCTGTTCAGGCAAATTTCGCCCAAAGTGCATTATACAACTTAACCGTTAAAAAAGTTAATTCTAACGCGGGAACTGTGACAAGTAGTGACAGTCTTATTAATTGTGGCTCGACTTGTTCAGCAAATTATGGGCCTGGCAAAGCAGTGACCTTGACCGCTAATCCGAAAAATAAAAATTATAGATTTCATGGTTGGTCAGGAGCGTGTTCCGGCACAGGCACTTGTACAGTAGCGATGACTGCAGCGAAATCTGTAACGGCAACTTTTTATTGGTACACTTATTGGCCATAAATAGAGTATGCACTTGTAAAACGAAAGTGTGCTGGAAAAACCGAAAGGGCTTCTTCCTAATTGTGCAGACAGAAAGAAGCCCTTTCACTTTCTTAGTTTAAAACGTTTACCTTCCCCGACCTATACTTGACTCGACCAAATCAGCTTTGACATTTTCACAGATTGGCAGTTGTCTGCTACCCTCCTAATTAATCGGTTAACAGGCAGTCAACTGTCGTTTTTATTTGAGGGGGTCTTTTCTCTATTGACAAATATGCATTAACTATATAAAAAACAAAACATTATATTTTCAAAGAGCAAAATAATGACTTTTTCAATGGAGGGAATCGATGGCATTTAATAGAAATCCCGTTGCACTGATCCTCATTTGTTTATTTTCATCCTTCATCATCAGTTGTGGCAGTGGTGGTAATGGTGCTGGTGCTGGTGCTGGTATGATATCGGTAGTATCAACGTCGACACCAACATCGACACCAACATTGACATCCGAGTCAGGAAGCTGTGCCCTAACATCAAACCGTACTTGGGAGACAACACCGGATTTTGCATCGGTGGCTTCATGCGTCTCTCGCGCGGCTTCTGGTGATACGGTTAATGTTACGGCTGGTTCTGCTAATTGGGGAGCAAACTATCTTACTATCACCAAGGCAATTAAGTTAGTTGGCGCGGGAACATCACAGACAACAGGCACAAGAATAACCGGAACTGGTAACACAACATATGGTTTTGGGATGTTTAAGATAGATACGGGTTCTACTGAAAGCACTTTTCCCTTTGAGATGACGGGATTCAGGGTTACATCGACTATAATCGGTAATGAGAACATGATAAGAATATCCGGTGCTGGTTCGGGGTGGAGAATCCATGGGAATTATTTTTATAAAAACGCAACGACAGAAGAAGCGGTACTTAATGTTTATCCTAATTCAACCACATCCCATAAGTTATTTGGATTGATCGATAATAATGTTTTTGAAAACATTAAGATCTATGTAACTGGGGCTCTGCCGCAAGCGAATTTGTCATGGATGGCCACCGCACAATGGGGAACAGATCAAGTGGTATTTATAGAGAACAATACATTCATTGGTCCAAGACCATATAATGGTAGTCGGATAGACAGCTACCAAGGTGCAAGATTAGTGATCAGGTATAATGA
This sequence comes from Bacteroidota bacterium, assembly GCA_022711175.1. Lineage (GTDB taxonomy): Bacteria > Bacteroidota > Bacteroidia > Bacteroidales > UBA4417 > UBA4417. The sequence continues at coordinate 1,734 of JAKLFM010000090.1, read as the reverse complement.
TTTTAATGATGCTCGTATTGAGGCACATTCAGCGTGTCAATCAAACATTCGTGGCGCAAGATCGTACGAAGTATATAACAACCGATTCAGTGCAACTGATTCCAGCGGAGGATGGGCGGTAGCACTCGCAATGAGGGCTGGTTCGCATGTTATAACCCGAAATGTTATTGCAGGAGTCTATTCTGAGAATGGTAAAGTGGCGTTGGACAACCGGCGCAGTTGGTTTGATGATGCTTGTACAAGTGGATTTGGAAACGCTGACGGAACGAGCGCGAATGATACATATGATGCAAGCCCGGTACACCCCGGAACGGCAACAGGACTAAACTTAATACCTCTTGATGGTATCGGTATTGGAACTGGGGCTGTTGGTTCTCAAACCCAAGATCCTGTTTATGTTTGGGGAAACACTTCGGGGAACATTTGTGTTGGTGGAGTAAACAAATATAATTCCTGTGAAACCAATTCAGAATGTCCGTCCAGCACTTGTAGTACACAAGCAAATACACCTAATCTTGTATATCGTCGCAACGATACCAATAATGCCCCCTATCAGATCGTTGCGGGGCGTGACTATTTTGAAAATACTGCCAGACCTGGATGGGTGCCCTATGCTTGTCCGCATCCGATGGTTGGTAGTGGTTCATGTAATACGAGTATTGCAGGCAGAACGGGATATACGATAAACCAATGACAATGGAAGTGATGGACGGAAAACCTGCTGAAAGATACGAAGCGGTGCTGGTACGGCAGTTAAATGATTACATTATTTCAATTATATTACCTGAAGGGCTCATAAATATATAGAAGAATACTTGAAATTAAAATTTTGACCCGTAAAAAACACGATTATAAATCTTACATACTATTAGTCCTGACAAATAACTCTCCCGTCGTCTAGTGGTCTAGAACATCGACCCTTCAGACCGAATTCAGTGGTATAAATTCTTTTTTGACGCGCCAATAATTCAATTTGTGGTGACGACATTGCAATTAATTGATTCCCGTTTGCAACAATTGGTTTCGTAATTAAAAAGAATACAACAATGCAATAATATAACTTGAAAAAACAAACACTTGAAGTTAAACTTCCATATAAGAATGGAAAATCACTCAACTTTTCTCGAGATTTGGAATCGCTATTGGAGGTTTGGTGTGAATAGATCGATTAAAATAATTGTTACAACAATTCTTCTTCTTTTAATCACGAATACAGCGCTTGCCGATACTCACACAGCGGCAAGTTGTTCTTACGCGGATGTCAATACTGCGGTCACAGCATCATCTGCGGGAGATACAGTATCCGTGCCTCCTGGCTTATGTGATTGGGGAGCAAACTATCTTACTGTCAGCCAGGCAATTAAATTAGTTGGCGCGGGAACATCACAGACAACAGGCACAAGAATAACCGGAACAGGTAACACAACATATGGTTTTGGGATGTTTAAGATAGACACGAGTTCTACTGAAAGCACCTTTCCCTTTGAGATTACGGGATTTAGGATTACACCAACTGCCAAAAATACGAACTTTATAAGAATCTCCGGTGCTGGTTCGGGGTGGAGGATCCACGGAAATTATTTTTATAAAGACTTGTCGACAGGCGATAACGATGCGGTAATTAATATTTATCCTAGTTCAAACACATCCCATAAGCTATTTGGATTGATCGATAATAATGTTTTTGAAAACATCAAGATCTATGTAACTGGGACTCTGCCGCAAGCGAATTTG
>JAKLFM010000009.1 GCA_022711175.1 Bacteroidota bacterium | reverse complement strand
AGAAAAAGAATGAGGAACGAAAACAGTAATAAGGCCGAAATAATCATGAGCACCAGTACCTTGCGCTGCTTTTTAGTAAGCTCAATCTGCTGCAGCAATTCGCTTTCCCTTTGTTTCTTTTCAAAATTATATTCCAGTTCCAGCCTTGCAGCAAGCCTCACCTGCTCATCATTGTTTAAACTGTCGAAGAGCGAATTGTACAGCCGCTGGTATTCGAGTGATTTCCTGTAGTCGCCGGCTTTTTCATAAGCAATGGTCAGAAAGTTGGCAGCTTTCATTTGCGAAATCAAAGTATTGGATAACCTGCTAAAATCAAGCGCTTTAGTTAACGCCTTAATCGCTTCAGGATAATTACCAGTCAGGTTGTAACAATCGCCGAGGTTATTATAAACCTGGGCCATGCCTGCGGTATCATTCAGGCCTGACCTTATATCGAGAGCTTTTTGATAGAAACTGAATGCTTCGGGGTAGTTCCGAAGGTTTTTACTGATGATGCCCATGTTGTTATACAAGGATGCAGCATATGCCTTGTTTCTGATCTTATTGTTGATTTCGAGCGCACGGTTAAAATTATACTTCGCACTATCGAACTTGTTTTGTGTGAGATATACTGAGCCTATATTGTTAAAAAGTGCCATGCTGCGGGCATCAATCGGGAATGAAGGGTCACGGGCAAATATTTTCCTGCAGACAGCAAGACATTTGCTATAGTACTGAAGCGCTTTGTCGAAACTCTCCATCCTGAAGTAACCGGTTCCGATAAGCATGAAAACATCCGTGTACTTTTTATCAACGGACAGTTCATCCTGCATACCATGGGCTTCCGCATCCAGTATTTTCAGTGCTTTGAAATAATATTCAAGTGCAAGGGAAAAACTCCCGTTCGAAACCATCAGGTTGCCGTATTCTTTCAATACTTCAAACTGCCAGCCTGTAAGGCTCGTGCGTTGAGCAATGTTTTGAGCAAGATCGAGATAGGCAACTGCAGAATCAAACTTGTGTTTGCCCTGGCATCGGTGCGAAACGGCAACATATTGCTTTATAAGGACTGTATCGGCTGTAATAACCGCTTTCCCCTGCATCGCATCATCGCCACGGGCATTTACAACGCAGCAAATCAATACAGGAAAAAGCAATAACAAGATCAGGATACCTGCTTTGTGACTTTTCTGCAATGATAATTTTTGTTTGTATTGCCGGCTCATAGTCTTAACTGGAGGAGAACTTAATAATATCCTTATGCCCGGGAACTATTCAGCAACCCATACTTGTATGATGTAAAAATATGAAAATTGTTGCAGGATGGTCTTCTTGCTGAATGTAATATTTTAACAACAAACCTGGCCGAGGCCAGTCGTAACCGGATAATTTGCTATTAACCAGATACGGCATCTTTTTTTGATTAGCTTTGAAAGCTCAACCGGAAGTATGAAAAAAATTGTCTCTGCATTCAGCATCCTCACCATGCTGGCGCTTAAACATCCGCCCCTGCCTGCCTTCAGCCTTATCGAACGTATCCGGATTGTGCAGGTTTCCCGCCGATCAGTCAGGCAGATAGCCCTGGAATATGACCTCAACTAAAAACAACACGCAATTTTAATATTTCGTTTCCGTAACCTGTAACAATTGTCAATTAACCATTAGCCAATCTGCCAATTAACCAATCAACCATTAACCAATCAACCAACACCCCATGAAACCAATTCTTGCAGCAATCCTTCTCCTTGCCCTTGTGGCCTGCAGCACAACCAAAATGTACACCCCATCAGGTGCAAACGAGAACAAACGCATAACGGCCACCCTCGCCGAATTAGAACAAGGAAGGAATCTTTATGTTAACAATTGTAATAAATGCCATGGTCTGAGCAAACCCGAGAGCCGCACTCCCGAACAATGGACCAAGGTGCTGGAAAGCATGGCGCCCAAGGCTAAACTCACCGACGCTCAGAAAGAACTGGTGTACAAATACTTAGTCAATTATTGATTTCGCTGCGGATTCCAATCTTGCTGCCGTATCCTTTCTCTAAGCGTTTCCTGCTGATGGCTGAGCCATGTGCAGGCAGAAACAGCTTGCACCCCGTATCAAGCAATTTGCCCCAGCTTTCAATAAGCTGAACTTCATCCTGCAGAAAAGGCGGGAACACCGTCCATGGAAAAATACCGAAAAGCGTATCTCCAACTATCGCGATTTCATCATCTACAATCACACTCACCGAACCACCGCTATGGCCCGGGGTGTGGATAATTTTGGCATTAAATCCCCAGGCTGACAAATCATAGCTACCGGTAACCACCAGGTCATAAGGGCAGGGATTACAGCCTGTCAATGAAGAAACCGTGCTCATGGCCAGCCTGACCAAAGCTTTGAGCACCGGGTTCGATCCGCTGATCATCACCACTCCGCCGGTCGCAAGTATTTCAGCCTCAGCTTCGTGAACAATCACTTTGGCTTTGAATTTATCCCTGACCATCAGCGCGTTATTGGCATGATCGAAATGAGCATGTGTAATCACAAGCAGGTCAACCTGATCAACACCCGCCTTTTGCAATCGCCGCCGGAGTTTGCGCCTCATCAATCCGATACAGGTGTCGATGAGGATGTGACGGCTGCCGTTTGATAACAGGAATACGTTGCTCCGGCCTGCAAGTAGCCTTGTAATGAGGTAACCGTTGTTGGTTTTCCATGTTTGCATCAGCGAAGGTTGCTAAGCAGGTTCAGGCAGATTTTCAAGAAAAGCCGGCGCTTCCCTGAAAAGGGTGGCCTGTTCGAAAGCATAGGCAAACCCGAGCAGTTCAGCCTCTTTCCATGCTCCTGCCATAAGCGACAACCCAACCGGCAATGCATGCACCTTTCCCATGGGAACAGTAATGTGCGGAAAGCCGGCCATGGCAGCAGGCGGACAAAAATAGAAGCCGGTATCGTAATCGCCATTCACAGGGTCGGTGCAGCCGGGCAGACCAATGCTTGTCCCTGCAATGGCATCAAGGCGGTTATTGCTCATCAGCTTTTCGATCATGGTGCGCGACGATAACGACTTCTTCAATGCCTGCCTGTATTCGGCGCTATCAAGGCCACCTTTGGATTCGCACAACTCGAGCAATTCCTGTTTAAAGAAAGGCATGGCTTTGCTTTCGTTTTTCCTGTTGTAATCAATAACTCCGGCCAGCGACCTAACCGGCGACCGTGAAGCAGCCAGGTACTTGTTCACACCATCTTTGAATTCATAACACAAAACGTCAAATTCGGCATCTCCGAGCTCTTTTGTCAGTTTGAGCAATTCAATCTCAATTACTTCGGCTCCCAGCGCCTTCAACGTTACTATCGCCTGTTTGTATAGTCCTGTAACACCTTCGTGGCCGGCAAGGAACGACTTCTCAATGCCGATCCTTTTCCCTTTCAGGGCATCTTTACTCAGAAACGCAGTGTAATCCACCTTTTTGTTTTCGTCGGCAAGTTTTGTAACTTCATCTGCCGGGTCGGAACCTGCCAGTGCGCCCAGCAATATGGCTGCATCACGCACTGTGCGTGCCATTGGTCCCGCGGTATCCTGCGTTGCCGAGATAGGAATGATCCCTGAGCGGCTCAGCAGGCCAACGGTGGGCTTTAGTCCCACAATGCCGCAACACGACGAAGGGGCTATCACTGAGCCGTCGGTTTCGGTGCCTACAGCTACAGAACAGAGGTTGGCTGCAACAGCTGCGGCTGACCCCGAACTTGAACCGGATGGATTCCTGTTAAGGACGCATGGGTTTTTGGTTTGTCCGCCACGGCTGCTCCATCCGCTGGCCGAGCGGGTAGAGCGGAAGTTTGCCCACTCGCTCAGGTTGGTTTTGCCGACGATAACGGCGCCGGCATCGCGAAGCTTTTTAACGATGAAAGCGTCACTTTGTTCCACATTGCCGTCGAGTGCCAGCGATCCTGCAGTGGTCATCATTTTATCGCCGGTGGCAATATTGTCCTTGATAAGAACAGGGATGCCATGCATTGGGCCACGGATTTTTTTATTCTTCCGTTCGGCATCCATTTCGCCGGCAGTTGCCAGCGCATCAGGATTCAACTCAATCACCGCATTCAGCTTCGGGCCGTCATGGTCAATCTCTGCAATGCGGTCGAGGTAAAGCCGGGTTAGTTTTTCGGATGTATATTCCCCGCTTTCCAGTTTTTGTTGCAAGTCCGCAATTGTCATCTCTTCAAGCTCAAATTTCTCCGGGAGCTTTGTCTGATTGTCAGCATTTTTATCAATCACCGGGCTTGTGCATGCTGCTATGCCGGCGGTTGTAACACCCAGCCCGGCCATGGTACCGAGCTGTATAAAGTTTCTTCTGTCCATATGGTTACTATTAGCTGATCACAAAGTATTTATTGTTCAATCATCTTGAATTCCAATGCTGTGGATGTTATGCCTGTGTCCCGACTTAAAATTACAAAGGAAAATAACAGGAGACTGCGAAACGTCAAATTTAACCTGACCTGCAAATTCAAAATAATGTCGCGAAACAATTTGCCGTTTTCATTGTTAATATAATAACAAACGGGATATTAGCCTGAATAATAAAGGATTAACAAATTTTACACTTTATAAAAATGAATGTTTTAAATACCAGCGGAAATCGGCGTGTTGTTGTGGTTGGTGCCGGAGCTGTGGGCGCGACATATTGTTATGCTTTGGCGCAGAGTGGCTTAGCTGACGAAATTGTGATCATCGACAAAAACGAGGACCTTGCACACGGGCAAGTTCTTGACCTGGTGCATGGGCAACCCTTTTTCCCCACCGTGAACATCAGAACAGGTTCTGAAAAGGATTATACCGATGCGCAACTGGTAGTGATCACTGCCGGCCAGGCACAAAAACCCGACGAAACGAGGCTCCAGCTTTTACAGAAAAACGCAGCCATTGTCGGCAGCATTGCCGAACAAGTCGCGGCAAGCCAATGCAAAGGGGTGATGCTGGTTGTAAGCAATCCTGTTGATATCCTTACCTGGGTGGCGTTAAAGCGTTCAGGATGGGAACGGGGCCGTGTGATAGGGTCAGGCACGGTGCTCGACAGCGCACGCTTCCGCCATTTGCTCAGCCGGCACTGCGGTGTTGATGTCCACAATGTTCACGGGTACATATTGGGTGAACACGGTGACAGCGAATTTGCCGCCTGGTCGATGACCAACATTGCCGGAATGAGCATGGAAAACTATTGCCCGGTTTGTAATAAATGCGGCGAGTGGGAAACTGAACGAAAGCAAATAGAACAACATGTCAGGGAATCGGCTTACCACATCATCAACTACAAGGGAGCAACACACTTTGCCGTCGGGCTGGCGCTTGTACGCATCACCGAAGCAATACTCCGCGGTCAAAACAGCGTACTTACCGTTTCAACGCTCATGAAGGGAGAATTCGGCCTGGAGGATGTTTGCCTGAGTGTGCCAACCGTTCTCAATAACAACGGTGTAACGGACATAATCCGCAGTCAGATGCCGGAAGAAGAGCTAAAGGCACTCCATCATTCCGCAGATGTGCTCAGGCAGGCCATACTGTCACTTGATTCGGATGTGCGCTAAGATCTGTGCAATCTACTGTACAGAATTTCGATCCAGACAAAGAAACCCGGAAAACCTTGCGTGATTTATTGTCATTCTGCATGATTTATCAGGAATAAAATTAATTTCGTCGGTCAATTTTTATGATCAATATGCCGGCGTCTAAATATATCCTAGCACTTGCCATTGTCCTGCTGTTCTGCCCTGGCATCCGGGCACAGGTCATCATTAACGAAGGCAGCAATAAAAACTATTCCTCGATTGCTGATGAAGACAACGACTTTCCTGACTGGATTGAATTATACAACGCTGGAAATGCTGCCATAAACCTCGAAGGCTATTCACTCACCGATGATAATTCGGAGCCTCGAAAATGGATACTACCTGCCATATCGCTCGGCCCCGGTTCCTTTAAAGTTATCTTTTGCAGCGGGAAATCGCGAAAACCCGTCACTTCATTCGTCAGCGTACAAACTGCTACCAGTTTCACCCCTGTTGTCGGTTGGAACACTCATTTTTTATCTTCGCCTTTTTATTGGGACGGTGTTTCTAACATACTCATCAATACCTGTTCGTACAATTCAAACGGTTATACCAGCAATTCAGTTTTCAAACAATCGGCCACCACTTATCCTTCGACAGTTTTTGGCGTGCAGGATTACAGTTCGATAGCTTGTACTTATGATTATGGAAACACTGTTTACCTGCGACCCAATATGAAGATTAACGGAAAAATCATTGGTACAGGAACTCTGGAGAATTCTCCTTACTCCTACCCTGCACCGTATGGTAACTGGTACTGGGGCGCGAAGAACCAGATGCTTGTTCGAGCAACGGAACTATTGCAGGCAGGAGTCGGGGCCGGTTATATCAGCAGCCTTGCTTTCAGGGTTGTGAGCACCGATCCGAATACAGTGTACGATTATATTGACATTCACATTAAATCGGTGGCTGACACTGCCGTATCCTCTCATTTCCAACCAATTGACCCTAACTGTAGCCAGCATACAAATTTCAAAATTTCAAATTCGGGTGAAACGATCAGCTTGTACTCACCCATTCAAACCCTGCTCAGCAGTTTACCTGTGAACTGTACAAACCTTGATAACGGCAATGGCCGTTACCCTGATGGCTCACAGCAGGTTACACTTTTCAGGACCTCTTCTCCCGGCAATTCGAACAATGAAAGCAATACCTACAGCGGGTATTTACTACCACCGGCATTCAATATGCCATCAGGTATTTACAACTCCATTGTAAATGTTGAGATTTATAATCCCAACAGCATAACATCAGCAATTCATTATACAACCGATGGCAGCGAGCCTTCTGTTCTTTCGCCCGCCTATGATAACAACCCGCTTCAACTCATCGGCTCTGCCGTTCTGAAAGCCTGCGTTACAGCCCCGGGCTACCTCGACAGCCCGGTTACCACGACCAATTACCTGATGAATGTCAGCCATAACACTCCTATTCTTGCTGTAGCTACTGATAATTTGAATCTGTATGGGGCTACCGGGATTTTTGACAATTGGTGGCTCGACTGGAAGAAACCTGCTTATATAGATTATTTTGATTCGACCAACCAGCACATTTTTTCGAGTCGCGCAGCCATGCAGATGGACGGTGGCGCCGGTGGAAGCCGGTCAAACCCGCAGCACTCCTTCAGGCTTGACCCCGATCACAGCATACTCGGCGACGGCCCGGTTAATTGGGGTATTATCCCCGACAGACCTTCGCGTCACAAATACAGCCAGTTTTACCTTCGCAACGGCAGCAATCAGTATCTTATCCTACCGTATAAAGACGCTGCAGCAGTTAAGTTAACGGGAAAAGGCACCAACAACTACTATTCAGCATGGCGGCCGGTATCGGTATATATTAACGGCAGCTACTTCGGCCTGTATGAACTAAGAGAGAAGTTTGATAAAGAGTATTTCAAAATATACGATGACGCCAACACCGACAGCCTCGACATACTCTCGTTAAGTTACTGGTACGGAGGCGTGCTGAGGCCGGTTGAGGGCTCGGTTGACAATTTCTGGAAGTCGGTTGAAGCATTTAACCTGATTGATCCGGCTGATACTTTGTTCTGGAATAAAACCGACCAGCTATTTGACCTTGAAAATTACAACGATTATATCATTGCCGAATCGTGGATCGCAAACACCGACTGGGTTTATAACAATATTAAGCTGTACAGGTCCGATAAAACGGGTTACCGGTGGCGGTACTGTTTGATAGACCTCGAACTGTCGCTGGCCCCGAATGGCTGGACCGATTACACAAGCGATCAGATTCAATACCTGCTTGGCGTTGATCCGGCAAATCCCTATATCAACATCTGGCTCAAGGGAATACAAAACGGGAGGTTTAAAAACTATTTCATCAACAGGTATGCCGATTTGTTGAACACAGCCTACCTGAATGATAACATTTTAGCCATAGAACAAAACATGTTCGACCTCACCAAGACCGAGATGCAGAATGAATATGCGCGTTGGGGCGATCCGAACAATGTTTTCGGGCAGATGCTTGGTTTTTATCAGAATCACAACACATTCCATACACAGCTCAGCATGAGAACAGAGCAGGTACGTAACCACCTCATGAGTCATTTTGCTCTGGCGAACACTGTCGACATGACCCTCGATGTTGATCCGCCCGGCGCCGGGACCATCAAAATAAGCACCATCACACCTGATGTATATCCCTGGCAGGGAATCTACTTCAACGGCCTGCCCGTGAGGATTGAAGCCATCCCAAACGAAGGTTTCGGGTTTTACCACTGGAGCCCGAATGGCCTGATTGCCGACACGCTCAATTTTGTTTTCAACGATACACTTGCTACCGACATTACAAGCTTTACCGCTCATTTCATCAGCACGGTATCAGTTCCCGAGCCTCAAGGAAAAGGACTAAGAATTTTCCCCAACCCTGCCAAAGATCGCATATACATCAGCATCACAGATAATGATATACCGCAAACCACCGAATATCAGATCTACGACCTGAATGGCACAATGGTGATGCGAGGCAGCCTGCAACTTAACAACGCCACCGGAACAATTGATGTTGGGCGCCTGCTGCCATCAGTTTACACTATCAGGATAACATTCGGTACAAAATTCAGCCGGGTAAACAAGTTTGTAAAAATCCGGTAGGCAATCGTATGCCGGAAATATATTTTCCATGTGGTTTTGAGAGTAATCGATTATCGGCGTTTGCCGAGTCGGTTTATTTCACAGTAAAACCGGATTCAACCGTTATAATTTCGCCTGAAGTGAGCATTTTACTGAGAATCACCCGGTAACGGCCATACGAATCGGCTGTTGTAAATCGAACAACAGCGTTACCAAAGTCATCAGGCACAATCTGCGGAGCCCAGAAGAGAGTGTTTCGCGTATCGGGAATTCCCTTTCCAACCTGCTCATTGGTACGACACTTTGCATCATTGGCAAGAAAACGGTAATTTACAAAGATGCCCGACGACGGCAGGTCGATACCGGCAAAGTCGCCACGTTTGGAGATAATACTGATAATTCCGCCATATGTCTGGCTGCCTTTTACATAGGGTTCGTTCACTACCTCAATGCGGGCAATATTCTGCGGCAAAATTTTGAGTACCCTTTCGGCATCGTCAACCGCAACGTGGTCAATAAGCACCAGCGGATCAAACACTTCCAGATCGCTTTGCGCCCCGAACACCTTGAAATACTTGTCGCCTTTCCGTTTGCGCACCTTAACCATCATAGGCAACTCATTGAAATATTCTTCGAGGGTTGGCAACTGCACAAACTGGTCGAGATAAAGTACTTCGGAGGGTGTGCCGTAAAACGGGATTTCCATTTCGTTGGCAATTGCTGAAACGGTATCAGCTACTGTAGCAAAAGCTGTTTCCACCATCCTGTTAACAGCCATCTGGTATGCGGCATCATTTTCCGAACCCTCAAGCCGGAACGCAGGCGCAGGAAGCTGAACCGGCTCAGTACAGAAATCGTTGTCAACCAATATCCTTGTTTCGGTTCCTGGCACTTTCGCCGAACACAAGAACAAATCACGGTTGCCCGTATAAAGCGGCAGCGCAAAGTTGAATGCACCCAGCGAATCAGTGCGAATGGCCATAAAATCCCTGCCTTTCCCAATAATTGAGAGGTTCATAATAATACCCGGAAGAGGTTTGCCGGTCGAAGCTTCAACTAGTTTGCCCGACAGGTTAATACCGCGGTTCTCAATATGATAGTTACCTGCGGCCTGAGCAGATTTTATCTGGTTGTTCAGGGCAGCATGATTCACAACAGTTGCTTCGGGCACAACCGATATGCTGAAGATACCGGTTTTGTTAGGCATCTTACTATTGACGCTGATCCTGATGCGCACCGAATCGCGGGTTGAATAGATTTCATTGTCAGGAATTATTTCAATTCCGGCCTGGTGGCCGGGAATATCTGATGCAGAAACAGCAGACGGGAATAACTGCCCAACATCGTCGGTACCTGCAACTACATCGCTCCTTCCGAGATTTACAACTTTGAGAAGCGAATAATGATATGCCACCGGGCCTTCACTGCGCAAAGCCCGCGTATAAGCCCGCAAATAGTAAAATCCAGAAAGCACATCATCGGGAATTTTCAGGCAACCTGAACACCGCCCATTTTCAACCGGAAATTTCAGCCCAGCAACCCGAAATCCGCCGGCTGTTATCAACTCACAATACACCACGGTGCTTTCGCTGTACGATAATTCATCAACCCTATTTATTACAAGGGCCGAAAACATAATCTGCTCGCCTGCGATATACAGCGACCTGTCAGTAACAACCGAAACGGCTTCACCAATAACAGGCCTGTTTGCGTCGCGACTGAATGCAGCCTGTGTTGCAAGTACAAGTCCAATATATACCAGCCAGCGATATCGTTTCATTTTAATTGGGCCAAAAATCGGGTTTTACATTTGTTCCTCCCAGCGAAAGGCAATCAACGCAATACGGGCTGAGTTGCACATTACTGTATCCGTTAATAGCATCCATGAGATAGGCGGGATAATCGATCGGCGAAAGCTCGGCAAGCCCCCGCTCAAGCCTCATGGGGTCGCAGTAATCAGAGAAATCGAGTTCGAGGTTTGCGACCTTACGTATAAAGAAACGCCTGGATTTCACTGCTACAGCACTGAAGTTCCCCATAACGGCAAGTGAAGGATCAGTAATATTATGCAGGTTGCCGCGGATTGAAACAGGTTGTTTTTCGTAGAGGTTGTCCAATTTTATACTGTTGGCTTTCAACTGTTCCCAGTAATTGTAAGCCTGTTCGCTCATCGCATACTGATTAACCAGCAGGCTGTAACCGTAGGCAAGCTTTGTGGTTTTATTGTCAACAAAATGGAGGGGAAACTTCTTGTAAGAATTATGGCTGAGGTTTTTCGTTGATAGTGTGTAGATGTTTTTGACTAAGGATGTCGTCCAGCAAACCATGCGTGTTGAATCGGGAGGATATACATGGTGAATCACACCATCATACCACCACTCAATAGGGTAACGTGCATGATATTCCCAGGTTTCAACAGCTTCCCAGCGGTAGTACCGGCTATCGGAATCAGCGCCATTCAGATTAACAAAGAACTGTATGCCTTTTTCAAAAATATCAGCATTATTGGTAGGCACGTCTTCACGAAAATAATAAACGGAATCGATTGGGGGGCAGGCCGGCATTTTATCGTAATCAGAGACAATATCAGTACCATCAGGGGTGTGTACCGAAACCTTGAAAGAGACTCCGGGTTTGAGGTACTGCGGCTCAATTGTGCAGTAGTAGTTGCCATTGCCGGCATCGGCCATCAGAAATTCATGGCCATTGTCGTCCGAAATCACAACAATACACCCCGATACCGGTATAAAACCGGGATCATCAAGCGCCGATGTCACCGAAACATTAACCTGCTGCTGTCCGCCGGCATCAGTCACATCGCCCGACACCACATACTTGCCTTTGTCAGCGGGCCTGATAACAGGTTCGTAGGACTTGATGCATGCCGAAAGCAGCACAAGAGGCAAAAAGAGCATGATAATCGGTTTATTCCGAAGCATAATTTCCAAGTTTAAACTGCCAGGTTGCCGTTAAAATCGGGACACCGATCACCGAGTATTGGTAGCTTTTAATTTTGCCGTTTTCGGTTGTAAAATATACCGAATAGGCATTGTCGCGTCCGAATGCATTATAAAGGCTCAAAACCAGCGAGTTGTGCAATAATTTTTTCTTTTTCAGGTTACCCTCAAAAGTAAGCGAGCAATCGGTACGGAAATAATCGGGGATGCGGTATGCATTGCGGCTCGAATAATCGAGCACCGGCAAACCGTTGACATAATAAACCGAAACCGGGTAAGTGACCGGTTTCCCCGATTGGTAAACAACTACCGAAGAGAAGGTGATACGGCGGGTAAAGTGATAGTTAAGCACGATATTGAGCACATGGGGAATATCATAGTTTGCCGGATAAATTTCCCCATTGTTGATGCGGTTCCATGCTTCGCCTCCATCCACTTTTACTTTTGAACGGGAGTAGGTGTACGAAATCCATCCATCGAGCTTATGCAAACTCCTTTTCAGGAAAAATTCCAAACCCCACGAGTTCTGTTTCCCCTGCAATACCGATGACTCAACCAATGGCTGATTAAGAAAGTCGGCGCCATCGCGAAATTCAGGGAAACCCTGTATGTTCTTATAATAGATTTCGGCTGAAGCTTCCAGTCCCGATACAGGCAGATTTCTGAACACACCGACAGAAACCTGGTTGCTCCGTGATGGAGTGATATGATAATCGGCCAGTTTCCACTGCGTATTTGGGGCAATTGTCACCGTGGGGCTGAGCATGAACAGGTTCTGATGCATCTGGTTGAAAGCAATTTTAACCGAACCATTGGCATCGGTGGTAAGGTTGACGGCTGCCCTGATATCAGGCTCGTGGTACCATATTACCGGCTTATTCTTTGCGAAATGCAGTGTGTCTTCGATATAGCGGATATCGCTGGGGGTATTATCAAAATAGGTGTAAACAGTTTGGGGTCCCAGGGGGGCATATACTGCATATCGCAATCCGGCTGTGATTGTCAGCCACGTATTCAATTCATACGAATCGGATAAATATGCCGAAGCCTCACTACCCTGTTCATTGCCAAGTTCTACAATGTTGCGAAGCGATTGTTCGCCGTATGGCGATACGGTGCCTCTTGCAAGCTGGTATAATACAAAGCCGGCTCCATATTCAATGGAGTGTTTCTCCCCTAATCTATGCGTGAAATCGGCGCGGGTTTCGTAATGTCCAAGGTCATAGGCATGCGAATAAGCCGACGAAGCCATTTGTTTATCGATGGTTGAAAAGGAATATTGCGATGCCACAAGGCTGAATTCGCCCCTGAGCATATTGCTGTAACTGTGGCTGAATCCCAGCGACATGCCGTTGTTGGAGTATTTGTATTCGTTTAATTCAGAGAACCTGAAACTATCGTTGCTATGGTAGGCAAAAAGAGAAAGTTGCGATTTATGGAGGTCGTAATTTATGGCAGCTGAGAAATCGTTGAAGCTGGCGCTGCTGTTGCGGATATCAGGATCTTTTACCCGTCCGAGTATCCAGTCGGAATAGGTTGACCTGGCGCTCAGCAGCACCGAACATGTATCCTTTTTTAAAGGGCCTTCAATAACCAGGTTGCCGGCCACGGGACTAAGGCCTCCATGAATCATGAACCTTTTTCGGTTTCCCTGCCTTGAAACAATATTGAATACCGATGATAATCTGCCACCGAATTGTGCAGGTATGTAACCTTTGTAAATTGAGAAATCGCGGATGATATCGGAATTAAATGCAGGGAAGAAACCGAACAGATGAGATGTATTGTATATCGGTATCTTGTTGATGTAAAATGCATTTTGGTCCGATCCGCCTCCGCGTACATTGAGCCCAGCCGAGCCCTCGCCTGCGGTGACAATGCCGGGCATAAGCCCCGAAATCTTCAGGATATCGCGTTCACCCATCATCATTGGCAGCTCTTTTATTGCCTTCATCGCAATTTTATCGAGTCCCGGGTCTTTTGTCTTCAGGTTCACCTGCCTGTCGCCGTAAACAACAACTTCTTTCATCTGTATCACTGCCTTTTGAAGTCGCACTGTAAAACTCCCGTCCGACATAACATCAAGTAAATATTTCTTCTTGGCATAGCCAAGATATTCGAAACTCGCGTTGTAATTTCCAGGTTTCAGGGTGATGGCAAAGAAACCGTTCAGATCAGACACCGATCCTGTTTTTGTTTCAGCAATAAAAACTGTAGCGCCGGGAATAGGCTCACCGGTTTCCTCATCAAAAATACGCCCCTGTACTTTTGCCCTGCCTGTAGGCGAGCCTCCGCTTTTTCCTATCCGTAAAGTCTGCATCACGTCAGCCCTTCTGCCGGTAAGGTATTTTTCCTCGCTCTCGGTAACGGCATTATTATCCGGGGCTGATGTATCGGCAGCGGGTACTTTTGTTGTGTACTTTGGAAGGCCTGCAGGTAGCCCGACGCCCGGCAATATTACCAGGTTGCCCTGCCAGTTCGAAATGGTGAGACCAGTGTCTTCGATTACTTTCGCAAATGCGTCGGCAACAGAAATGCTATCGGCAATTATTGTTACTTTTCTCACCCCAAGCCAGTCAGGATTGCAGAAGACCCTGATTCCCGATAACCGGGACAATGAGTCGCAAACAGCGGTAGCAGGCAGGTTTTCGAACCTGACATGAATTAACTGCTGCTCTTTTTGAGCAAAAAGTGTAACCGGAATTACCACAAGCCATATGATGATGAGGCGACGGAACACTGGTTCAGAGTTGGTTACAATAGGTAATGAGTTCAGTAAGTTCGCGGTCGCCGGCTTTGCGGAGCCTGATTCTTTTTTCGTGCAGGTACTTCCTGATATTTGGCTGTTTACCGGCATCAAAAAGAGAGACAAAATTTCTGTTGCCTTTAAATGCTCTCATTCCGCTGGAAGTGCGAAGGTAATTCTCGAAACGGAGGTTAGAGAACCTGAAGTTCCTTGAACTCAGCTGATTGTCGAGTGCCAGGGTTTTACTGTAATAACGCAGCAAAGTAATTTCACCTGAGCCAAATACCCGGTAAATTCTTTTTGTTGTATCAGCATTCTGCAGCAGGCAAAAATGCATATCATCAAGGGTGAAACCTTCAAGCCATGCATCCGAAACAATGATCTGGTTTACCGCTCCCAACCGGTTAAGGTATTTTAAAACGAGTTGCTGGTTGTAAACATCATAGTTGAGATCGAGATTGTCGAAATTTACACCCCGAACGGTAACAGAACCTTTTAAAAAACCAGTACCTTGTAAAAAAGGGTCGCCGATTGTACCTTTAGTAATATAAAAGGAGTAGTAACGACCATTAAAAAGTAGTGGATCAAGGCCGTACAGATCCATGCTGCCGGGTGCAACCGACTGAGCACTAAGTTCGTGCGGCAGCAATACAAGCAGCATTAAAGCAGTTGCTAAGCTTCGAACAATGTTCCGCAATCTCATTACAGCAACCAACTCTTATAAATTACGCATTGAAGTGTTCCGGTACAGGTGGAGGGTGAAAACTACAGCCTGACATCTGCAGGTTAATAGATACAAATGTACCAATATGCAACAACCGGGTATGAAAATAACCTGAATATTTTTAAGCAAGCATCGTATGCTCAATCAGAATCTTTGCTCCAATGGCAATAAGCATTATTCCGCCAACAATTTCCATCCTGCGGCCAAGCCGTGTGCCAACGCTCTTGCCAAACAACATTCCCAGCATCGAAACAATGAATGTCACTGATCCGATGATGAAGATAGCCAGGGCAATATTAAATTCCAGGAAAGCAAAGCTTATACCAACAATAAGCGCATCGATGCTTGTGGCAATAGCCATCACTACACGCACTTTCAAATCAAGAGGATTAAAACTGCTCTTCTCGTCACTTTTTTGAAGGCTTTCGTAGATCATTTTGGCCCCCAGTAAAAAAAGCAATCCGAATGCGATCCAGTGGTCATAATCTTTCACATATTTTGAAAGGCCTGTGCCGGCTGCCCATCCGATTAATGGCATCAAAGCCTGGAAAAAAGCCAGTACAATGGCAATACGAACAGCATTTCTGAAACTGATACCGGGAAGAGCCAGACCGCTTGATATGGAAACAGCAAACGTATCGAACGATAACCCGATGGCAATCAGCAAAATAGTGAGTAAACCCATAACGATGATACTGACGGTAAAATTAGCAATTAGCTGATTACTTGTTTTGCATGATTAAAAAGCATTGTGAATAAATCTCAAAATAGCCTTTTGTGATCTATATTTGTAATAATTTTAAAGGTGGATAATATCTTTGTCGCAGCCAACTTCACAATTTAACCAATACGAATCCGCATGAAAGCAAACGTAGGAAAAACTGACAAACTGATCAGGCTATTGCTGGCCCTTGCCGGTTTAATACTTTATATTTTCAACGTGGTGCAGGGCACTTTCGGTATTATCGTGCTGATCATAGCCGCCATACTTATCATTACCTCCATTGTTAACTTCTGTCCTTTGTATGCTGTACTTGGAATAAAAACCTGTAAAAGCCAGGAATCCAGGTAACAGTAATTTGAATTCTGATAAACGAAACCACTTTTAATCAATCATTCAATAAATCTTAAATCATGGGAAAATTTGTAATCTCAACCCGCAAAAACGGGGAATTCCAGTTCAACCTTGTCGCCGGAAACGGCCAGGTAATTTTAACCAGTGAAGGTTATACAACCAAAGCAGCCTGCCTCAACGGGGTTGAATCGGTGAGAAAAAACTCGCAGGAACTGGCTCGTTTTGAAAAGAAAACAACCGAAGGCGGCGCCTTCCGTTTCAACCTTAAAGCAACCAACGGACAAGTAATTGGTGTGAGCCAGAATTATACAACCGAAGCCGGTTGCGACAACGGAATTGAATCGGTTACAAAAAATGCCCCCGATGCCGCTATAAGCGACGAAACAGTTGCTTAGTAATACTGAATTAACTTTTACAGCCCGACAATCTCGGGCTGTTTTTTTCTCTTTTGATCAAATTCTAATTTACTCCTCGCACTCATGGTAGGTTGATGTAATTGAACTGGTAAAAAGCAGCTTCTATGGACCAATATATCAAAATATTGAAAGGCCGCTTACCTGTATCAGTAACCGGGAACAAGGCTCAATCATTGCTCTTGTTGAGAAAAATGGGCTTCCGGGTGCCGGACAGTTATCTGCTTACCAGTCAGGCTTTCGAGGACTATAAAAAAGACATTCCAGACCTTATTTCCCGTTTAAAAAAAGAGGTTTCCGGGCTTCCAGGGATTGTTTATGCCGTACGCTCATCAACAACTCTTGAAGATTCAGAAAAATATTCGTTTGCAGGCCAGTTTCAAACCGTTACCAACGTTTCAGGTGTTGATAACATACTGGAAGCTGTCAAATCTGTCTGGCAATCGGTAGAGCCTGTCATCGGGAGCGGGTATCAGTCAAAAGCAACAGGTAAATCAGCAGGAATAAGGTGTGCGGTCATCATCCAGGAGATGGTCCCGTCAGTGCTTTCAGGCGTTGGATTCAGCAAAAATCCGGTAACCCAGGCCGAAGAGATCATTATCGAGGCGATTGAAGGTGCAGGTGAAAACCTCGTGCAGAAAGGATTGACACCCCATCGCTGGAGATTTTCAGGTGACCTTATCCTTGAAGGTGACCCTGCGTATCGCTATTTGCCGGTAATAAGGCAGATTGCCGGCTCATTACGAATCCTGAAAAAGAAGACAAACAGCCACATCGATATTGAGTGGGCATTTGACGGCAAAGAAATCTATTACCTGCAACTCAGGAGCATAACCACCAATAAGAGACTTCCGGTTTATTCGAATAAGCTTGCCCAGGAGATGCTTCCGGGGCAAATCAAGCCTTTGGTATGGTCGGTAAATATCCCGCTGGTTAACGGCACCTGGCTGAAAATCCTGTCAGAGATTACCGGCAAACTGAATGTAGAGCCTGAGGATCTGGCAAAGCCCTTTTATTACAGGGCTTACTTCAATATGGCAGCACTCGGGGAGATTTTCAGGCAATTCGGTTTCCGGCCTGAGAGCCTCGAAGCCATGATGGGAGCACGCGAAGGTAAAGGGATGATGAGTTTCAGGCCGGGATTCCAGACCATCAGGCATACATTCAGGATTATTAAGTTCCTGCACCGGAAACTGAACTTCGAAAAAATATTTCTCAGGGAATATGAACCGCTGAAGGCGCAATACGATAACATTTCAGTAAGAATTGAAAAAGAATTCAGCCTGGAAGCTTTCGATCAGCTTTATATTGAATTATTTGAAAACGGTCGGAAAATAGCATACCTTAATATTGTCGTTCCGCTGCTGATGCAGTTTTACAACAAAAGGCTGGCAAAGAAACTCAGTAAGCTTGGCTACGATTACGATTCGCTCAATTTCCATGCCGATTTCCCTGAACTTGTCAGCCTCTCTCCCATTCCGGAGATGGAAAAAATCAAACAGCAACTTTCCGCTTTGCCCGAGGAAATACAAAAGCGAAGCGCCTCATTCAAGGAATTGTCGCTCCATCGTGAAGCAAGGGAAATCATTGACGAATTCAACTCTTTGCTCAAAACATATGGCCACCTGAGCGAAAGTGGCAACGATTTCTCAGCTCCGAAATGGTATGAAAACCCCGAACACGTTTTCAGCATGATTGCCTCCACGGCATCCAAAACTAAACCGAGGCAAACGATCACCTTTAGCAGCCTGGGGATATCAGGGCTCCGGCATCCCGGCATCAGCAAACTATACCGGAAATCAGGAAAATTTAAAATTTACCGCGAACAGATCAGTTCCCTCTATATCTGCGGGTACGGGCAGTTCCGTTCACTGTTCCTCAAACTCGGAGATGAACTGGTTAATAGCAGAGTCATCGCTGAACGATCAGATGTCTTTTACATCAAAATTGACGAATTAAAGGTAATTGTAAAAGACTTACTCCTCGGACAGTGTAAAAGCCTTGATTGTGAAGTACAGCGACGCAAAACCGAGATGGAAGCCACAGCCGGCATCATCCTGCCATCGGTCATTTATGGCGATGTTGCGCCAATATTAGACAAGGGTGATAAAAAAAGCTTCACCGGAATAGGTACTGCGTCAGGAACTTATAAAGGAAAAACGCTGGTTGTGAGGAATGAAGGTGATTTTTCAGCAGTGAATAACGGCGATGTCATCATTATTCCCTTTTCAGATGTAAGCTGGACGCCGATATTAATAAAAGCAGGAGCAATTGTCTCGGAATCAGGAGGTATGCTCTCTCATTGCTCGATCATTGCACGGGAAATGGGAATTCCATCCATTGTTTCTGTCGAAAACGCCTGTTCTATCGGCAATGGCATAACAGTAACGGTTGATGGTTCAAATGGCCTGTTAACACTACATGACGATGAATGATTTATTAACGGCAATAGTTGCCCATGCGTGGCTTACTGCGCTGGTCTGTTCATTGTTCGGATACCTGGCAGGATCGGTATCTTTTGCGCGTCTCGTTTACTTTTTCGTGACGAAATCAACGAAACTCGAACCTTTTTCTGAACCAGTTCCGCATTCGGCCGAAACTTTCGAATCCGACCTTGTAAGCGCCACGCTGATCAATAAAAAACTGGGGGCACGTTATGGTTGCCTCACCTCGGTTCTCGATATGATCAAAGTTGCCTTGCCAACCTTCATTACGATGGTCGTGCTGAGAGAACAACCGTGGTACCTGCTTACTTCCCTTTTCGGGATTATAGGGCACATATATCCTGTTTGGCACAATTTTACCGGCGGGCGGGGCGAATCGCCGATTCTCGGGTCACTGCTGGTTATAAACTGGTTCGGACTTGTTATTGCAAATGCTGCCGGGATCATTCTGGGTTTTATTACCGGGAGCGTTCTTGTGCTGCGTTGGAGCGCTTATATTCTCCTCATTTTCTGGTTCTGGATTTTTTTCAATACACCCTGGCATATTGCCTATATGATCCTGGTTTGTTCTCTTTTCTGGTTCTCTATGCGAAAGGATCTGAAGAAATTTCAGGAACTTAAGAAACAGAAAAGCATTAAGTTTTCTGAAGAGGATGTTTCAGAGTTCATCCTTATGGGAAAAGGAATAGGAAGGACTCTTGATAATTACAGCTTATATGCGCTTGTAAAAAAACGATTCACAAAAGACCATCCCAAATAATGATCATTTTTACATATTACGATTGTCATTTGAAGATATATGTCGCTAATTTAGCAGAATACAAAAAAGGTGTATCAAACGCTATCTCATTATCAACCTGTTACCCGAAAAATCTCCGGCTCAACGTGAAGTCAACTGTTAAATGCACAACTTTTTGCCTGTTGATTCTCTTTGCAATGGTTGCTGAAGGGCAAAAATTACAGTACAAGTTTGAAAACCAGGTCAGTGGATGGGCAACGCTTAATAACGGCGACCCGTTGCAATACCAGGCCGGTGGCAGGTATATTCCCGACCTGAGTATAACCGACAGCCTGAAAAATAACCGCAAAATTGACCTGGAGGTCGCGGCCAATGTTTTTGGCACAATCGATTTTAAAGGGAAAAACTATGATGCTGCCGACGGCCGCCTTAAACCCTACCGCTGCTGGCTTCGCTATTCCACACCCAGGCTTGAACTCAGGGCTGGACTCCAGAAAATCAATTTCGGGTCCGCAACTATATTCAGGCCTCTCATGTGGTTCGACAAGCTCGATTTCCGCGACCCGTTGCAACTTACCGATGGTGTATATGCCCTGCTGGGAAGATATTATTTTAAAAACAATGCAAACCTCTGGCTTTGGACGCTTTACGGAAACGATGACCCTGCCGGCTGGGACCCTGTTCCTTCAAAAAAGAATGAGCCTGAATTCGGTGGACGAATCCAATTACCGGTTCCCAAAGGAGAGGCAGCATTAACTTA
Source organism: Bacteroidota bacterium (assembly GCA_022711175.1). Classification (GTDB taxonomy): domain Bacteria; phylum Bacteroidota; class Bacteroidia; order Bacteroidales; family UBA4417; genus UBA4417. The sequence continues at coordinate 47,277 of JAKLFM010000009.1, read as the reverse complement.
TCATCACCGGAAAGCAGATTTTTCAGGCATTTTTGACACAATCCCCTTTGTCACAGAGGCGGAATATCCTGAAGACAAACTTGGTATCGACGGCAAATGGGACCTTGGCATCGGGCTGTGGTTTGAAGCCGTCGTCAAACACAACGATCCTGACAACAAACTCATCAATCCATGGGAAACATACCTGAACCTTGGCGCCGATTATACCATATCCATCGGTAACGGATTAACGGTAATGGCCGAATATTTCAGGTACGACAACACATCCGCGCTATTTAAAACTGAAAAAAAAAGCACCTTTTCAGCCTGTAGCCTCAACTATCCATTCGGGCTGATGAACAGTGCAACAGCCGTGATTTATTACAACCTGGAAGACAAACAATGGTCGAGGTTTATCAGCCTGCAGCGCAAGTACGACTATTGGAGCTTCTACCTGCTGGCTTTCTGGAATCCTGACAAGCCAGTTTTATCAACTCTTTCGGCCGACCGCAATCTTTATGCAGGTAAAGGACTGCAATTCATGGCAGTAGTAAATTTCTGAAAATCAATAAGTAATCAAGCAATAATGGACTCCGGACATCTTATCACAATCCAGCATCTCAAAAAACACTTTGCTATGGGTGCGGGGAAATTCACCGCACTCAACGGCATCGACCTCACCTTCGACAAAGGCGAATTCACGGGCATCATCGGCCCCAGCGGCTCGGGCAAAACTACGCTGCTAAATATTATCGGCTCGCTTGATGTGCCTTCCGAAGGCAAAGCCATTGTCATGGGAAAATCAGTAGGCGATTTGGGCGCCAGGGAAGCAGCCATGCTGCGTAAAACAAAGCTGGGATTCATCTTTCAGAGTTATAATCTACTGCAGGTTCATACCGTTTACGAAAATGTCGAATTTCCGTTATTGCTTCTGGGAATTGACGCTGCAACCCGAAAACAGATGGTGAAAGATGCCCTTGAATGGGTTGGGCTTACCGACAAAACCAGTTCACGCCCGGCGCAACTCTCGGGGGGAGAATGCCAGCGTGTTGCCATAGCCCGGGCAATGGTGAAGAAGCCCGAAATTGTGCTTGCCGACGAACCCACCGCCAATCTCGATGCTGCCAATTCGCACCATATTCTCCAAACGATGGAGAAGCTGAATCATGAGTTCAGGACTACATTTATCTTCGCTACACACGACGAAAAAGTAATCGGGTATATAAGGCGGAAAATTTTCCTTGAGGATGGTAAAGTTGCAAAGGATGAGTTGATTACAAAATCATGAAAGGAGGACAACATGTTGATGGCCTTTAAACTTGCTTTGCGCAATCTCATTGGTGCCGGGCTGCGTACCTGGCTCAATGTCATTGTGCTATCATTCGCTTTTGTTGTTATCATCTGGCACAAGGGTATCCTCGACGGCTGGGACAGGCAGGCACGGACTGATATGATCAGTTGGGAAGCCGGCGGGGGACAGTACTGGCAGCAAAACTATGATCCGTATGACCCTTTTACAATCAGCGACAGCCACGCACCGGTAACAGGTACCCTGCAAAATATGGTCGGCCACGGAACCCTCACCCCTATTCTTATCACACAGGGAACAATCTATCCTTCGGGCAGGATGCTAAGCGTTCTGATAAAAGGAATTGACCCGGCCCAGAAAATACTTGCCATTCCCTCAGCCATGCTCGATACTGCTTCAGGTGATATCCCTGCCATTATCGGAACTTCAATGGCAGCTTCCTCGAAACTGAAGACCGGTGACCATGTGACTTTGCGCTGGCGCGACCGCAATGGCGCTTTTGATGCCACTGAAATCAGGATTGCGGGCATTTTTAAAACCAATGTACCTACCGTTGACGGTTCGCAGATATGGCTGCCGCTCAGCAAGTTGCAGCAGATGATGCTGATGCCGGGAGAAGCTACAATTCTCGTTTGCAAACAACGGAACGAATCATTTCCTGCTGCAGCAGGGTGGAAAGTAAAAGATCTTGATTTCCTGCTGGCCGACATGAACAATATCATAAAGAGCAAAACCGCTGGAGGAATGGTCCTTTGGGGTATCCTGATGATGCTTGCTCTGCTGGCCATTTTCGACACGCAGGTGTTGGCCATTTTCAGGAGGCAAAAAGAAATTGGGATGTACGTAGCTATGGGTATGACAAGGCGCCAGGTTGTTGCACTCTTTACCACCGAAGGCGCGATGCACGCTGTGCTCGCCACATTATTAGGTGCAGTTTACGGCATACCTTTGTTGGCATTGCAGGCTATCAGGGGAATTTCGTTCCCGGTCAGCGGTTCTGATTACGGAATATCCATGGCCGAAAGGCTCTACCCGCATTATGGTATCAGGCTCATCATAATGACAATACTCATCGTCATGATAGCGACAACCATTGTAAGCTACTGGCCTGCCCGTAAAATTGCCAGGATGAAACCAACCGATGCATTAAGGGGGAAAATTCAATGATCAGGTTTTTATTTAAAGGATTAATCCGTGACAAGCACCGGAGCCTGCTTCCGCTCATTGTTGTTGCTCTCGGCGTAATGCTCACCGTTGTATTCCACAGCTGGCTTACCGGTGTAATCAGCGACAGTATTGAGTACAATGCCCGTTTCACTACAGGTCATGTTAAGGTGATGACCATGGCATATGCCGATAACCTCGACCAGATGCCCAATGACCTGGCGTTGCTGAATGCTGATTCACTGACCGTTGCCCTGAAAAAGCAGTTTCCGGGTATGGAATGGGTCGAAAGGATCCATTTCGCCGGGCTTGTTGATGTGCCTGACCGTAGCGGTGAAACAAGAGCACAGGGAAATACGATTGGATTCGGTATTGATCTCTTCACGCCAGGTTCTGCGGAAATCGACCGCATGAATATCAGGAAATCAGTTGTTGAAGGCAGGTTGCCCAAACAGAATGGCGAAATCTTAATCAGCAATGAACTTGCCAGTGATATGAAATTGAAACCCGGTGATACCATCAGCCTTATCAGTTCGACCATGTATGGCGAAATGGCGATTTATAATTTCACGGTCGCGGGAACCGTGGTTTTTGGCACCAGCTTTCTCGACCGCGGGACAATAATTGCCGACATTGCCGATGTAAGGCAGGCGCTCAACATGGAAGGCGCTTCCGGCGAAATTCTCGGGCTATCGCAAAAAGGATATTTCGATAAAAACGAGGCCACTGAAATCGCAGCTGCCTTCAACCGAAACTACAACAAACCGGCTGATGAATTTTCACCGGTTATGAAAACCCTCATGGAACAAAACAACCTCGGAGCGCTGGTTGATTATTCATCGGTGATACTCACGGTGCTGGTCGCGGTATTTCTGCTGGCAATGTCAATCGTGTTGTGGAATGCAGGTCTGCTTGGCGGGCTGCGCCGCTATGGCGAATTTGGGATGCGACTGGCCATAGGCGAAGAAAAGGGACATGTTTACAAAACCATGATCTATGAGTCGCTGCTCATCGGCACATTCGGCTCGCTGGCGGGAGTTGCCCTGGGTATGGTTTTTGCATGGTATTTTCAGCACTACGGACTTAACCTAAAAGGAATGATGCAAAATGCAACCATTATCATGCCTACGGTATTCAAAGCGCGCATAACACCTGTCACCTGGTTTATCGGTTTCATCCCGGGAATCCTGTCAACGCTCATCGGCACCATGCTTTCAGGAATAGGCATTTACAAAAGGCAAACTGCACAACTCTTTAAAGAATTAGAAGCATGAAATTATTACTGGCAATCCTGTGTTTAAGCATCTCATCCGCTTACGCTCAATACCCTGACGGGAAAGAAATCCTTAAAAAGATTGACCAGAACCTGTCGTCGGATAACCGCATCTTCACTTCAAAAATGATCATTCATGGCCGGAGAACCAGCCGGACTATCGAATCCAAAACATGGACAGCAGGCGAAAAGAAGTCCTTTACCGAATATCTTTTTCCTGCCCGTGAACAAGGCACCAAGATGCTGAAACTCGATGACCAGCTTTGGATATATTCTCCTTCGACCGACCGCACGATACAAATTGCCGGGCATATGCTCAGGCAATCGGTGATGGGATCAGACCTTTCGTACGAAGACCTGATGGAAGACAACAGGCTGCTAAATCATTACAATGCAGTTGTCACAGGCGCTGAAAATGTCGCCGGGCGTCCGTGCTGGGTGGTAAAACTCACCGCCTTCGATCCCAATATGGCCTACCAGGGGCTGAAACTCTGGGTTGACAAGGAGAGAAACATACCGCTAAAAGAGGAAATGTATGCAAAAAGCGGCACCCTCCTTAAGCGCAGTGAACTATCAAACGTGGAAAATATCAACGGACGATGGTATCCGAAAAAGATCGTTTTTAAGGATATGCTCAAGGATGGCGAAGGAACGGAATTTATAATAGGAAACATTCAGTTCAATGCAGCTATTCCTGAATATGTCTTCTCAAAAGCTAACCTGAAAAAATAACGTTCCTGATTGATTTTACTAGCAAATTGTTGATAAGGCAATTTAAGGTTTGAGATAAGTGATATCCTTATCAGAAAAAAGCTGTTTCTCCGCTTCCTGCCAGGCTTGTGTTTCACCTTTCAGGTGGTATTTCAGCCAGGGCAGCAGATAGCGGTTAATGATGGCCTGCTGCTCTTCCCGGCTTATCTGTGTGTCGCCGCTGCACGAAGCTTCACCCAGGTTGCACAGCCGGTTGTCGTCGGCCATATAACAATGATTCCCGCCGGTTATACTGATGAATATCTTATCGCTGCTTTTCAATGTATTGAATATCGGCAGATGATGCTTCGAGGGAGGCGTTATACAATCATTGGCGCCGCTGAACTCAAGCGCGGGAACGACGACGTTTCCGGCAGCTTCTATGGCTGAAGTCCTGGTTTCGGCCGGGGCGAGCAATACGATTGAATGTATTTCCTTATTGAAAGATGCGGCCAGCACTGCCGCACCTCCGCCCATACTGTGCCCCATCGCACAATTTGTCGCAGCAATCCGGTGATGGAATAATGAGCCGGGAGAATTTCCCTGCTCTTGCAAAAATCTGATCACGAACGAAATATCCTTCGCCAATGCTGTGTGTGAAGGTGCCATTCCTGTTTCCGTTTTTGGAAAAGCCACAATAAAACCGGCAGGGACAAGCGCTTGACAGATATTTCCATAAGAGTTTACGTTCATAACGAATCCATGTCCGAAACAGATCACGGGAAAGGTAGCGGCTGCGGTATCCATAGGAGCATTTTCGCCTGCTTCCATTGCAGGATAACAAATCGCAACCGGAATTCGTCTGTTACCACGGTCAGGGTCGTGCAAACCCAGATTTAACTTCCCCACCTGGTATGGCTGGGCAGTAAGATTTATACTTACGATTGTCATAAGGAACAGCGCAAATTTTCGCATCAGTTTCTTTCTATCGGATAGATTTTCGCGATTATTTATGAATAACAAATATCGGCAAACGGCCAGAAAAGAACAACAGGATTATTCCTTAAAAAAAATTGAAAAGAGAATACTCACCAAGCAAGCATAGCTCAATATCACTGAACTGTTTTTTTCAGATACAGCTTTGAAAGACAATTAGTTCTGATCTTTTGAATGAAATCATTCCCGGAAGAAAAAAAGGAAAGCTGATGAAGCTCTCCTTTTCCAGTGCCCGGAACAGGACTCGAACCTGCACAGCCGTAAAGCCACTGGTCCCTGAAACCAGCGTGTCTACCAATTTCACCATCCGGGCGGATGATGATTTTTTTGTGCCCAGGACAAGACTCGAACTTGCACAACCTTAAGGTCACCAGCCCCTCAAGCTGGCGTGTCTACCAATTTCACCACCTGGGCATTAAAAAAAGAACGGCATTCTGAGTAATTTACTTTAACCCAAGCCAGCTTGACTGCCATCCCGATAGTCCCGATAGTCCCGATAGCTATCGGGATCGGGATCGGAATCACCACCTGGGCAAAGCGGGTGCAAAGATACTATTTTTTTCAAACGAGCAAGAACTTTAATCCATTTATAGAAAAAATGGCTGTGAATTATCTCCGCTTCTTTTTTTGAACTGTTTCATCACATATATTTGCCCTACCAACCAATGAACCTTTTTCCTATGTTCACCAAAGAAGACCTTAAACAATTACAGTCGCACGGAGTTGACCCTAAGGTTGCCGAAGCACAGATCAATAATTTTATCAAAGGATTTCCATTTATAAATCTCGACCGCCCTGCTATTGTTGGCGACGGTATCAAGGCATTTAACGCCAAAGAGGCCAAAAAGCTCTCCTATTTCTACGATTCCAACTCAAAAAAATACGAAATACTGAAGTTTGTTCCTGCCTCGGGCGCTGCAAGCCGCATGTTTAAGCATCTCTTTGAATTCGCCGAAATCTACACCGGTTCGGCCGACGACCTTGCCAAGCTTCAATCCGATAAAAAACTTGCCCTTGTTAAACAGTTCATCGACCATATCAAGGAGTTCGCTTTCGCCAAAGCGCTGTCAAAAGCCATGCGTAAGGACGATTTTGACCTCGACGATTGCCTTACGCGCCACGATTACAAACCCATCATCAATTACTTGCTTACCGAAAAAGGTCTGAACTATGCGAACCTTCCCAAAGGTGTGCTGATGTTCCACAACTATCCCGACGACCCGCGAATGTCAATCGAAGAGCATCTTGTTGAAGGGGCAAACTACTGCAAGGATAAGGAAAAACGTGCCGGCATCCATTTCACGGTCTCGCCCGAACATGCCGATAAATTTCTCGATGAAATAAACAGGGTGAAAGAGAAATACGAAGAGCTGTTTGATGTGACCTATGAACTTACTTTTTCGCTACAGAAATCCTCGACCGACACGCTGGCTGTTGACATGAACAACAAACCATTCCGCGAGGCCGACGGCAAACTTGTTTTCAGGCCTGGCGGACACGGTGCACTGATCGAAAACCTCAACGACCGCGAAAGTGAGGTTATTTTCATCAAGAATATTGATAATGTTGTCCCCGACCACCTTAAGGAAGATACTTTCCTCTATAAAAAAGTGCTTGGAGGATATCTTTTTACTTTGCAGGATTCAATAATTGAATTCATTGAAATACTGGAAGATAAGCCGGATGATGAAGATATCCGCACCATTCTGCGGTTTATTAAAACCAAGCTTGGCTTTGCCGTTGACCCTGATTTTGCAGCCTGGCATAAAGAAGATAAAATCGAATATCTGCACCGCAAACTCGACCGCCCGATACGCATATGCGGCATGGTTAAAAACGAAGGCGAACCGGGAGGCGGGCCCTTCTGGGTGAAAGAACCAAATGGAGAAATCTCACTGCAAATCGTTGAATCATCGCAGATTAACATGGATGATGAAGCTCAGAAAGCCATCCTCAACCAGTCAACCCACTTTAATCCCGTTGACCTGGTTTGCGGCGTTCGCGATTACAAAGGCAACAATTTCGACCTGCGAAAATATATTGATCCTGCAACAGGATTCATTTCAATAAAGTCAAAAGACGGCAAGCCGTTGAAAGCGCAGGAACTGCCTGGACTGTGGAATGGCGCCATGGCCGATTGGATCACCGTTTTTGTTGAAGTACCCGTCAGTACCTTTAACCCGGTAAAGACCGTTAACGATTTACTCAGGCCTGAGCACCAGTAAGAGTAGCGGTTGCCAGGTTCCGGGTTGCCGGGTTTGTATCAGGAACCGGGAACCGGAAGCCAGATAAATTCAGTGCCAATACAAATCATCTGCTAATCAGGGAGCTAAGCGGGAGGTTTTCCACCCGCCATCAACTTTTTGATATACTATTCTGTCGTGCAACCGGTTTGGCCTTCCCTGCCAAAACTCAATATAATCAGGAACAAGAACAAAACCACCCCAGTTTCCAGGTTTGCTAATAACTCCATCCTGATGGGTTTCGCAAAATTCACGGTGCAGGGTTTCGAGGTACTCACGCGAAGGAACTACCCGGCTTTGTGGAGAAACGGAAGCACTTACACGGCTTTCGATGGGACGTTCATTAAAGTAAAGTTCTGAAACTTCATTGCTTACAAGCTTTACTTCGCCTTCCACCCTGACCTGGCGTTCAGGCTCGGGCCAGAAAAATGTTAACGCAGCATACTTATTTTCAGCCAGTTCCTTTCCCTTTCGGCTATCGTAGTTTGTATAGAACACAAAACCTTCGTCATTCAATTCCTTCAGCAGCACAACTCTTGCCGAAGGCCGCTTTTCTGATGCTGTAGCCAGCACCATAGCATTTGGTTCGGCCACGCCGTACGCCAAACAATCATCAAACCATGCTCTGAACAAATCGAAAGGATTCACAGGAAGTTCATCCTCTAGCAGAGTCAATTTATTGTATTCTTTTCTTAATTCACTCAATTTCATATTATTATGCTCTTACTCACATTCATAAGTCATTGTAAATAAAGAGATAACCCGAACTCCCTTTTTTTGGTAAATTCGCACCTTAATTTACCTGTTAACACTCACAATTACAACCTATCATCAGTATATGCCCGGTTTCGCTCGGTTACTCCTTGTGTTCGCCCTCCTAACAACAACTGTAACATCGTCATTGTTTGCGCAAAAAGGCATGAATGATAAAGATCGTACTTTGTTTACCGAAGGTATAATGAAGGAAAGGAGACAAAAAGATGATGAAATGCGCACTTCTGACAAGTCGCCAATTGCAGAAGAGGAAAAAGCTGACTTTAAAGGGTTAAGATACTTTCAGCCGAAGCCTAAATACAGGGTTACAGCTGAACTAAGGCGCTCAGATGATCCCATGACCTTTAAAATGAAAACCACCACCGACCGGTTGCCCGAATACAGGCTTTACGGCGAAGCTGTTTTTCAACTGAACGGCAAAACCCGGACACTTGAAGTATATCAGAATGTGGAACTCACAAAAAAACCAGGGTATGCCGACTATCTTTTCATTCCGTTTAACGACCTCACCAACGGCAAAAAAACTTATGGTGGAGGCCGGTTTATCGACGCCCGTATTCCTGACGGCGACACACTGGTAATTGATTTCAACAGCGCCTACAATCCATACTGTGCATACAACCATAAATATTCCTGTCCTATTCCACCCGAAAACAATCAATTGGATACGAAAGTACGGGCAGGCGAAAAAGTGTTTCACAAAAAAGGAACAACGCATTGAAACCGGCGAACCTGGCATTGCAAAGCAGTTCGGTAGAGCTTGGCACCTACCGCTCAATCAGGCAGTTTCGCAACTTCCTGCGCCGGCCCAGGTATCCGTATGCCACAGTGAACCGGCTTGTACCTCACCTGGCGTGGCTTTCGTTGTTTATCCTCTCCATTTACCTTTATAAAGAAAGAATTTTCGCCGATTCGGGATTCTATGTCAGCCAGTTTATCAATAACGAATTCTTTTGGATCGAATGCCAGCGCATTGTCCTGGCTTTCTCGCAAATACTCCCGCTGGCAGGCGTTTGGGCAGGCATCCCGCTCAAATATGTGCTTCTGCTTTATTCGGTAAGCCATGTGGCATTCTTTTATACGCTGTTCCTGCTGGTGTATTATGGCATGCGCGACAGGCGCTCGGGATTACTGATTATTCTGTCGCAAACCGTGGGCATCATGCATAGTTTTTTCACGCCGATGTTCGAATTGTATTACGGCGTGCCGCTCATCATTACCTTTTACGCCTTCTGGAGGCTGAATCTCGACAGGCCTTTTGTGACATTCATCCTCATCATCCTCGAGATATTGCTTCTGCTGAGCCATCCGCTGGCATTCATGCTCTTTATCTTCCTCATTTTGTATGATTTGCCCGAAAGGCGACACAGCAAAAAGTCTTTGTACCTCTACATGCTGATTGCCATCGTTTTTGCCGGTGTTGTTGTGTACAAGTATTTTACCATGTGTGAATACGAAACAGGCAAACTGGCCTGGCAGTTCAATTTGAAGGATAATACAACCTACCTGCAGTTGCTTAATCCGGCATATCATAAAACCATGGCCGTGTTTATGCTGAAATACTACTGGGAAATCATGGTTGCGCTGGTAGTTGTCACATTCATGCTGATAAGCCAGAAGGAATGGTTCCGCCTGCTGGTTGTGTATAGCTTCTTCGCAGCCTACATGTTCCTGGTAAATTCGGCATATATCATGTCGCCGTCGCGCTATATGGAGCAGGTGATGTTTCCGTTTGTCCCGATTGTATTTATGCCGCTGATCTATAATTTTCCGAAAGACCCCAGGCCTGGCATCAAAAACATCTCGGTACTGCTTATTTCGGCGCTTATTGGTTACAGGCTTTTTGTAATTTATGAAGGCAGCCAGGTGTTTGTGAAACGCACCGAACAGATGGAAAACCTGATTTCGGCCGCTCGTCCGATGGGCGGAAGCAAGTTTTATGCTGATCCTCAAAATATTGATCACGGATATACGCAATTCAACTGGTCGTACCCGCTCGAAACGCTGCTGCTGAGTTCCATCCGCGGAAGCGGCTACAGCGTGACGATTGCACCATACGAAGACCTTGTTTTTCAGAAGAATATCGACAAGCTCGGCGCCGGCGATTTCCTTTTCAGGCGATGGGAGATCAAAGATAAAAGCTGGCTCAACAGCAGGTATTTTCATCTCGACCCGGGCATGTACCGCCCGCTGAACACAAATGATCCCAATACCAACCTGAATTTTACCGCCAAAAACCTGCGCATAGCCATTGACTCCAAAAACTATTATCCTGCCCTCGATACGGCTTGGATAACCGTTCATATTACCAATACCGGCACCGAAATTCTGCACTCCGGGATGAAGAACAAACTATATCTGTCTTACTTCTGGAAAAAAGACGACAACATACTGGAATGGAATAACATACAAACGCCGGTTGAAACTGATATCGTTCATACGCTTACGCAGGACATGAAAGTAGCCGTGCCAAGGACTAAAGGTAAACTTCAGCTGCAGGTGGATATGATTGCACTGGATCAGCAATGGTTCGGACTGAATGAAACAAAAGACATTTTGGTCTATTAATTGATAGCAGAACATCTTTAAAACTACATGAAACCACTACGACACATTCTTTTGCTTATAGCGATAATAACTGCCGTGGCGGCCATTGCCGGGCCTAAAGGTTACCGCATCACCGTGAGGCTCCACAACAGCAGCGACACGGCACTGCTGATGGCTCATTATTTCGGCGACAAACAGTACCTCGACGATACCGCTTACCTTTCGAAACAGGGGGCTTATATTTTCTCAGGCGCCGAACCGTTAAAAGAAGGCATGTACATTATTGCAGGGCAAAACAAGAACAGGTACTTCGATTTCTTTGTAGCCGGCTCTCAGCAATTTGAACTGGAATGCGACCCGAACGATGTAACGGGCACCATGAAAGTAAAAGGCTCGGACGAAAACAAGGTATTCAATGATTATATACTCTACCTTGCCGGGAAGCAGAAAGCAATTGAACCGCTGAATAAACGGTTAAAGGAACTCAAACCCGGCAGTGATTCTGCTGCCACTCTCAACCGGCAGATCGAAAGCATTGATAAAGAGGTTAAAGGATATATGAGCGGGTTGTTCAGTAAATATCCCGATTTGTTATCGGTTAAGTTTGTGAAAGCGAACAATGAACCAGATATATCTCAATACCTTAAAAGGCCTGATGGAACCACTGATTCCACAAGACTGTTTCCGGTTTACAAGCAACACTTCTTCGACAATTTCGACTTCAGTGATCCACGTCTCATCTACACACCGGTGTTCACTTCCCGCATCGACCGTTACCTGAAAAACCTTGTTGTTCCAACTTCCGACTCGCTGCAACATGCTATTGATCTGTTGTTTGATATGGCATCGGGAAGCAGAGAAACGCAAAAGTACCTTGGTTGGTACCTGTCGCTCAAGTACGAAACTTCGGAAATCATGGGGCATGATGCGCTCTTTGTTTACATCGTGAAGAACTACCTCGAACCAGGCAAGGTTGAATGGTATTATCCCGAGGTAAAGGACCGTGTGCTGAAGCGTGCTAATAAACTGGAGCCCTTGCTTTTGGGAAGGCAGGCTCCCGATCTTATCCTGCTCGACACCCTTAATCAGCCGCATTCGCTTAACGGGGTGAAAGCACGTTATACCCTGCTGTTCTTTTGGGAAAGCACTTGCGGCCATTGCAAACAGGAAATGCCTAATGTGCTGAAATTCTACGAAGAATTCCATAAAAAATATGATGTTGAAATATACGGCGTAAGCGGCGACACGTCCATGGTAAAATGGAAGGAATACATACGTAAAAACAACATGCCATGGATCAATGTAAACGGCTACCTGAGCCTTAAAGGCAACTATCACGATATCTACGATATCCACAGCACCCCGGTCATGTACCTACTGGATGAAAACAAGAAAATCCTGGCCAAATTCCTGCTTTCAGAGCAGATAGGTGACCTGATCAGGAAACGGGAAGAAGCATTGAAGAAATAAAATCCAATACAGTCAGAATAAACAAAAAAGCCATCCTTTCGAGAGATGGCTTTTTGATTTTTGGTGAACTCAGGCTACTTCACAAGTTCCACGATAGCTTTGAAAGCTTCGGGATTGTTCATGGCCAGGTCGGCAAGAACCTTACGGTCGAGCTCGATGTTCTTTTCATGAAGTTTGCCCATGAATACCGAATACGACATGCCGTATTCCCTTACGCCGGCATTGATACGGGTTATCCACAGGGCGCGGAATGTGCGCTTTTTGGCTCGTCTGTCGCGGTATGCATACTGGCCGCCTTTTTCGTATGCATTTTTGGCAACCGTCCAGACATTTTTACGCCTTCCAAACTGGCCCTTAACGGCTTTCAGGACTTTCTTCCTGCGGGCTCTTGAGGCGACTGCATTTACTGATCTTGGCATTTTTTTCGATTTTTTTTACTTCAGCGTCCCGACAAATAACGGGAACTTACAACGGCTGAGAGTAAGGGTTAAACATTTTTTTGTTTAGCACTGGAGCATATCCTTTACAGCTTTCACATCAGCCTTGTCAACAATGGCAGAGTAACCGAGGTTACGTTTGCGTTTGGTTGATTTTTTGGTGAGGATGTGACTCTTGTAAGCATGTCTCCGTTTCAGCTTACCTGTGCCCGTGGTCGTGAACCTTTTCTTGGCACTGGCTTTACTCTTCATTTTTGGCATGATACTAGGGTTTATTTATTGTTTAAGGGAATTCACTTTTGTAGTTAATGGTCAATGGAGAATTGGTTAATGGTCAGGGTAGCAATTCACTATTAACCAAAATGCACTATTTCTTCGGCGCAATGATCATGATCATTCTCTTACCTTCGAGCAGCGGCATTTTTTCCAGTTTACCGAATTCAATGAGTTCCTGGGCAAACTTGAGCATGATGATTTCGCCCTGCTCTTTGTACACGATCGATCTTCCCCTGAAGAACACTTCCACTTTCACTTTGCAGCCTTCCTGGAGGAATTTCTGCGCATGTTTCAGTTTGAAGTTGAAATCGTGATCATCGGTTTGCGGACCGAGGCGGATCTCTTTCACAACAATTTTGGCCGTTTTTGCCTTGATCTCTTTTTGTTTCTTTTTCAGTTCGTAAAGAAACTTCTTGTAGTCAATCACCTTGCAAACCGGCGGATTGGCCGTTGGTGATATTTCTACAAGGTCGAGTTCGAGGTTCTCGGCAAGCATCAGGGCTTCCTTGATGTTGTATATGCCCGGTGTTATGTTTTCGCCCACCACCCTTACAACGGGGGCTTTTATGCGTTCGTTGATCTGATGCAGTTCCTCCTTCTGTTTGCGGGGATAGCGCCGATCCATCGGGTTGTTACCAATTGTTGCTATACGGTTACTCCTTTCTGTTGGTTTGTACTTTTTTGGTTATCAGTTAATTGTTAATAGTTAGTTCCGGGTTCCGGGTTTCACATTCCAGTTTCCTATTTCCTACTAACCATTAACCATTTCCATCATCTGTTTTATTTCATTGTTAATCAAAGCAATAAACTCTTCAATGCTCATCGTACCGAGGTCGCCCTGGCCGTGTTTGCGCACCGAAACAGTACCGCTTTGCTCTTCTTTTTCGCCGACAATGAGCATGTACGGAATCTTCAGCATTTCGGCATCCCGTATCTTCTTGCCTGTCTTTTCGTTACGCTCGTCAACGAGGGCGCGAATTTCGGCATTTCTCAGCAATCCTGCAACTTTATTTGCATAATCAACGTATTTCTCGCTGATCGACAGGATGGTAACCTGGTCGGGGGTGAGCCAGAGCGGGAAATTGCCTCCGCCATGCTCAAGCAAAACAGCCACAAAACGTTCCATCGAACCAAACGGGGCGCGATGAATCATTACAGGACGATGCTTCTGGTTGTCACTTCCGGTATATTCCAGTTCGAAACGTTCAGGCAGGTTGTAGTCCACCTGGATGGTTCCTAGCTGCCATTTTCTACCAAGGGCATCTTTCACCATGAAATCAAGTTTGGGGCCGTAAAATGCGGCTTCACCAATTTCAACGATGGTCTTCAATCCCTTTTCTTCGGCCGCTTCAATAATGGCGCGTTCGGCTTTATCCCAGTTTTCGTCGCTGCCGATATATTTTTCCTTGTTGGCAGGATCGCGCAGCGAAACCTGAGCGGTATAATCCTGGAAGTTGAGAATGCGGAAAATATGCAACACGATGTCAATCACCGATTTAAACTCATCCTTCAATTGGTCGGGACGGCAAAAGAGGTGGGCATCGTCCTGCGTGAACCCGCGCACGCGTGTAAGCCCGTGCAATTCACCGCTTTGTTCGTAACGGTAAACCGTACCAAACTCAGCCAGGCGAATAGGCAGATCTTTATATGAACGTGGTTTGCTGCTGTATATCTCGCAGTGGTGGGGACAATTCATCGGTTTAAGCATGAACTGCTCCCCTTCTATGGGTGTGCTGATAGGCTGGAATGAATCTTTTCCGTATTTCTGGAAATGTCCCGAAGTCTTATATAACTCAACATTGCCGATATGCGGTGTGATCACCGGCATATATCCGGCTTTCTGCTGAAGATTTTTCAGGAAACGTTCGAGACGTTCGCGCAGCATGGCGCCTTTGGGAAGCCACAGCGGAAGCCCCTGCCCTACTTTTTGTGAAAAGGTGAAAAGTTCCAGTTCTCGGCCCAGTTTGCGATGGTCGCGTTTTTTTGCTTCTTCGAGCAGCACGAGGTATTCATCCAGTTCTTTCTGCTTCGGGAAAGTGATGCCGTAAATACGGGTGAGCATTTTGCGCTTTTCATCACCACGCCAGTAAGCACCGGCAATGTTCAGCAACTTTACAGCTTTTATGGGTGAAGTGTCAGGTAAGTGAGGCCCGCGGCAAAGATCCGTAAAACTACCTGATTCATAAAAAGTTATCTGGCCATCTTCCAGGTCGCTGATCAGTTCGAGTTTATATTCGTCATTCTTTTTTGTGAAATAATCAAGGGCAAGAGCCTTTGACACTTCTCTCCTTTTAAAACCCTGTTTTTCGCGGGCCAGTTCAAGCATTTTGGCTTCAATGGCTGGCAGGTCCTCAGGAGTCATCTGGCGGTCACCAAAATCCATGTCGTAATAAAATCCGTTCTCGATATCGGGGCCAATGCCGAATTTCACACCCGGGAATAACTGCTCAATCGCTTCAGCCATAAGGTGTGCCGACGAATGCCACATGGTTGCTTTGCCCTCGGTATCGTTCCAGGTGAGAAGCTGAAGCCTTGCATCGGAATTGATCGGGCGGGTGGCATCCCACACTTCACCGTTCACTTTGGCAGCCAGCACGTTACGTGCAAGCCCCTCGCTTATGCTCAATGCAACTTCAATTGATGTGGTGCCTTCGGGGTACTGCCTTACGGAATTATCGGGTAATGTGATGTTTATCATTTATTTCGGGGCAAAATTTTAAGGGTGCAAAGGTAGTGATTTTAACAATTTCATTGAAGAAAATGTTTAGCTTTCATTACAAGCAGATTCAAGGCTGATTTCCATCTTCAATAAACAAAAAAAAGTGACCACTAATTAGAAATCTCGAGATATGTATGTTTATATTTGATGGATCAAAAAATTATAAAATAATTATCAGTTCTAACTTCGACAGATATTAACTTTCCAATCAACATATTTTCTTCATTTAAAATTTAATGAAAATGAGAACAAAAATTTCTTTCAAACATTCAGGCCTGTTCCTCACAATGCTTCTACTGACAGGCATCCTTTTAACCCTTAATTGGGCATGTAAAAAAAATACAATATCTGAACTGGCACCAAATGATCCTCTTAATTATACTCTTAAAGATGAAGAACTAACTGATAGTGTCTATGCTTCTAACGGAAGATTAGTATTTACTTCACTGGCTGAATACGATTTATTTCTCAATGACATCGGACCTTTGAATGATTCATCCTTAAGAGTTGTTGAAAGTGAATATGACTATACTTCACTACGTGAATTTGTTAATTATGATGATAGCTTCTTACCAGAGGAAGACAAAGTATTAGGGACGATTCTTAATTCAAAAAGCATCTTTCAGGTTGAACATTGGGTATTAAAACTAGATGGCGACACAGTTTATGCTGTATATGATTATCTGTTTAATCAAGATTCAGAAGGTTGTTGGACCGATGAAACTGTAAAGAAAGCAGCTGAGGGACAAGATATCTGGGAAATAACTGGGCTTGACAATGAAGAATGTAATGAAACAAATCGAAGTGATCAAACAGTAATGGATACATTTTATCTGATAACGGCAACTGCAAATAATTCAAATTCATACCAATATGGTTTTGAACTAAAACTGAAATATAATAACTCATATTGTGGACTTTTACATAAGTATATCATTTATGGAACATTTGGTTGTTATTATAATGGAGGATTTCACTCATTGGCATCAGGTGGAACCTATACACTCCTGCCGGCATCACCCTTTTCAATGAAACTTAATGAATATTATGCTACTTTAGATCCAAGGTGTAAGAATTGCAAAACATACCAAAAAACCAATGAGCTGTTTATTTATAGGTTCGATCAGACACTCTACTCTTCAATGAGAGGATTACAATACCATAAGGGAAAAGTTAAATGCGACTTGACAATAGGTGGCAATACTAAATCTACGCCATTTTTAACTATGGAATCTTGGCACCCAAGTTCCTGTGATTGTCCAACCTGGTGATTTTTGGAATCCAGGTTGAAAATAATTATAGCATTCAACCTGGATTCCTTCTTAGTTTTGATGTATGAAGAACTCGTTTATATTACTTTTCTTAGTTATTACATCAAGGTCAATTGCTCAAGATGTATTGCATAGTTATGTTTCCTCATTCTCAGCTAATCCAGCTCTTACAGATTTAGATTCTTCTTCCAGACTAAATGCCTCATTTTCAAGCATAGCATGCTATAGCAAAGGTTATTATGCTGATTTATGTGGTTCAACAAATTTCAAACATTCAAGGTATGGAATGACAGGTTATGTAAGAATGTTTGATTATGGCACAGGCTGTCACTTATTCAGACCGTTATCGACCAAGATTGATTTCATCAGTACTTATTTAATCAAAAATGGTACACAGGAAACAATCCTAAAGCCTTCATTAGGTATTGGGCTTACTTTTTTAAGTTTAGTTTCTCATTATTCAACCAATGAGCCTATATATAAAGTCAATGAGGAAGATTGTCGGTTTCGTTATTCAGCATCTGTAACGATATTCAATGATAAAATTAATGCCGGATTAAGTTATGTTGGAATTAACAGACCGGACTACAAAGCTTCTAAAGCAACTCCCTGGCTTGCTTCGGATAGAATATTCGGTATATCTTTTTCAAACTTATTTATACATTTAGCATTGAAGAGGAGACTTTCAAATGCAGCAACAGCTTTGTTTGCCCAATCGGGGGATAAGTTTCCTCGTATTTATGCTTTGGATGAGCACTATGTATCATACCGGAGATTAGGATGTTCTTACTCTAAGACAAAATTTTTGCTGTCCGCATCTTTTGGATTACTAAATGACAATTTTAGGTTTAAGGAGTATAAAGCTGACCTATTGTATCGGTTCAAAAGTTTTGACTTCGGTATAAAAGTAATCTACTGTGATGAACCAGCTAATTATAACGACTTTGTTTTCCATTCCGTCATCCAGCCCTTTCCATTGACAAATATGACCATGATAAATTATTCTCTCACATATCATTTTAATAAAAAACGAGCCCATTATTCAAACTGGGCAAACATACTTGTGTTTTGAGTTGATATAAAGCTAAAAATAGTCAGGATAATACAAAGCAAAATCACATCGAAACCACACTGAACTCAGTCCGGCGGTTATTGGCACGCCCTTCAGGGGTGTCGTTGGTATCGATGGGCTTGCTTTTGCCGTAACCTTTGTAGGTAAGACGTTCTTTGGCAATGCCGTGTTCAACCAGGTAATTGTACACTGCCAGTGCCCGCTGTTCCGAAAGGTCGTTGTTGTGCTGCTCGGCGCCGGTGTTGTCGGTATGCCCGCCAATTTCGATGGTCATGGTGGTGTTGCGCTGCATGAATTCAACAAGTTTGTCGAGTTCGGCGATTGATTCAGGCTTTAGCTCAAACTGATCGGTTCCGAAGAAGATATTGTGAAGAATTACCGTTTCACCAACGCTTACCGGCTGCATGGGAATATCGAGTTGCTGCGGGTTTTCCCTGCCTGAGCCATTTCCAAGGCTAAAATTCTTTGAGAAAAACAGGTATCCCTGGCAGGTTACATTCAGGGCATAATCATGATCGGTGGGAAGGCAAAGCAGAAATTCGCCGGTAACTGCATCAGAAGAAGACCTGACAATGATACGGTTTGTAGCGAGATCAATAAGCTCGAAATTCGCACCCAGCGGATGCTGGTCTTTCTTATCAAAAACCTTCCCTTCGACGTATGATACCGGCTGCGGGCGTGCTTCTTTCGGCAGTTCAAAACGGTAAATATCGGTGTTGCCAAAACCGCCTTCCTTGTCGCTCGAAATGTAGGCAGCATCGCCCCCTGCATTGATTACCAGGTTGATTTCATCGCCTTTGGTATTAACAGGGTAACCGATATTCACGGCTTTTGTCCAGTTGCCGTTCAGGTCCATGCGCGAAACAAAGAGGTCGGCGCCACCCATACCGGGATGACCTTCGGAAGAAAAATAAAGGGTGCGGCCGTCGGCATGAATGTATGGCGCCATTTCGTCGGCAATAGTGTTTATCGAATCGCCAAGGTTTACAGGCTGGCTCCATGAACCATCGGGTTGCATGACAGTACAGAATATATCTGAACCTCCTTTAGAACCTTTCCGGCTACTCACAAAATAGAGCGTCCGACCGTCGGAAGACAAGCAGGGTTGCGAATCCCAGGCAGTGGAATTCACCGTTTTGCCCAGGTTTTTTGGCTCATTCCATTGATTACCATATCGTTGTGAGGTGTACAGGTCGCATGAGCCATAGGTATCGTAACGGCTGCAGCAGGTAAGGTAAAACGACATACGGTCGGGCGAAAGGCACAAAGCGCCTTCGTTGCCGGATGTATTGATAGGCTCGCCCAGTTCGGTCGCCAGGCTCCATTTCCCATTTTCCTTGTGCGACTCAAAGAAGCTCTCGTTATCGCGGCGGTCGGCGCCGCGACGGGTAAAATACATTTGCTCTTCATCAACACTCACCGAATTGATGTATTCATATCCAATAGTATTCACCGCTTCGCCGGCATTTACCGGGTTATAAGGGACAGGACTAGCCATCAGCTTCAT
This sequence comes from Bacteroidota bacterium, assembly GCA_022711175.1. Lineage (GTDB taxonomy): Bacteria > Bacteroidota > Bacteroidia > Bacteroidales > UBA4417 > UBA4417. The sequence continues at coordinate 27,550 of JAKLFM010000009.1, read as the reverse complement.
CCGGAAATCACACAGCGGCAGATTGTTCGATACTTTACCAAGTTCCACCTGGCCTTTGGGGTGGAATGACAGGTATTTCAGGTAATTGGCTTTAGCTTCAGCATATTTTTCAATCGAAAACTGCAGGTTGGCGATAATATAATAGGCCGGTGGAAAAATTGCCGAATCAATTGCCAGCGCTTTCTGATATTCGGGAATGGCCTTTTCGGGTTGCTTCAGGTCGTTGAACAGATCGCCCCTTAGAAGATATGCTTCGGCAAAAAGCGAGTCTTCGTCAAGCACTTCGCCCAACTGTTTCATGGTAAGCATATATTCACGTTGCTCGTAGAATTGCAACGCTTTGTCGTAGAGCCTGATAGCCTTTGAGTTCCTGGAATGTTGCGCCAGAAGCAAACCGGGAGAAAAGAGCAGGATAAAAAATGAGGAAATCAGGATTGCTCTTTTCATGGATTGACAATTACAAAGCGAAGATAGCTAATATTTTAGCATTTGCCAATACTACAACGTTATACAGGTGCAGATATTATGGAACCAATGTCTGGAGACGGCGCACTTTACGGTATATGCATGTACTTGTGGGTCTGCAGCGATACATGCCACTGTGGATGTTGCTGCACATACTCAACAATAAGCGGCATCATGGCCTGGCTTCGGCTCCATTCGGGCTGCAGGCAGAGGAAACAATCGCTGCCAACTTTTGCAGCGTTTTCTTCTGCCCATTCAAAATCGGTTTCGTCGAATATTATGACTTTCAATTCATTGGCAAGCGGGAAAATTGCAGGCTGTGGCGGGCCTTTCCTTTTAGGCGACAGGCAAACCCAATCGAATTTGCCGGTTAACGGATGCGACCCTGATGTTTCGAGATGAACCAACTGACCCTTATCGTGCAGCATACTGCACAGTAAATCAAGATTATACATCAGAGGTTCACCCCCGGTAATAACCACAGTCTTTGATGGATTGGAAAGCGTGCGGTTTACAATTTCCGATACATCAGTAGCCGGATGCAGCGCGGGATTCCACGATTCTTTTACATCGCACCAGTAACAACCTACATCGCATCCGCCAATGCGCAGAAAATAGGCAGCCTTACCCGTGTGGTATCCTTCACCCTGGATGGTGTAAAAATCCTCCATAAGTGGCAGCGTGAGTCCGGTGGCAGGGGTAGTTTTCAGGAAAAAGGGATTTACAGAAATTTATGATGAAGTGGCTAGACTTCCCCGTTATAAGCTTTCATGGTGTTCATGAGCAGCGATACAACGGTCATCAGCCCAACGCCTCCGGGAACCGGTGTGATGTAGCTGCATTTGGGTGCAACCTCATCAAACTTCACATCGCCGGTGGTATGGTAGCCTTTTTCTTTGGTTTCGTCGGGGATGCGGTGTATGCCAACATCTACCACCACGGCGCCTTCCTTAACCATATCGGCTGTTACATACTCTGGCTGGCCGATCGCAGCTATGAGTATATCAGCTGTAGCGGCGAGTTCCCTCATATTGGGAGTGCGGGTATGACAGAGTGTAACCGTACAATTCCCAGGGTTAGCTTTTCGCGAAAGCAAAATGCTTAACGGTGTGCCGACTATATTGCTCCGGCCCAGCACCACGCAGTGTTTGCCTTCCGTTTCGATGCCGTAGCGCTGGAGCATGGTGATAATGCCAAACGGTGTAGCCGAGATGTATGTTGGGACGCCCAGCACCATTTTACCGATGTTTACAGGATGAAAACCATCAACATCCTTTTCGGGCCTGATGCGGCTGATTACTTTATCAACCGGAATATGCGCCGGTAGCGGAAGTTGAACAATGAAACCGTCAACTTCATCATCGTTGTTCAGGAAATCAATGATCTCCGTCAGTTTTTTCTCTGAAATACCTGCTTCGAGCCTATAGATCGAAGAGGTGAAACCCACTTCGCGACAGGCTTTTTCCTTGCTGTTGATATACGACTGGCTTGCAGGATCGTCGCCCACAAGCACGGCAGCAAGGTGGGGAGCACGCTTGCCTGCATCAATTAGCGCAGCGGTTTGTTTTGCAAGCTCCTGCTTAATTTCAGAAGCAAGTTTTTTTCCGTCGATAAGTTGCATTGGAGGTGGTTAATGGTTTTCAGGGAATGTAAAATTGTTAAGGTGGGAAGATTTTGAGTAATCAGAACCCGGTACATGGAACCCGGAACCCGGCACCCTACCTTCTCTTCGCGTTGTTCATTCTTTGTGCCATCTGGCGGACGCCGCCTGTCGAAAGCATTTTCATCATTTTGCGTGTATCGTCGAATTGCTTGATCAGGCGATTGACTTCCTGTATGTCCTTTCCCGAACCTCGGGCGATGCGTTTACGCCTGCTACCGTTAATAATGGCAGGATTTTCGCGTTCAAGCGGAGTCATGGAATGAATGATGGCCTCGATACCTTTGAATGCATTGTCGTCAATATCAACGTCCTTCAGGGCTTTTCCCATACCGGGGATCATTCCCATAAGGTCTTTCACATTTCCCATCTTCTTGATCTGCTTGATCTGCGAAAGAAAATCATTGAAATTGAACTGGTCTTTGGCAAGTTTCTTCTGTAGTTTGCGGGCTTCCTCTTCATCATATTGCTCCTGTGCACGTTCAACCAGCGAAACGATATCGCCCATACCGAGGATACGGTCGGCCATACGTTCGGGGTAGAAGATATCAATGGCATCCATTTTCTCGCCGATACCGACAAACTTGATGGGTTTGCTCACTACGGCACGTATTGTAAGAGCAGCACCACCGCGGGTATCGCCATCGAGCTTGGTAAGAATAACTCCTTCGTAATCAAGACGTTCATTAAACGCCTTTGCTGTATTCACAGCATCCTGGCCCGTCATTGAATCGACAACAAACAATGTTTCATGCGGGTTAACCGCAGCTTTAACTGCTGCAATTTCGTTCATCATCTGCTCATCAATGGCCAGGCGGCCGGCGGTATCGATGATGATCACGTTGAAGCCATGGTCGCGGGCATGATTCAAGGCGTTTTTGGCAATTCTAACAGGGTCTTTTGTATCGGGTTCTGAATAGACCTCAACGCCAATTTGTTCGCCAAGCACTTTCAACTGCTCGATGGCAGCCGGACGGTAAATGTCGCATGCAACAAGCATAGGGCTTTTACCGCGTTTTGTGTGCAGAAAGTGAGCCAGTTTGGCCGAAAATGTAGTCTTACCGGATCCCTGCAACCCGGCCATCAAAATCACGGTGGGCGAACCTTTAAGGTTTAGTTCCTCCTTTTCACCACCCATGAGCGAAGCCAGCTCATCATGAACGATTTTCACCATAAGCTGACCCGGTGAAACAGCCGTTAAAACATTCTGCCCCAGTGCTTTGGTTTTAACCTGATCGGTAAATTCCTTGGCAACTTTGTAACTAACATCGGCGTCGAGTAATGCCTTGCGGACGTCCTTCAGCGTTTCGGCAACGTTGATTTCGGTAATGTATCCCTGCCCTTTTAGGAGTTTAAATGCACGGTCGAGCCTATCGCTAAGATTTTCAAACATAATAGAGTGGAGTCATTTTCAAATAAGGATGCAAAGGTACGATTTATCTCTTTTGGAGGAGTGGATTGCGGGGATTTGGTTAATGGTTAATGGTGCCGCGTGCCAGGTACCGGTGGGTTATGGGTTTGGAGTTTCGGGGTTGAGTAATGAGACAGTAAGGAGCTCTGTTAAATATCATGAGGATTAAGCAGTAGTGTATTGAATTGAGAATTGTGCTATTATTAACAAGCAAAGATTAGTGAGCAGTTTCATTTATTGTTTACAGTCCCGATAGTATCAGTAACAGTTTCTTATTTCCGGTTCCCTGCAAATGACAATTTAGAAATAGTTTTCGGATAGGTAAATAATGCTATTTTTGTAATCAAACAGCGGACATATTTGTTTGTTTGTTTGTTTTGAATTCTTCATCGTTTCACTGAATCAAAAGACACACATGAGAAAACTCTTTACGCTGGCATTCTCACTGCTGATAGCTTTTTATGCTACTGCAGCAACGGTAACCATAGAAAAAGCACGCCTGGTTGCCGACAACTATTTCAGGCACTATACCGGCAAAACCGGGATCGTACTGCACGAATCATCAACGATTGACTACAACGGGACCTTAGCCTGCTACATCTTCAATTATGAAGGTGGCGGCTTCGTGGTTGTACCGGCCGATGATGTTGCTGCTCCCATACTGGCACAGGGCAATACAGGCACATTTGAACTGATCCCTCCGGTGCAGTTCTGGCTTGATGCAATGAATGAAGAAATCAGTGCCCTAAAAGTTCACCAGTTCGACAACAGTGCCAACCTTTCGGCCTGGAACAAGCTGCTGAACAACGATTTTGACCGCAGTACCCTTGATGTAGGCCCACTGCTCACTACTACCTGGGACCAGGGACAGTGGTATAACTATTATTGCCCGCCGGCAAGTGGAGGCCCTGGCGGAAAAGCCTGGGCCGGATGCGTTGCCACCGCCATGGGACAAATCATGAAGTTTTACAATTATCCTGAAAAAGGTTTCGGCTCAAATTCATATTATGAAGATGATAACGGCATCCTGTCAGCCGACTTTGGAAATACAACTTATGGATGGGCTTCGATGGGCAACACAGCGACCAGCGGTAACTACCAGGCAATTGCAACACTGCTTTATCATCTGGGCATCTCTGTATTCATGGATTATGCCTACGATGGTTCGGGCGCATTCAGCGAGGATGTAAGCTGGTCGTTGACAAATTTCTTCAATTATGACCCGCTAACCATCAGTTATAACGACAAAGCCAACTTCACCAACCCCCAATGGGTAGCGATGCTTAAAGCTGACCTCGACCTCGGACACCCGGTTTATTATGCCGGCTCAACAGCAACAAATGCAGGCCACGCCTGGGTTTGCGACGGCTATCGTACCAGCGACGATAAATTTCATATGAACTGGGGATGGAGTGGTAGTTCGAACGGATATTTCTCTGTAACAGCCAACATGTCGGCTGGCGGTTGGACGTTTACCAAGAATTTCAGGACCGTGACAGGAATAAAACCTGCAGATGGAAATGTATTTGTCAGAATCCAGGATATAAGGCCAAACCAGATGTTAGGTAAATGGAAAACCCTGCCTGTGAATGTAAGCATGGTTACAGGAACCGCCTCCCTTATTAATTTGTACATCGATAATACATTGGTATTTACTTCCACACAGAGTTCTTTTACCACTGACCTCAATCTTACCGCCTTCAGCATGGGAAATCATATCCTTAAAGCTGAAGCAGTGGTTGGTTCCGATACCGGATATCACATTATACCGGTTGTTATTACCGATTGGGAATCGCAGAACAGTAACTTCCCAAGGCCTTCGCGAGGCATTGATTTCATCCATGCGGTTGACAATCTGGTAGTTTGGGCAACTGCTTACGACGGCAGCGGTGACAGTGAACCAGTGCAGGAAGTCACAAAAACGATTGATGGAGGTGCAAACTGGACGAGTTACACCATCAACAATACCACCGGACTCGATATGGCTATGATTTATGCCCTTGATGCCAACACTGCTTATGTGCCAATGTATAAAACATCGGGAGCCAATCCCCAGGGAATATATGTTACCACCAACGGTGGAACAACCTGGACACGGCAGTCCACAGCTGCTTTTAATGATACGTATTCGTTCCCGAATATGGTTCACTTCTTCAATTCAAATGACGGGGTTTGCATGGGCGATCCTAAAGGACGCACTGAATTCGAGATATATACCACGACGAATGGCGGTACTACCTGGACACTGGTTCCCGGTAGCAACATCCCCGATCCTTTAAATGCCGGTACAACGAACGTTGAATTCGGTGTTGTCGGATACTACTCAGCCATTGGCGACAACATTTGGTTCGGTACATCAAAAGGCCGTGTTTACAGGTCGAACGACAAAGGCCTTACCTGGAATGTGAGCTCAACCGCATTAGGTGCAAAGTATGTTGATGTGGAATTTGCTGATGAACTGCATGGCCTTGCCCAGGATAAAAGTGAAGGCACCACCGGCACGCTGAATGAGACTTTTGACGGTGGAGTAACATGGTCGGCAGTAACGACCACTGGCCAGGTTGGCACCAACGATCTTGTTTATGTTCCGGGAACAGCTAATACATGGGTTACTACAGAAGCCGGCGGAAGCAACGGAGCTTTTTACAGCTTTGACGGCGGACACACATGGTCAACATTCGAAGCCACACCTGATTACCAATTTCTGGCCGTTGATTTTAGTGATGCACAGCATGGATGGTCCGGGTATTTTACTCAGCGTGATCTCAAAGAGGGTATGTTTGGATTTACCGGATCACTCATCCAGATAAACCTGGTTGCAATCACAAATCTTTCTGCCGTTGTTTACGGAAATGATGTGATACTCTCGTGGACGGCCCCTGCAGGCGGCTCAGGAACACTAACAGGTTATAAAGTTTACCGTAACGATGTCCTGATTGCAACAGTGCCCGCAACTCAAACCGATCTCGAAGACCTTGATGTTGTGAATGGCCAACAGAACTATTGTGTTGTTGCCGCTTACGACCTTGGTGATGCCGATCCCGTTTGCGCCGAAGCATGGATTACCGTGGGTACAGTTGAAAACGTAACTTCAGCCATCAGCATATATCCTAATCCTGCCACCGGCTATGTAATGGTTGAATCGGCCGAAAACATTACAAGAGTGCGTATTCTCAATATGGTTGGCAACGAGGTTTACCATCACTTTGGCGACTTCAACAGCCTGAAAGTCATGACCACAGACTTCGACCCGGGTATGTACATTATGCAGGTAACTTCGGGAAACAGGACAGTTACAAGGAAGCTTACAATCAGATAATTACGGAATAACGGCCGAACTCTTTGTCCGGTTAATGCAACAGGCTGCCCGGGAATGGGCAGCCTTTTTTATTTCGTTAGATTTAACTTTCGTCAGCGATCACATTCTCTTTCAAACCCGGGTACACTCCGGTATAGAAGGGACTACCGATTATTCCGGTTTTCCCAGAATTAGGGATTGAACCTGACATGCAGCAAAGCCGAGAACGTTGTGGCATATACCGAGTAATCGATTGTACGGGTGAAATTCCTGCCGGGATCGAAACGAAGTTCAAAGCCTACATTCTTGTAGATGAACCCTGTACCTGCCGTTATCATAAGCCCGTGCACGGCAAAATCGAGTATCGCATCTTCGGTCGAAGTTTCAGGAACACCGTTCACGGTGTGAACGACAGTTTTGCGGTTATTGGCCGAAATCACAAAACTGTTGTATATGCCGGCACTTACAAAATATTTGAAATTGCCCGGCGTGAAAGTGTACCGGTACATATGGGCAAGGCTCACAATATTGGGGGCAAATTCGAGATCATAATCATAATAGCTGTTGCCCGAAGTGCCGCCGACTGTATCGTCAAGGTGAGATGTGGCATTGGACTGAAAACGGAAAAATACGAGCTCATTATAAAACGAACCTTTATCCTCAATTTTGTGCATCGGGAACTCCAGTGTAATGCCGGTTGATGTGGACCAAACCTCGCTGAATGAATACAAAGGCTTGTTGTATGTGTTGTAATGCAGTTTACTGATGCCCGCACCGCCCGTCATGCCGAGGATGGCGTTGGTTTGAGGCATGACACACACTGGCAGTATTAATAGCATACCCATGAAGAGGTTTCGTATCAAATTCATAGCTGGCAGTTTCTGTATTAACGCGCCGAATTGCAAAAACAATATAGCCTCATCGGTTTGAAGCCTGTATTATTGAAGATAAAGATAGAACAGAAAATTGCAAAAACACTACAACCTTAAAAACATGAGCAGTAACAGCTCGTAATGCGACATAATAGTGGTGTTCCACCAGATAAACCTGTCGTAATGACTATATCTCGCTTCAAACCCACAATTTTTATAATTCAAACCAACGGATGCATTGAAATTGAGTGTGCGTTTGCGAACCGAAGCCGGGCTAAGAAAATCATTGTGTACATTCATGATCCATGAATTCTGAATTCCTATGCCGGTGAACGGCACAACCTTTTTTGAGCCCAAATAATATCGTGCCTGGTTCATCAGGTGGACTCTGGTCAGCGATACAAAGCGATTGTCATCGCGATGATAATCAGTATCGAGATATGCTTTAAAACCTTTGAACGCCAACTCGTTATACAACTTAACCCGATTGTTGAAGAATGCCGGGGCATACTCAAGGGCAATCCCTCCCAACCAGTTGAAATCGGGATTGAAAATACAGACCTGCATATCAGTTTCCAATTCTTTATACAAAAGCTCTCCTGTACCCAGTCCTCCGGATAGTAATATGTTGAAATCCGATCTTGCCGACCCCGCACGATACCCATAATGCTTCTCATGCAGTGCTGCAAATGTTGATGAATCGGGTTTGAGCAACTTTGCGATCGTATCGCTGATACTATCAGTCTGGCTATTGGCTGCAAACGGCATCACAACCGGAGCCGCTAAAAGGAAAGCTGTAACAAGAATCCTGAATTGAAAAAGGCTCATAAATCTATAAACCTGTATGTTAACATGAAGAGCAATCCCTGGTGAAAAATATCGATTGAACTAATTTTTGTCAACGATTTAGCCGGGTCAAACCTGAGTTCTAAGCCCAGCCTCCCGTATTCAATCCCGACGCCAACGGTATAAAACAGATGATACTTCACCAGATCACGAACTGCTGCATAGGTTTCGGTTTCGGTGGTTGAGACTATGGTGGATTGCCTTATTAACTCGTTTTTTGCATGTAAAAAATACGAGTTCGTTATGCCTGCACCAACAAAAAACTTCAACGACTGGCATGAAACATAAAGCCGTGCACTATTGGTAAGAATAAGTGAACCAGGAGCGAAGGTCAGGTTATCGAGATAGTTGACCGGGCTCATTGTATATGACTTGCTTGCTGCTGTTTTGTACCATTCATAGCTCAATTGGTTGCGGACCTGCAGCCTGCCTTTAAGTGTTGCGGGAATTATATGCCAATCAACGCCGATTCTAACAGGGAAATCAGTAGTGAAATCATACTGACTGCTGCCAAATTTTAAATATGAGAGTTTCCCGGCCCCCGCACCGAGTGTGACTCCGAAATATTGAATGGTTTTATCAGACCTGAGTATCTGCTTAGATTCCTGAGATTCGAAATGCCCGTTATAGCTGTCGATAACTGAAGAAATGTCCTTTTGAGTGTATTTAACGGAGTGTATTTCGTTTTGCAGTTCGGGATAATCAGCCATCATAAACGATAACTGGCCTAAGTATTTGACAGCATGAATCTTATTATCGCGCTGAAATTCAGCGATGTCAGATTCTTTGGCCCGGGAGATGTAATAATAATCCACGAGGGGTATGATGGTGTCATATTCTTTCTGCGCATAGAAAAGAAACCTGCCACTTCGTAGCACAGTCTTATACAAGTCAATCTTACCAACCCGCAGTACTTCGAGAAAAATAGTTTCAGGCTTCAATTCCGGCTCAGGTGTTTCGAGAAGCGAATTTGTTTCAACAGGTGAATAATCAACAGAAACATGAGCACTCAGGTACAATCGCCCTTCGTTATCAGCAAAACTTCTGATCTCATCAGGTTTTAAAGTGATGACTTCCTTTGTTTGTTCGTTCATGAACTCCAGATTCCGGGGAGTGCCGATTCCCTGCAGGTTTAAAATCCGGCCTCTGGTGGTATCGCCCTGCAGATTCACAACATATGCCTGATTAATTCTCAAGTTCTGGCAAAATGAACTCAGCGTAGTCGTTAGTAGGCAGAGAATGATAAAGCAATGTATTATTTTCATTTCAGAAACGTCTATTTTACTCAGGCTCAATAATGTATTCTGATAAGTAAAAATAAAAAAAACCGGCTTTCGCCGGTTTTTTTTAGCAGATGATTTGGTTAATTTACATCCCACCAGATTTTGGTAGTATAATTATCCTTGCTTGCAACTGTGCTGTAATTATCGGCGTTGAGCTGTTTTTCGCCGCTGGGATAAACAAAGCGAACCGGAGGGAACTTAAGGGTGCTTGATACATCTTCCATAAAGTTGAGCGAAGGTTTATCGAACCTGCGCAGCTCAGCCCAGTTTTGAACCATTTGCAGAATTCCGAAATGAATCCATTTCTGGGTTGCAATCAGATTGATCTTGTCAGCATTGCCATCCCAGTTTGCAACCGATGATGCCAGGTAAGCCGTGATTTCGTCTTCGGTAAGGGCTGGTTCGGGATCTTTTGAAAAGTTGAAGAAATTGCGCATGCCGTTGAGGTAGTAGTAATACTCAATGGACTGCCTGATACCGGTTTCGTAAGCAGTTTTAGCATTACCGCTCACCCAGCCTTTCTGGAAGGCTTCTGCCTTGATGAAAGCAACTTCAGCAGCAGTAACAATGGTTCCCGGAAGGGTATTGTTACGGCTGAAGGTAGCACTATCGTAACGGGCAACCAGGTTATTTGCGATAAAGGTTTCCTGTGCAGTAGCATTGGCAGTTGGGTCAACACCCTGATATTCGCCCATTGAAGGTTCAAAATAAACGCGAAGGCGAGGGTCGCCGTTGTTTTTCATCATGTTAAGCATTGCTGCGGGAGCATAGTTCTGGGTTCCCCAGGTTTCGAGGCCTTCCCTTATACCATCACCGTGCTGGTTTTGACATGCCCATAAATCCGGCCCTTTGCAATCGATGAGGATATTCTGCGAGTTATCTTCAACAATTGGGTATTGCGAAGGATTACCAAGAATGGCGCCAATTTCGGTTTGTGTGCGTGATGCATTTACATCCGAAATGCGTGCCAGCATACGTAACCTGAGGGAGTTTGCATACCTTCTCCAAGCCATGACATCGCCGTCGTTTAGATAATCTTTCTGTGTGAACGATGAAGCAATGGCCGGCACAATCTCAATGGTGGCAAGCTCATCGGCAATTGTTTTCAGATCATCGAGCATGGCAGTGTAAATATCAGAAGCATTGTCATATTTGGCTAATGAAACGGCGAGGTCGCCACCATTTACCTTAAGTTTACCGGCTTCTGACCAGGGAATATCACCCCACATAGTTACAATCTGTTCAGTTTGATCATAGAAGAAGATGCGGGCTGCCAGCATGAAAATCTTTTTATCGGCTTTATCGTCTTCCGGCAGGTTTGCATAGAGGTCTTCCAGTTCCCTGAAATTGCGCATCATGCCATAGTAGTTCGTCCAGCGGTCTTCCATAGCGGCTGACGAAGGCAGGTATTGATCATTGGCATTCACCCATCCGAAAACCTGGGTGTAATGTCCCATTGTGGAGTTTTCAACAACAAAATACCTCCAGTACCAATGCATGGTGTAAAGGTTTGCTGATTGCATAACTCCGGCAAAGAAATTCTCCACGGTAGCTGTCGATGTTTTTGACGGATCAGTGTACAGTTCTTCTAATTTAGATTGCGAACAACTATTGAATGTCAAAACAATCGAAGCTAATAATGCGGTTGTTATGATTAGTTTTTTCATGTGAGTTCTTTTTTTTATTTAATGAAATCAAAAACTAGAAGCTGGCTCTGATTGAGAAGCCAAGGCTGCGGGTTGCGGCGCTCGAACCTGCGTCAACTGCCTGAGTGTACCACCTTGAACCAATAGCAACTTCGGGGTCGGCATTGGGGAAGGTCTTATAGATGTAAAACAGGTTACGTCCGATAAGTGAAACGGTTAAACCCTGAACACCAATTTTGGAAACAACGCTCTTTGGCAGATTGTAACCAATGGCCATTTCCCTGAATTTGATGTAGCTGTTTTCGTAAATCGACTTGTCGTAGCGGGTGTTCGGAGCCCAGCTGCCATTTAATCCCCAGGTGTATGTTACCAGGTAATAGTTGGCTGCGTCTATTATTACGTCATTAGCTGTACCATCGGCTTTTACACCATCCAGTATAACCCCGTCGTGATATACTTTCTCCCCGTTCGGACCAGTGGAACCTGTTGCTTTTATGTATTTACCATCGCCATCAACATAATAAGCAATGCCGCCATGTTCTTCATCGCGATAATCCATAGTATTTTCGAACATACCGGCGCCTGTCATATAATGATTACCCAGCGAGAGCATGCTTCCGCCAAAACGGTAGTCGATAAGGAAATCAACAAAGAAATCCTTGTATGTAACAGTATTGCCTAAACCTCCGGTTACTTTCGGAGTGAAGTTGCCTACGGTTTTCATTTCGCTGAAATCAACTTTATAGTAGCCGTAATCGTCGATTACAGGTTTTCCGGTAGCTTCGTCAACGTAGGGAATATAGGTAACAAAATCGCCCATGGCTTCTCCTACCCTCGATACAAGGCGTACAGCGTCAGCATCATACGAAGCATGAGTAAGCACTTCCTGACCGTCGTTAAGTGCCACAACCTTATTGCGGTTTAACGCGAAATTGAGGCGAACATCCCAACCGAAATCTTTTGTTACAACAGGTTTTCCATAACCGTAGAACTCAAAACCATAGTTGCGCATTGTACCTACATTGGCAAGCATCGAAGTAAAACCGGTTGAAATTGGCACGGGAGCTTCGAGTATCTGGTCAATGATTTTACCATCATAATAGGTAAGGTCAACACCTAGGCGGTTCTTGAAGAATTTGGTTTCGAGGCCAAATTCAATTTCTCTTTTTTCCTCAGGTTTAATTTGTTCATTACCATAGGCTGATGGCAGGTTGTTGTATATGATACCATTGAGCGCCGACTGGTTGTAAGCAATAGATGATTTGTAGCGGCTGGGAGGTACACCGACTGCACCGTAAGAGATGCGGAACTTGCCATAATCCATAACTGCGGGCATTTTAAATGCTTCGGAGAAAATGAAACCTGCATTTACTGAAGGATAAAATGTGCTGTTATGTTTTGGAGGAAGTTTTGAGAAACGTTCCTGACGTCCGGTAACTTCAATATTGAGGTAACTCCTGAAATTGAAGCCTACGGTTCCGAAAATGGCGGATGATGCTTCTTCCCACCTCGATGAATTGCCCCAAACTGTTCCGACTGAGGCGCTGTTGTGATACCAGTTTTCAACGCTTAGACCTGTTGAAGTACCTGATCCCTGGTAATAGCCGGCGTCGTCGCGGGCTGAAACACCAAGGTTTGCAAGAATACCGAAATCGTTGGTGATTTTTTTATCAAACATCAAAAGAGCATCACCATACAGGCTTGTATAGGTTTGATTGCCTTGTGAATAACTTCCCGAATTTCCGAGTGACAGGGGAACAGTGTTTGGGTTACGGCTTTCTTCAAGTATTGAAGTAAAGTCGGTACCGGCACGGCCTCTTAATTTCAAACCTTTTGCAAGCTCAATGGTATGTGTAAGGCTACCAATAATACGATTGCTGGTTTCATCATAATTATCTTCGAGTGAACGCCACAGAAAATCCATAAGATCATAGGCACGAATCCTGTATTTTATGTTTTCATCGGGAGTGAAACTTGGATTGGTACCGTCAACATATTTGTAACCTTTGCTGGTTTTATATTTATTCAGATACCAGTCCATGTCGTCGAAACGGCTGAAGAAACCTCCATAGTTGTTGGTGATGCGGTTGATTTGTTCAGGCCTGTTATGTGTAAACTGGTTTATATAGTTCACCACTACATCAGTAGTATTCTTGCTGTTAGCTTTTAACGAACCATTGACACTGAATGAGTTTTTGTGGTGATTGCTTCCGCGCTGAATAGGAGTGTAATCAGACCTGGTATAGGATACGCGCACATTGCTCTTTTCGGTTGCATTGGTAACGGCGATATTATAGATACCGTTGCTTCCGGTCTGGAAAAGGTTTTTGTAGTTATCCTCGTTGGCAACATAAGGATGCACATTACCATCCCAACCAATAACCTCGCGGCCGTCGAATTTGGGGCCAAACTGTGCATAAGCCCTGTAAATGGGGCGAACCATTTGTTTGTCGCCGACAGTAACATTCAACCAGCCTTCGTCATCAGAACCGAAACTAATCGTATTAGTACCACGATCGTAACCCGGTCCGTAAGTATTCTGAAATACCGGCAGGCTTGATGGTTGTTCAATGGTATAGGTAAGGTTGGCTTCAACTCCCAGACCTTTCTTAAGGCCTTTACCGCTTTTGGTGGTAATAACAACAACCCCGTTGGCGCCTTCCGAACCGTAAAGAGCACTTGCTGATGCACCTTTGAGGATTGTGAGGTTCTCAATATCTTCGGGATTGATGTCGATAAGGCCGTTACCACGGATGCGCTGATCGCCCCAGTAACCATCGTTGTTGCTTTCACCAACACGGATAGGAATACCATCAACAACCACAATTGGCACTGAAGTACCGGTGAGTGAATTTATCCCGCGGATGTTGATATTCACAGCGCTGGTTGCACCACCGGGAGCCTGGGTAACACGAACACCGGCTGCTTTACCGTAAAGAGCTGAACCAAAGTTGGTTGATCCGGTGTTGGTAAGTTCCTTGGCATTAACCTGGGCTACAGCATAACCCAGTGCCCTTTTTTCACGGGAGATACCAAGAGCAGTGATCACGAGTTCTTCAAGCTCTTTGGCTGATGGGACCAGTGAAACATTGATGGTTGTTTGTCCTCCGATCAGCACATCCTGTGATTGGTAGCCGATAAAGGAGAAGGTAAGCGATTGCGCGTTTGCCGGCACTTTAAGTGAGTAAACGCCTTTAAGATCAGTTACCGTGCCTGTGGTTGTTCCTTTAACAACAACGTTCACTCCAGGTAAAGAGTTGCCGTCGTTGGCATCGGTAACCGTTCCGGTAATCGTCTTCTGCGCCATCACCATTTGCCATGAGCAAAAAGCGAATAGCGCCAACAGTAAAGTTACTTTTTTCATAAGCACTTTTGATTAATGTTAAACTTAGGGTTAGCTTGTTTGTTAATTGAACTCTAATTTTTTATTACCAAATATCAAGATGCTAAACTATAAAAAAAAATTACCAAAATATACCCTATTAACTTATGAAATGAGCGCGGGATTAACATTTATTAACAACCTTTGGTCCTATATATTGTTTATCAATTACTTACGCAAATTCTTATTGAACATATTTTTCTTAAAAATCTCAAGATTTGTTAATATTTTTTTCTTTAAGCATCGTTTTTAAGGTTAATATACGTCTATTTTGAAGTACTTTTTAACTATTTTTAGTTAGTATAAACTAATCAATAATAACTTTTATGAAAGATTCTGCTCCAAAATGCATTTCTGATAATTGTCATATTCAATAAAGTATTCAATAAAAGCAATGCCATTTCTGCATTATTCAAATTGCATTCAAAAAAAAAGAAGCTTACGCTTCTTTCATGATTTTTTGAGTGTATAACTGAACATAGCCGGCAGAAGCAAATTACTTTGCCAGCACTTTGTTCACAAGGTCGGCAGCTTCCTGCAGTGCCACAGCCGAATACACGGCCAACCCCGACTTATTGATAAGCTCCTTTGCTTCCTCGGCATTTGTACCCTGAAGCCTTACAATTATAGGTATATGTATGTTACCGATGTTATTGTACGCATCCACGATACCCTGTGCGACACGGTCGCAGCGCACGATGCCGCCGAAAATATTCACCAGTATGGCTTTTACGCTTTCATCTTTAAGGATGATCCTGAAGGCTTTTTCAACACGTTCGGCATTGGCCGTACCGCCAACATCCAAGAAATTAGCCGGCTCGCCTCCGCTTTGTTTAATAATGTCCATGGTAGCCATTGCAAGCCCGGCTCCGTTTACCATACAACCTACATTGCCATTAAGTTTTACATAGTTGAGATGAAACTGCCCGGCTTCAACTTCGGCAGGATCTTCCTCATATATATCGCGCATAGCGGCATAATCGGGATGGCGGAAAAGCGCATTCTGATCAAGGCGCATTTTGCAGTCAACGGCAATCACTTTATCATCCGAAGTCTTGAGCACAGGATTGATCTCGAGCAGAGCAAGGTCGGCGCCCAGGTATGTCCGGTACAACCCTTCAACAAACTTCACCATGTTTTTAAATGCTTCGCCCGACAGCCCAAGGTTGAAGGCGATTTTGCGACACTGGAACGGTTGGATACCGACAGCCCTGTCAATGGTTTCAACAAATATTTTTTCAGGTTTTGTTTCGGCCACTTCTTCAATATCCATGCCTCCTTCGGGCGAATACATCACCATCACTTTGCTTTCGGCACGGTTGAGCAGTAAACTAATGTAGAATTCTTCGGTTTTTGAAGGTCCGGGATAATAAACATCCTGTTGAATGAGTACTTTCCGCACAAGTTTCCCCTGCGGTCCGGTCTGTGGTGTAACCAGCGTCATACCAAGTATCTGTGAAGCCTTTTCACAAGCATCATCAAGACTTTTAGCCAGTTTAACGCCACCTCCTTTTCCGCGCCCTCCGGCATGTATCTGTGCTTTCACTACACAAAACTGCGATCCGGTGATCTCCCTGATTTTTGCTGCAGCATCCATTGCTTCGTCAACGGTTGAAGCTACAATTCCCTCTGCAACTGGGACACCGAAACTGCTTAATATCTGTTTTGCCTGGTATTCGTGAAGATTCATAAATTTAAATTTGATGTTCCAAAAATAGATCATTTTCGCTCAATTCCAAATGCGCAGCAAATCATATCTTTGCACTGTTTAATCTACTATTGCTGTTTTTCTGTGCAACGTCTTCTATTACTGTCTATTTTCCTGCTTACATTCCATCTCCTGCATTCACAAAACAGGTATGATAATGCGGCCGTTCGTAAAACGGCCACGGCCCTAAGAACTGATCACGCACCACGCATCAATGGTGTGCTTGATGATGAAGCGTGGGCTTCGGCATCGGTTATAAACGATTTCAGGCAACTGGAGCCACTTTACAATCAGCCTGTTACCTTCCTTACCGAAGTAAGAATCCTCTATGACGATTATGCCGTTTATGTTGGTGCCCTGATGCATGATCCGCATCCTGACAGCATCCTCATGCAACTCGGAAACCGCGACGATGATAACCTGAATGCAGATATTTTTGGAGTTGAATTCGATACATACAACAACCAACTCGATGCTTATACATTCAGAGTTACATCATCGGGAGTTCAACTCGACTTCAGGGAGCACGACGAGACCTATAATGGCGTGTGGCTTAGTTCGGCAAAGCGAAACAATGAAGGCTGGGTTGCAGAGATGATGATCCCATACTCAGCTTTGCGCTTTCCTAAAACCGAGGTACAGCGGTGGGGATTTCAAATGATGCGTTCAATAAGGCGATACCGTGAAAAGGATCAGTTCGCACTCGAAAAGCCCGGTGCAGAGAACGACCTGGTTTACTGGGGCGAATTGCTTGGCATCAGCCATATCTCACCGCCGGTACGCCTGTCGCTTACTCCATATCTATCATGCGGACTGGAGCATTATCCGCAAACGGGGCAAAAGTCAGTTTCGACAACATTTGGCGGCGGCACCGACCTGAAATACGGCATCAACGAAAGTTATACCATAGATATGACGCTGCTCCCCGATTTTAGCCAGGTGCAGTCGGACAACAAGATCAAGAACTTAAGCGCTTTTGAGACAGTATATTCCGAGCAGCGCCCTTTTTTCCGTGAGGCTGTTGACTTGTTCAACAAGGGCGATATATTTTATTCGCGGCGTATCGGTAAAACACCTGCCTATTTTTATAATGCCACCGATATGGCCGGCGAAGGTTATGAACTCACCAGGAATCCGGTTCAGCAGCACCTATTAAATGCTTTCAAAGTTTCGGGAAGAGGTAAAAAAGGATTAGCGCTGGGTTTTCTGAATGCTGTTACAGGCAATACATACGCCGAAGCGAAAAACGCTGCCACGGGCGAAAAGAAACGTATCCTGACCGATGCGGCCACCAATTACAACGTTGTTGTTTTTGACCAGGCACTGCCGTACAATTCGGATCTCTACCTTGTGAACACCAACGTAATCAGGGGAAAAGGTTTCCGTGATGCCAATGTAACAGCAGCCGGCATCCAGCTCAATGACCGTAAAAATGTTTACCTGTTAAATCTTAACGGTGGTGTGAGCCAACTTTTTGAACCTGATACAATCCGGCATAAAACCGAAATTTCGGCCGGATACAAGTATTACGCCGGAGTTTCAAAAGTTAATGGACACCTGCAATGGATGGCGCTGCATGGCAAAATGGACAAAGGCTTTGACGCCAACGACCTGGGTACCACGCTCTATAACAACTACACCATCAATATGGCACAGGTGAGCTACAGCCTTTACGAACCCTGGTGGAAACTTCGCGACTGGCACAATGAACTCACACTCGAAAACACCAATAATGCCCAAAGCGGTCTCATGCAAGCCACGTCGCTCGAATTCAACAGTTTTTCAACACTGATGAATTATCTTACATTATGGTGCGGCCTTGAATACAAATTTGCTAATGGCCACGATTATTACGAAGCCCGGCTTCCTGACAGGTACTTTATTCAGCCCTCATCGATTCAGGCAAATATCGGGTTCTCAAGCGATTACCGGAACCCCTTTGCACTTGACGGAAGTGCTGCCATTACTTCGGCCAGGCAGGGAAGTACTCTCGGATATATGTTTGAACTTGAGCCTATTGCGCGTATTAACAATCATCTGCTGCTCAACTATTCCTTCACATATGAAAAGATGTCGAACGAAATAGGATTTGCCACCCTCATCAATAATACCGGGATCATATTCGGTAAACGGGATGTGCTGACGCTCGAGAATAAATTATCGGGCAGGTATATGATCAGAAATAACATGTCGCTTAACCTGGTGGCAAGGCATTACTGGTCGCAGGGTGTGTATAGCAACTACTATACCCTTGGCGCCGATGGCCTGCTGACTCAAAATCAGGAATATATAGATAACAACAACTTCACATTCAATGCATTCAATATTGATTTTTCATTTTTATGGTTATTCAAACCGGGATGCCGTGTGAATATTACCTGGAAAAACACAATTCTTACTGAATCCAACGAAACAAACAGTAACTATATTGAGAATTTTGGACGTATTTTTGACGATCGACAGCAAAACAACCTCACTTTCAAGATCATATACTATCTCGACTATCAAAATCTGAAGCGAGCCGCCAACAAGGAAAAAAACCATTATTAACAAACAACCCTGAACCGATAAGATGATCACCGCAAGCAATATTCATAAATCGTTCGATGGCCTCGAAGTGCTCAAAGGCATTGACCTGCATATAGATAAAGGTGAGATTGTTGCCATTGTCGGAGCTTCGGGAGCAGGAAAAACCACGCTGCTTCAAATACTAGGCACTTTAGATAGACCTTCATCAGGCGAGGTAATCCTGAACGGAGAACCTGTTCACCGGCTGAGTGAGAAGAAGCTGTCGGCTTTCAGGAATAAGCATATCGGCTTCGTGTTCCAGTTTCATCACCTGCTCCCCGAGTTCACTGCACTTGAGAACCTCTGCATTCCGGCGTTTATAGGCGGTACCAACCGAAAACAAGCCGAAACTCGCGCCAATCAACTACTTGAATTTCTGCATCTTACCGACAGGGTAACCCATAAGCCCGCCGAGCTTTCAGGTGGCGAACAACAACGCATTGCGGTAGCAAGGGCACTGATGAACCATCCGGATATTGTGCTGGCTGATGAGCCTTCGGGAAACCTCGATTCGGTGAACGCCCGCGAATTGCACAAACTTTTTTTCGACTTACGGAAAGAATTCAACCAGACTTTCGTGATTGTAACCCACAACATGGAATTTGCAGGCATGTCGGACCGAAAGCTTACCATTGCCGACGGCAAAATAATCCTGTGAACACCAAACAGGCATTGCACTGAGCCTCACCACGGCATAATATTTGTCCAATAAACTCAACATTATGGCGTTATATCCCTTTAATGCCGGCATTTTCACAAGAAGAAACTACATGAAGCAATATTTCAACAGACTACTGAGAAGAAACCTCACAACAGGAGTGATTTTTAGCCTTTTCATTTTCATCAGCATACTGGCGTTCAATACTTCGGGACAGGCACAACAAGCCAAAGGCAATTATGAAAATGAAGTAAAGGGTGCCGACGAGGCATTTAATGCAAAAGATTACGGCACCTCCCTCATGCGGTACCGCAGCGCTTCCAATCTTCAGCCTGCTCAAAAATATCCGCAGGAGCAAATAAATACCATTTCGAAGTTGCTCAACGAAAACACCAACTTAAAAAACAACCTGTTTGAGGATGCCATTCTGAAAGGGGAAAGCTTTTTATCAGCAAAAAACTACCCTGCTGCCAACCTTGAATTCAGCAAAGCACTTGAAATAGACCCTACGGCACAGTATCCAAAGGACAAGCTAGCCGCCATTCGTAAGGTTTACAACGATCCCGGTGAAGCAGCCCGCTACAGCGATGCTATGAGCAAAGCCACACAGGCAATGGCGGCAGGAGATTACGATCTCGCCAAAAACTGGTACCAGGTCGCTCTAACTTCAAATCCTGATGCCCGTGAACCGCGCGACAAAATGCTTGAGGCTGACAAACTGAAAGCCGAAGGCATCGCTAAGAAATCCCAGTATGATAAGATCATTGCAGGAGCGGACAAATTGCTGGAAGCCGGTAAGCGTCCAGAAGCAAAAGCCGAATACCAGAAAGCCCTCGACCTGTTGCCAAACCAGGTATATGCAAAACAAAAGCTGGCCGAAATAAACTCTTGGATCGCCGACAGGCAGAAGGAACAGGACGCCTACGACCATGCTATCAGCCAGGCCGATCAGTTCTACATCAACCGCGATTTTGCCAATGCCCGCATTAAATACGAGGAAGCGCTCAAAGTGAAACCCACTGCCCGCTACCCAAAGGATATGCTCGATAAAACGAGCACCGGCGAGTCGGAAGTGAAATCGCTGCAACAACGCTATGATGCCGCGATTGAATCAGCCGACAATTTCTTTAAAGCCGGAGATATGGATGCTGCGTTGATTGGCTACAAGTCGGCATCGGGCATAATGCCTGCCGAAGCGTATCCGCGGACGCGCATTGCTGAAATCGAAAAAAGCCTCGGCGAAAAAGCCAGCCGCAAAGATGCTTACGACATCGCCATTATGAACGGCAACCAGGCACTGGAGCAAGATAAGCCCGAAACCGCGCTGGCACATTTCAAAAACGCACTCACCTTGCTTCCCAATGAAAAATATCCTTCCGAAAAAATCGCTGAAATAAACAAACTCCTTGCTGATCGTAAGAAAGTTGAAGAGGATTATAAAACGATGATCGCTTCAGCGGACCTGAAATTCGGAAATAAAAAATACGAAGATGCAGCTACCGGATACAGATCGGCGCTCACCCTTAAGCCCGGCGAAAAATACCCGCAGGACAAATTAAACGAAATCGAAGCCATCAACAAGGCACTGCTCGACAAAGAAACCGGCTATAACAATACGATAGATGCGGCTGATAAATCCTTTGGTGAAAAAGACTATAACGGCGCTCTTGCTCTGTACCAGGAAGCAGGCACGATGAAACCGGCCGAAAAATACCCAAAGGATAAAATCGCCGAGATTAACAAAATACTGTTGCAGCAGAAACAGCTTGACGACAGTTATAAAACAATCATCGCTGCCGCTGACAAGTCGTTTACTGACAAAAAATACACTGAAGCTGCTGCTGTTTACCGTAAAGCGCTTGAATTAAAACCCGGCGAAAAATACCCGCAGGATAAAATTGCCGATATCAATGCCATACTGGCCGGTTTGCAGGCTTTGGACGAAAAATATGCTGCAACCATCCTGAATGCTGACGGCTTATTTAACGGGCAGAAATTAACCGAAGCCATTGCCGCCTATCGCGAAGCGCTCACCATGAAGCCGGCGGAGAAGTACCCGCAGCAAAAAATCACTGAAGCCGAAGGCCTTATTGCCAAAAACCAGGCGTTTGAAGATACCTACCAGTCTGCTGTTGCAAATGCCGATAAACTGCTGACCGATAAAAAATACAAAGAAGCATTGCCGGCCTATACAAAGGCTTCGGAAATGAAGCCTGCTGAGCAATACCCGAAAGATAAAATTGCCGAAATCAATGGCATACTTGCCGATCTGGCTGCAAAACAGGCTGCTTATGATGCGGCTGTTGCCGATGGCGACAAGAACCTTACCGCCAAAAAGTATAATGAGGCCACTTCGTCGTTCAGGCAAGCACTCGGTTACAAACCTGAAGAGGAATATCCTGCAAGGAAAATAGCCGAAATAAATCAAATCCTGAACGGTATTATAGCTACCGACGAAGCCTATGCAAAGGCTTTGGCTGAAGCCGATTCATATCTTGCCCAGAAACAATACAATGATGCGTTATCGGGTTACAAATCTGCACTAGCGATAAAACCCGGCGAAAAATATCCACAGGAAAAAATCGCCGAAATAAATGCCGCACTCGCTGCCATCAAAGCCACAAACGACTTGTTCGATAATGCCATTGCCGGTGCCGATAAGCTTTTCGATGCAAAGAAATATCCTGAATCCATTGAAGGTTATAAAAAAGCGCTTGATATCAAGCCCGGAGAAAAATACCCTGCTGACAGGATTGCCGAAGCCGAAAAAATGATTGCCTCCATAAAAGCACAGCAGGAATCGTACGAAAAAGCCATTGCCGAAGGCGACAGGCAGTTGGCTGCCAAAGCTTACCAGGAAGCGCTTACCGCTTATAATAACGCAAAAACCATCCTGCCCGGCCAGCAATATCCCGATCAGAAAATTGCTGAGATCAACACTGTTCTGGCCGAGATGAAAGCCGAGAACGACAGGTACAATGATGCCATTACAAACGCTGATGCCTTCTTTAACCAAAAGAAGTACCGCGAAGCACTCGAACCTTATGAAAGGGCATCAACCATAAAACCCTCAGAAACCTATCCGAAACAGCAAATCGAAAAGATCAACCAAATACTCGCCGGGCAAAAGAAATTAGATGACGATTACGCCAAACTCATTGCCGATGCTGATAAAGCGCTTACCGAAAAGCAGTATCAGCCGGCACTTACAGCCTATCGCAGCGCCCTCGAAATGAAGCCTTTGGAACAATACCCAAAGGATAAGATCAACTCCATTAATTCGATACTTACCGAAATACAGGCCCGCGACGACGCATATAACAAAGCGCTGGCCGAAGGTGATGCCCATTTGGCAACCTTCGATTACGAAACAGCACTCACCTCCTACCGTTCAGCACTTGCCATCAAACCCGGCGAAGCATATCCAACCGGGAAAATATCAGAAATTGAAGCAAAGCTTAAAGAAATTGACAATCAGTACAATAGACTTATTACTGAAGGTGACAGCCGGTTAGCTGCCAAAGAATATGCCCAGGCAATGAATGCCTATCAGCAGGCCGGCGAGGTAAAACCAAGAGAACAATATCCAAAAGATAAAATTGCCGAGATAAACCGGGCACTTGCCTTGGAGAAAGAGCAGCTCGAAAGCATGTATGCAGGTTACATTGCTGATGGCGACAGGTTATTTGCCGGCCAGAGTTACATCGAAGCACGCAGCGCATTCAGCAAAGCTTCGGGACTGAAACCTGCAGAACAGTACCCCAAGGACAAGCTCTCCGAAATCGGGAACATACTCGCCGAACGCGCCAAAGCGCTTAAGGACGAATACGATAAAGCCATTGTAACGGCTGATAATCTTTACCAGCAGAAAATCCTTGACCAGGCCGTTGAATCATACGAAAAAGCAGCTTCAATTAAGCCTGATGAGACATATCCCGTCGAGATGATCCGTAAAATAAAGCAGTACATCAATGATCATGCTATCAAGGAAGTGAATAAAACGGCTGTAACCATTGCTTCGGGCGAGGAGAAGAAATTCACTTTTAGCGCCATCGAACCGCGGCTGCGCAAGAACAATTACATCCTGCTTCACGCAAAGGCTACTTCGGGCAATGTTCCTAAAGTATTCCTGAACTATGGCCGCGATGCCCAGAAAAACGGCGGTATTGTGCTACGCACCATTGCTCCGGGCGAAGGTGCCGATTACCTTATACGCTTAGCCGGACAGGACCGCTGGTACCGGGAGGACAACAACTGGATAAGCATCTATACCGAAGGTTCGGATGTGGAAGTCAGCCGCATACAGATATCTTCTGGCGAGGAATAGTCTGCCTTTTGCTGCATAGTTACAAAGGTTAATACCTTTTTTCCGATCTTAGCAGGCTGATTTTCACTGCTGCCTGCTATATGGTAAACCTTTCCGAACACTTCTCACATTTCCGCCAGGGCATTGTCGGCAACGACCTGCTCTATAGAACTCCTTACGGGACAAAGAAACTAATATACGCCGACTGGATTGCCAGCGGCCGCCTTTATCGTCCGATTGAGGAAAAACTTCTCAATGAAATAGGCCCCTGGGTTGCCAACACGCATACCGAAACCAGCGAAGCCGGTAGCCTGATGACGCAGGCTTATCATCACGCTCATAAGCTGATCAAACGACATGTAAATGCCGGTCCGCAGGATGTGATCATCACCCATGGATTCGGCATGACCGGCGTACTGGTAAAATTCCAGCGCATACTCGGGCTCAAGACCTGCGGCATGTTGCAAAACTCCGATTGCCTCCAAAAAACCGAAAAACCGGTAGTTTTCATTACCCACATGGAGCATCACAGCAACCAGACTTCATGGTACGAGACCATCGCCGACGTGGTTGTGATTCCTCCCGGAAACGGTTTACTCGTTGACCCTGATAACCTGCGCAGCAAAATTGAAAAATACCGCGACCGCAAAATACTCATCGGTTCATTCAGCGCCTGCTCAAACGTGACCGGCATCGAAACACCTTACCATGATCTGGCGAGGATCATGCACGAAGCAGGCGGCGTTTGTTTTGTTGATTTTGCAGCATCAGCCCCTTATGCCGACATCAATATGCACCCGGCTGATCCAATGGAGAGGCTGGATGCAATCTTCTTTTCACCCCATAAATTTCTTGGTGGCCCCGGCGCTTCGGGTGTGCTCATTTTCAATAAAGAACTGTATCACCGGCAGTCGCCCGACCAACCCGGCGGCGGAACCGTTGACTGGACAAATCCATGGGGAGGATATAAGTATGTAGATGACATCGAAATCCGCGAAGACGGCGGTACACCGGGATTCCTGCAAGCCATAAAAACAGCCCTGGCTATCGAACTGAAAAACCAGATGGGAGTGCAAAATATCCGTCTGCGCGAAAAAGAGCTTGTAAATAAAGCATTTGAAGGCCTGAGAAAAATTGAAGGCTTGCATATACTTGCCGACAATACCGAAGAACGCATTGGCATCATGTCGTTTTACATCGAAAATATACATTATAACCTGGTAGTAAAATTGCTCAGCGACCGTTTCGGCATTCAGGTACGCGGCGGCTGCGCTTGTGCCGGTACATACGGCCATTACCTGCTCGATGTCACCTACGAAAAATCGCAACAAATAACACAGTTCATCAGTATGGGCGATTTGTCATCGAAGCCCGGATGGATAAGGCTTTCACTGCATCCTACCATGACTGATGAGGAACTCGGTTTCTGTATCGACGCTATCAGGCAGATTTCAGCGAATCACACAGAATGGGGCAAAGATTACTCTTACGACAAACACGCCAATGAGTTCAGGCATACCAGCGACAATAACCGCAAAAATGAGTTGATTAAGTATTGGTTTAACGATTGAACGTGACTTATGAAACATTTCATCCTTTCGCTGATTCTTTGCCTTTCATTTACTCTCGCTTACTCTCAAAGCGAAGGAAAAGAGTTTTCGGCATACATCTTTCCGGAATTTATCCAGGGGAAAGTGCTCATGAAAACAGGCATGAGCTATAATACCCTGCTCAATTACGACGCCCTCACCGAAGAGATGGTTTTTGTGAACAAAGGCAAAAAACTGGCAATCGCCGGCGATGAGGTTGAACTTGTTGACACCATCGTTATCTCAGGCAGGAAGTTTGTAACGCTCGACCATAAATTTGTGGAATTAGTTTACGACTCGGTTGTAACACTGTATGCCGCATATAAATGCAAATTGAGCAGCCATGGCAAACCCGGCGCGTATGGCGACACTTCGCAAACCGCTGCTATCACCACCGCATCAGGGTTTTATACGGGCACTACACGTTACGAATTATCCTCTCCCGATTTGTACCAGGTTAAACCATATACCTGGTATTGGCTGATGAAGAACGGGAAACTCAGCAGGTTTATTAACTTCAGGCAACTGGCTAATATTTACAGAGATAGAGATGAAAAGCTCAAAAATTATCTCGAAAACAATGTTGTTAATTTTGAAGATGCAGAAGATATGATTCTGCTAATCAGGTTTTTGGAAAAGGATAAATAGCAAAATGAATAGAGAGGATTAAATATTGCGTAATTGATACAGCCAGTCGGGCATGTGCAGTTAAATATTGAAACAAAGTATATGGAACAAGCCTTTTTATCAGACTAAAGTTCGCTCATCCCGCACAAAACAACCGACCACAACCTCGCAGGTTTTCCACCTATCATGGTTTTTGTCCGGCTTACAAGTATCTCGCAAGTATAATCCTTCTTTGGCTGATGATCCCTGGCCAATGTATTCTTTGGTTGAATAACTAACACGGGTATTGATGAGTAAGAGGTTTTAGCTCTTCATCAATGATTAAAAACATATTCTATCCCGGCGCCGTAATCAAAATTGTAAATCCTGTAATAGCGGTGCATCGGAATGATAGAGTGCGAAACCCTTAATCCAACCATGAAATGATTACTCCTTTTTATAAGGACAGGAAACTTGAAAGTTGCAATCCATGACAGATCAAACTTCCGGAAATCGTTTGCCCCCTCTGCTCCTCGCAGGTTCAGCCGGTGATTGTAATCAAGGTTTGATGAAATCAATGTGGCAAAAGCAGGTCCGCTTTCGAGGGTGTAGTTTCGCTTCCTGCTATCAATAGTATATCCTACCATGACCGGTATTTCAGCATAGTCGAGGCACATGGTTTCAAAGGCATGAGTTCCGTACTCGCTCACAAAACCATAAATACTTCCCTTCCTGATATACCGCAATTCCATGGAAGCGCTAAGGTTGCCGGGCAGTTCGCGTTTCACAAACAACCCCGCTGACATACCCACGGTGCCTTCTATATTTTTATTTTCTGAATCGCCCCAGAATTTCGCCTCATCTCCTTCGAACTCAATACCGTTAACATTGAAGAAAGCGCCTCCGGAGAATACATTATCTTGGGCAAATGATTGTTGCACCGCAAAACAACAAAGTATAAACAAAGAAGTGTTTATATTCATATTAATTCAATATGAACTATGAAACGATAAAAGGATCGCTGAATTGTATTCTCAACAGTGCATTTTCCTGATCATCATTTTCCGGATATTTCATTATTATGTAAATCGGGTTCCTTTGATTTATCAAACAGCTCTGAATCAACATGTTGATGATCTGCTATGAAAAGAGCAATTTTCAAATTAATAACAGGTAACCCGTTGTGCGATTAAGAAGCGAGGGCATATTTTAGTTTATTCAAAGGTTTATGACTAGTATGGTTCAGATATTG
>JAKLFM010000089.1 GCA_022711175.1 Bacteroidota bacterium | reverse complement strand
AAGGAAACATTTGTCTTCCAATCACCAACAAAAGAAATCATGAAAAGTCCTCTTGCTGCTTTATTAACAAAATGGAATCTCTTACCGTACTAAACGTCAGAAGTCAGGAAGTAACATCCGAAAGCTAAAAGTCGTGGTGTAATATCTCTACAATTCGCGATTTTATTATCTGATGATCAGTTTCAATGAGTTACCGTAACTTTTTCCGATTCTCAAAAGATAGATTCCACCCCGGATTCCGGATAAATCAATGAGCGCCTTGTTCCCGTTCAGCTGTCCTTTAGCCTGGCTTCGCCCAAAAGCATCCAGCACACTGAAATCCATCCCGGCAAGGCTGTCGGCCACCCGAAGCGATACAAACTCTGTAGCGGGATTTGGGTAGATAAATACCTCGAGTTGCCCCGGAGTGGTTGTAATATTCATTAAGAGATTGTTGAGATATCCTGAAAGAAAGGGTGAGAAATCGAAGATGTGCAAAGCCTGCGGGCTGTTGATAATGGGAGGCTGCACAAAGTTTTCATTGGTCATATACACTTTATTGCCATTGGCAGTGGCAATAGCTTCTACCTGGTGAAAAGGGAGCGAAATACCCACCCTGCGCTTATTTCCGCTGAAAAACCTATGCCCGTCGAAATCATACAGAAGCCAAACAAATGGTGACAACAGACTGGAATAACCACTGAGTATCACCAGTTTCATCTGTTCGATATAAGTGGCTCCGGTTATCAACCCGTTAACATCGTTTGCGGCAACAGGAAATGCAACATGAATCCCGGTAGCCTTTGGCAACGAATAAACCTTTGTTTCCTTGCTCACCCATTGCTTGGTGAACAGGTAAATACTGTCGGTACTTACAATCATGGCTTCACAATCGAAATCGGTGTTGTTGGCCCCGGTCGGACTGAAATCAACCTGGTCGGAATAGCTGAAGCTGATGGTGTCAATTACAGCATTGCCGGCAAGTATAGAGGTTTTACTTATCTTCAGGATTTTTAAATCGGTGCGGTTGCCGTTGAGATTGTTGCCAAAATCGCCAACATAGATATATTGCTCATCTTGAGAGAGTTCTTCCCAATCGGTGTTCACAACATCAGTTAGCGTTACAGTTTGAAGGATGCTACCGTTAAGGGTATCGAGGCAGTAAAGTTTTGTATCAGAATCATCGTTATGTGTCCAAAGCAGATTGTTCCAGAGGACAAGCCCCGAAGTTTCGGAAAGCTCGCTGCTTAAGGTGTAACTGGCTTCGGGTGATATTGAAGCCGATTCATATATGCAGCTTCCGTCGTTGACTGTTGCAGCCGGATTAAAATTGAGCGCAAGCGAATCGGTGCATCCGCTTACCTGGCCTGACAGCCTGGTGGTAAGCAAGAGCAAACCAAAAATCAAAACGACAAAATGGACTTTCATCAATTCGCGCGAAATTAGCTGTATTGAACAAAGTTAATGCGGTTTACAATGTCATCATTAAAAAGGTTGATCCACAGGCACAAAAAAACCGGGACTTTTCAGAGCCCCGGTCTGTATTGAGCTTCTGTCAGAAATTAGTCCCTGCGTCCGGTAAAGATCATGATGTAATAAAGCAGGGTTGCCAGCGACGAAAGAGCGGCTACAACATAGGTATAACCGGCCCAGCGCAGCGCATCTTCAGCTTTATCGTGGTTTTCGTATGTTGTGAGGCCACTGTTTTTGAGCCAGGCAAGGGCGCGCTGACTTGCATTGATCTCAACAGGCAGGGTTATGAAACTAAATAGGGTTGTGAGTGCAAACAAAACTATGCCCCCAAGCAGAAGTTGCGGGAAAGTGTTAACCAGCAGTATGCCGGCCAGGAGCACCCATTGTACCCAGTTGGAAGCAAAACTTACTACAGGCACAAGTTTTGAACGCATCTGTAACCAGGTGTACTGAGTTGCATGTTGCACAGCATGTCCGCATTCGTGTGCCGCAACGGCTGCTGAAGCAATGCTGTTGCCATAATAAACTTCGCGGCTCAGGTTAACGGTTTTGGTTTGGGGATTGTAATGATCGGTTAGCTGGCCTTCGACGGATATGACTTTTACATCATACACCCCTTGTTCGCGCAGCATCTTCTCAGCTACATTGGCTCCGGTAAGGCCATAACTGATGGGTATTTTTGAGTATTTTCTGAATTTCGATTTCAATGTCTGGCTCACGATAAGGCTCAGTCCCATGAAAACGAGGAAAATGATGAGATACATATGGTTGAGTTATTGATTATGAGGATTTACTATCAATTTGTTTGCCACAATTGTTTTTGTGTCAGAATGGCAGGGTTGGCTGTGCAGGATGGTGATAAAGGAAGTGAGAGATGAGTAATGAGTAGGGAGTAGGGAGTAAGGAGTAAGGAGAAGAAAGTTAGATTTACGGAGAGGTTATTCTTCTGTTTCAGTGTTGACATCAGGATTATCGACGGGTTTGATCGACGCATCGTGCCAGCTTGCATATTTGGTGTAGCTGTTGGAGATACGCTTTACCTGGCCTTCGAGTAAGGATGCATCAACAGATTTGATTTTTTTTGCAGGAATGCCGGCGTAAACACTTCCCGATTCAACAACAGTCCCCTGCGAAACCACTGCTCCGGCAGCAATTATAGAATTGCTTTCAACAACAACGCCGTCCATCACAATGGCTCCCATTCCGATGAGCACATTATCGTGGATGGTACAGCCATGAACGATCGCCCCGTGTGCAATTGAGACATTGTTGCCTATGTTTACCGGGTGTTTCTGGTAAGTGCAGTGGATGATGGCGCCATCCTGAATATTCACGTTATTGCCTATTTTAATGTAATGCACATCGCCGCGAACCACGGCGTTGAACCAAACACTGCAATTGTCGCCCATTTCAACCTCGCCAACAATGGTTGCATTTTCGGCGACAAATGTGTTGGCACCCATTTTGGGCATAATTCCTTTAACGGCTCGGATAAGTGGCATAGTTCGATATCAAATTTGTCAGTTAATGATGAGCATTTATGCGGAAAAAACTACAATTCGCTTTCCTGGTTAAAATACACTTCTACTTTCTCGCTCGACTTAGGATAGTCAATTGAAAAATGAAGGCCTCGACTTTCCTTGCGTTCCTGTGCCATGCGAATAATGAGCCCCGCTACCGTGATGAGGTTTCGAACTTCACAAAGTTTTTCGATAATCACCGATCGTTTGTACAGATCTTCGGTCTCACGCCTGAGGATGGCGAGCCTGTCGGCGGCACGCTGCAAGCGCAGGTTCGAACGTACAATACCCACATAGTTCGACATGATTGCCTGTAACTCTTTGATTGTTTGTGTGATAAGCACCATTTCTTCGGTCATCACAGTGCCTTCGGCATCCCAGTCGGGAATGTCATCACTAAACGATATTGTATTGAATTTGTTCGACGCATCAATAAATGCGCGGTGCGAAAAAACGAGGGCTTCGAGCAGCGAATTGGAAGCAAGGCGGTTGGCTCCATGCAATCCGGTAGAAGAACATTCGCCTACGGCATAGAGGTTCCTGATGGTGCTCTGGCTGTTCTCGTTCACCTTGATCCCGCCGCAAAGGTAGTGTGCCGATGGTACAACAGGTATCATCTCTTTTGATATGTCAATGCCAATACTCAGGCACTTGGCATAAACGCCCGGAAAATGTGAAAGCAGATCTTCTTTATTGATGTGGCGGCAATCGAGGTAAACATGATCTTCACCGCTGATCTTCAGCTCGTTGTCAATAGCACGTGCCACAATATCACGAGGGGCAAGCGATAACCGTTTGTCATATTTCTGCATGAACTCATTTCCTTTGCGGTCTTTGAGTATGGCGCCAAATCCGCGCAGCGCTTCGGTAATGAGAAAAGCCGGTTTTTCGGCCGGGTAGTAAAGCGCTGTAGGGTGGAACTGTATAAACTCCATTTTCTCCACAACGCCTTTGGCGCGATGAACCATAGCTATGCCATCTCCTGTAGCAACCGGGGGATTGGTGGTGGTTGCATACACGTTTCCGGCCCCGCCTGTTGCCATGAGGGTGGTTTTTGCCAGAATGGTATCGATACGGTTGTTTACCTTGTCGAGTACATAAGCGCCGTAGCAGGTCAGATCGGGTGTGCTGCGGTTCACTTCCATGCCCAGGTGGTGCTGTGTAAGAATATCGACGGTGAAATGGTTTTCGAGTATTTCGATGTTAGTATTCTCGTGGGCCTGCCTTAGCAGCGTTCGTTCGATTTCGAGCCCTGTCTGGTCCTTGTAGTGCAGCACCCTGAACTCTGAATGGCCGCCTTCACGGGCAAGGTCATATTTTCCTGATTCGGTTTTATCAAATTCTACGCCCCATTCCACGAGTTCCTTCACCCGTTCGGGTGCTTCGGTTATGGTAAGCCTCACAATTTTTTCATCATTCAGGTCGTCACCGGCAATCAGCGTATCCTGTATATGTTTTTCATAGGTATCGGGCGTATAGGTGACGGCAGCAATGCCGCCCTGGGCGTATTTGGTAGCGGTTTCTTCAGCCGAATTCTTGGTAATAATACAAACCTTACCCTTTTTTGCTGCTTTTAGAGCGAAACTTAAACCTGCAATGCCGGAGCCAATAACCAGAAAATCAACGTGTTTTCTCATGTTGTTTATAATAAACCTTCGACAAAATTACTATAAATTAAGAAGCAAAATTCTTGAATGTCGGTGGTAATCGGAGTAATCAAATCTTGCAAAGCATGAGTAAATCATCAATACAACCTACCAATTTCTTACTTTTACGATGTGATGAAAAATCAAAATATTAAACCTTCCTGGACCGACCATTATACTGTAAAATGGAATGATTGCCTGGCCACGGGCATTGCAAGCCTTGAGGCTATGTGCGGTTTTTTCCAGGAATCGGCATGGCACCATGCCGACCACCTGGGCGTCGGGTTTCAGAAACTCCGAAACAGCGATCAGGCTTGGGTACTGGCGCGCCTTGCTATGCACATTGCCAAATATCCCGCATGGAGGGAAACCATTACCGTAAAAACATGGCCAACAGGGCTTGAAAAAATATTTGCCCGGCGTGATTTTTTATTTCTCGATGCTGATGGCACGACGATAGGCAGCGGAGCTTCGTGGTGGATAATAATAAACCCGAAAACCCGCCAGCCGCAAACGCCCGAAGCCGCCAGGGAGATGAACTATGAACCCCGCCTCGAAAGTTTCACTCCCGAACGATTGCGGCTCACGCAATCCATGGCGCCTGTTGGCAGACACATTGTAGAATATCTCGAAACTGACCAGCTTGGCCACGTCAACAATACCCGTTATGCTGCCTGGCTTCAGAACGCACTAGGGATGGAATGGAACAAGAAGAACGTGGTCACCGATTACCAGGTGGAGTTTATGGCTGAAGCATTTACCGGCGACAGCATTGTGCTTGCTTCCTGCTTTACTGATGGAAATGCAGCTGAAATCGTGAATGGAATCCGCGAAAGCTATGGCAGGGAAATATTCAGGGCAAAAGTGGGTTGCGGAGCGGTTGAAGATTAGTTATAGAATGGAAATTGATCAATATATCATCTGGCTGACCGGCAGATGGATGGAAGATATTCATTTACTGGAAAGAGGGAATATTTTAAAGCCTTACTTCGGGTATTGTGTGCAAGGTTTTCAACTAAAGTAATCCTTTCTTCCTTAGCCTTGCTATGATCGAATGCAGCAGGTGAACATCTGTTTCGCCCAATAAGGCTAAACGTTCCATGATACGCGTCCTTTTCAGGTCGCTGTCAGTGAGCCCGATTTCATCCAGCAGCGCTTCAACCCTGAATTTTAAAGCTTTCCAGCTTTCTTTATCCTTTTTTCCGGTTTGTTTACGAAGTTTCCTGCCGGCAAGCGGGGATAATTCGTAGGCCATAACCATTACTGCCTGGGCAAGGTTTAACGAGGGATACTTTACAGCCATCGAAACGCTGGTAAGTATATCGCATAAGTCAACATCCTCATTGCTGAGGCCGCTTTCTTCGCTTCCGAATACCACCGCTACGCTTCCGACAGATTTTCCTTTTTCAAGAATGAGCTGAGCAAGCAGGTTGGAACGGATATAGTCCACTCTTTTGGTACGTCTCCTCGCTGTAGCCCCAACCACCAGGTCGATGTCTTTCACAGCTTCAGCGAGCGAAGGGAAAACCTGCGCATTCTCCAGCACCTCATTCGAAGCATGGGCCAGCATCCTGGCTTCCATACCAAGATAATCACAGGGATTGATAAGTCGTAACTCGCTGAATCCCATTGTTTTCATAGCACGGGCTGCGGCTCCTACGTTGGCCGGAACTGCGGGATTGACGAGAATAAAAATGATTTTCAAAGCATGAAAAGCGGAGGGTGGAACATTTTAAACTCCCAGCAATACTTTCATGGGTTCGTCACCGTTGAAGAGCATTTTCACCGGATTTTCGAGCAGTTCCTTTACCTTGACCAGGAAACTTACCGACTCGCGGCCATCAATCACACGGTGATCATAGCTCAGGGCAACATACATCATTGGGGCAATCACCACCTGACCGTTTACGGCAATGGGGCGTTCAACAATGTTATGCATTCCAAGAATGGCGCTTTGCGGCGGATTGAGGATAGGAGTTGACAATAACGACCCGAAAACACCACCGTTGGTAATAGTGAAGGTCCCGCCGGTCATCTCTTCAATGGTGATTTTGTTCTCGCGCGCTTTTACCGCAAGTTCTTTTATCCTGAGTTCAAGTTCAGCCAGGGAGAGGCTTTCGGCATTCCTGATTACCGGTACAACCAGCCCTTTGGGTGCGCTCACGGCAATGCCTATATCAGCATAGTGGCTCATGACTAGTTCATCGCCGTCAATCATGGCATTTACCTGCGGGAAGTTCCCCATTGCGATGGTTACAGCCTTGGTAAACAACGACATAAACCCTATTCCCACACCGTAGTTCTGTTTAAAAGCATCGTTATACTGCTTTTTCATCGCCATGATGGCGCTCATGTTCACTTCGTTGAATGTGGTGAGCATGGCGGTTTGGTTTTTCACCGAAACAAGCCTGTCGGCAAGTTTCAGGCGCAGGGTGCTCAGTTTTTTCCGTTCCTGCTCCCTTGTGCCGCCCCAGCCTGTAACAGGTTGCAATACAGGTTTTTCAACTGCCGGTTTCACCTCATCAATATCCTTACGGGTGATGCGGATATGGTTCAGCACATCGGCATCGCTCAGGTTTTTTTCTTCCATGAGCTTACGTGCCAGCGGTGTGATGTGCAGGGCTTTGTCGTGTTGTGAAGCCAAAGGTTTTGCTTCTTCGGCGGGTTTTGATTTCACAGGTTCCGGGGCTGCAATTGGCTCGGGTTTTGTATCAGGTTTTGCCTGTTCAGGTTTTTCGGCAGGGGCAGCTGAAGTATCAATCGTGCCGATTACCGATGCAATTCTTACAGTTTCTCCTGCATGTACCAATATTTTCAGAATGCCCGCGGCTTCTGCACTCACAGTAAGTGTGGCCTTGTCGGAATCCACTTCGGCTATTTCTTTGTCTTTTTCAACAAAATCACCGTCGTTAACAAGCCAGGCTGCAATCTGGACTTCGGTAATACTTTCGCCGGGCGTTGGCGCTTTAATGTCGAGGATCATAGGATAAGATACTTTGATCAGGTAACTCTATCAGCAGTAGTATGTTAATCAATTTTCATCCGGCGAATTTATACTTTTTCGCCCAAAAACTGCCATTCGCGGGGAGCGCACAGCATTTTACAGGTCAGGTTTCGGTTTTCGCAGGTACAATCGCCAAAAGCTTTATCAATCACCTTGGCTTGGCGAAGAGCATGTAGTTTCGACGAACCGGTGGCGGGGCTTCCGCTTTCAGGCCTTGCTACCAGCAGCAGTTCAACTTCTTTGAAATTTCTGAGAATGAACGACCATGCCCCCATGTTGGCCGGTTCTTCCTGCACCCAGGCATAGGTACGCACATTCGGGTAACGCGAAATAACCTTCCTTACCTGCTCAATCGGGAAAGGATAGAGTTGTTCGATCCTTACAAAGGCTACATCGTTATGACCCCGTTTTGTCCTTTCGGATATCAGATCATAGTATATCTTGCCTGAACAGAAGTTGAGACGTGTAACCTGCACAGGATCAACCAGATCATCGTCAATCACTTCATGAAAATGACCTTTCGAAAGCTCATTCAAGGGCGAAATGCACTGTGGATGTCGCAACAGGCTTTTGGGAGTGAAAACGACCAGCGGCTTCCTGAAATCGCGGTGTACCTGGCGCCTGAGCAAGTGGAAGAAGTTGGCCGGCGTGGTACAGTTGGCAACCTGCATATTATTTTCGGCGCATAACTGCAGAAAACGCTCGATGCGGCCGCTCGAATGTTCTGGACCCTGGCCTTCGTAGCCATGCGGCAACAATAAAACCAGCGAGTTCATTACCCTCCACTTTTCTTCGGCACTGCTCAGGTATTGGTCGATTACAATTTGGGCGCCGTTCATGAAGTCGCCGAACTGGGCTTCCCAAATGGTAAGTGAAAACGGCGAAGCCAATGAATAGCCGTATTCAAAAGCCATTACAGCGTATTCTGACAGTGGTGAATTGTAAATCTGAAAAGGAGCCTGTGCAGTTGAAATGTTTTGCAACGGAATGTACTTCTCTTCCGAGTCTTCCATCGTAAGCACTGCGTGACGATGGCTGAAAGTGCCCCGTTCCGAATCCTGGCCGCTTACCCTCACCGGTATTTTTTCGTGCAGCAAACTTGCATAGGCGAGCAATTCGGCCATTGCCCAATCGACCGTCTGATTCTCGAGCACCATCAGCCGCCGGTCTTCCATCAGTTTCACCAGTTTTTTAAAGAACGGTTTGCCTTCGGGGAGTGCGGTTATCCTGGTCGCAAGGTTTTTAACGGTTTCTTCCTGAACAGAGGTGTCAACCACTGTGAGCCAGTCTTCAGGTGACGCATGATGCATGTTACCGCGGGTTTTCTGAAGGAAGGTCATTACCCTAGTTTTTTCATCTTCCTTTGATTCAAGCAATTCCTGTTCGAGTTCATCAAGGAAAACTTTTTCAATGGCATCCGCCTCAGCCTGAGTAACTGAGCCTTCTGCAAGGAGTTTGCTGATGTATATCTGGCGCGGGTCGGGGTGTTGCTCAATAATCTTATACAGAATGGGCTGAGTGAAACGTGGTTCATCACCTTCGTTATGTCCATATTTGCGATAACCCAAAAGATCAATAAATATGTCGCGGTGAAACAGTTCTCTCAGTTCGATGGCCAGTTCAACCGTGTAAACAACGGCCTCTACATCATCGGCATTTACATGGAAAATGGGGCATTGCGTGGTTTTAGCCACATCGGTGCAATATACCGAACTGCGGGCTTCCAGGTAGTTGGTGGTGAAGCCGATCTGGTTGTTTACCACAAGGTGAATGGTACCACCGGTGCGGTAACCTGCAAGTTCCGACATCTGCAGTGTTTCATAAACAACGCCCTGCCCGGCAACCGATGCATCGCCATGAATCACGATGGGGACAATTTTATTTGAATCGCCTTTGTAATCGCTCTCCATTTTCGATCGGACAATG
Source organism: Bacteroidota bacterium (assembly GCA_022711175.1). Taxonomy (GTDB): domain Bacteria; phylum Bacteroidota; class Bacteroidia; order Bacteroidales; family UBA4417; genus UBA4417. Next base: position 2,601 of record JAKLFM010000089.1, on the reverse strand, counting down.
CCTTCAACAACAGGACCAACAGTTTCGAGGTGCGATGGATTGGGTGCCAGCGACAGTTGTACTGACTTCCCGCTACGGGTTTGCCGTTCCGATGAAAACCCGAGGTGGTATTTTACATCGCCCAGCAGGTATTCATCTTCAAGTTCCTTACCGGCAAACTCGTTAAATATATCCTGGTAAGGTTTTTGTAAAATGTTGGCCAGTACGTTGAGCCGGCCGCGGTGGGGCATCCCGATCACAAATTCGTTTACACCCATGGCTGAACCTTTCTCGATGATAGCATCAAGGGCAGGAATGAGCGACTCGCAACCTTCGAGCGAAAAACGCTTTTGGCCGGTAAATTTCTTATGAAGAAATTTCTCGAAAATCACGGCACGGCTCAGTTGCTGTAAAATCGAGAGCTTTTTATCGTGATTGTATTCCGGGGTATTCTTCACACTTTCCATCCTCTCCTTCAGCCAGTTATGAAGGTCGAGGCGGCGGATGTAGGCGTACTCAACACCCACGCTCTGGCAATATGTTTGTTGCAAGTGAGCGAGAATGACATTGAGCGATGCCGGGCCAATGCCTATTTCGGTTCCTGCCTTATAAATGGTTTCGAGGTCGGATTTGGCAAGGCCGAAGTTTTCGATATCGAGCGTGGGAGTATATTTGCGCCTTGTGCGCACCGGATTGGTAAGTGTGAAAAGGTGTCCGCGCTTCCGGTACTCGTTGATCAGGTCGATTACTTTAAACTCTGCAGGTTTCAGAGCTTCACCTCCTGATGCGATTTTGCCGCTGAATTCAAATCCTTCGAAAAATCGCCGCCAGCTCACATCAACCTGCGAAGGATCCTGTTTGTAAAGTTGGTACAGCGCTTCGATTGCTTCGTTACCGGCATTGCCTAAGTACGATAAATCATCCATAACGATTCAGTCTTGGTGCATTATTAACACGAATATCCTGTTAAAGTTAATCAAATATAGAGAAGTTTCTATATGCCGCGAAATTACTCATAAAATTGTACGCGGCGAGTATGCCGGCACGAAACAAAAAAGCCCGTCCGGGCAGGACAGGCTTCATTGTGTGGTTGCTTTACCTGGTTATATTTACGCAGGATGGATTGCTTCAACAGGGCACACATCGGCACAAGAGCCACAGTCGGTGCAAACGTCCGGATCAATTTTGTAGATGTCGCCTTCGGAGATAGCTTCCACGGGGCACTCGTCAATGCAAGTACCGCAAGCGGTGCAGTCGTCAGAAATTTGGTAAGCCATTTTTAAAAATGTATTGGTTAAGTGGCAACAAAGGTATATACAATTTTTACTTCGCAATTGCATTCTAAAATATTTTTAACAGTTCTAAATAGCTGCTCCGCTTGATAGCTGCAATAAAAAAACAGCTTGGGCAGGGTATTCAGTAAAATACCTAACTTTGTGTGATCATTTAACCCAAAACAGCATGAGTCATCATTCCAATGTTATTGAAAAAGAAGATGTTGTAATAAAATTTGTGGGCGATTCGGGCGACGGTATGCAACTTGCAGGAACCCTGTTCAGCGACGCAGCAGCACTGCAGGGGCTCGACCTTGCTACATTCCCCGATTATCCTGCCGAAATCCGCGCTCCGCAAAATACTATTGCCGGCGTATCGGGTTTCCAGGTTCGGGTGGGTACGAAAAAAATCGATACAACCGGCGACCAGGTGGATATACTCGTTGCCATGAATCCCGCATCGCTTAAATCGAACCTCAAATGGACACACCGCGGGGCTACCCTAATCGTTGATGCTGATGCATTCGATGAAGCTTCGGTGAAAAAAGCGGGTTACGCTTCAAATCCCCTTGAGGACGAAAGCCTTTCAGGGTACAACGTTGTGAAAGCGCCCATTTCGTCGCTTACGCGCACCGCACTTAAGCAACTCGGAATTGACAATAAGTCGGCCGACCGCACCCGCAATATGTTTGCACTCGGCATCTGTTACCATATCTTTAACTGGAAACTCGACTACACAATCGACTATTTCAAGACGAAGTTCAAGAAGAAGCCTGAAATGATCGAAGCCAATAAAATTGTTCTCGAAGCCGGCTACAGCTATGCCGACCATGTTGAAGCACTGGCCTCGAAATACCACATTTCAAAAGCTAAAATGCAGCCGGGACGTTACCGCAACATTACCGGCAATGTGGCTACCGCCTGGGGTTTGCTCGCCGCTTCCGAACGTTCTGGAAGGCCTCTGTTTCTTGGTTCATATCCCATTACCCCGGCCACCGAAATTCTCATCGAACTGGCCAAGCACAAATCACTGGGAGCAAAAGTGTTCCAGGCCGAAGACGAAATCGCCGGTATCTGCTCAGCCATCGGCGCAAGCTATACCGGTTCAATGGCGGTTACTACCACTTCGGGACCGGGTTTGTCGCTGAAAAGCGAAGCCATTGGCCTGGCTGTGATGACCGAATTACCGCTTGTAATTGTTGACGTTCAGCGTGGCGGACCTTCAACAGGCCTGCCGACAAAAAGTGAGCAGAGCGACCTTATGCAGGCGCTTTTTGGCCGCAACGGCGAAGCACCGGTTGTGGTTATCGCCGCTTCAACACCTGCCGACTGTTACTTTTATGCATAC
>JAKLFM010000088.1 GCA_022711175.1 Bacteroidota bacterium | reverse complement strand
TCAGGGCAAGGGTTTACTCCAACCTTGATCCCGATACGAAAGAAGGTCTTGCAAAGCCATATTACGACCTTGTTGTTGAGAAAGCCCTGGCTGACCCTGCAAAATACTCAAAAGACCTGCTCGAATCATACAGCTATCTCGGCTACTATTATTTAGTAAACAGGCAGTATTGCGAATCGCTTATGTACTGGGACAAAATCCTGGGCATAGATCCGGCTAACGAAAATGCGGCAAGTGCCATGAAAGACTTAAAATCACGTTGCCCCGAATTCAAGTCAGCAAATCAGCAATAACAATTCTGCTTCACTGTCAACCTCACATCAAGGCATAAACCTTGCTTCGACACGACACTTTTACAGACTATGATTCCGAACATCAAGTAATTTTATACTTGTAATCATTTGATTATCTATTACTTGGCGTTTTAAACAAAGCTAACATGCAAAATGAATCATATCTGACGAAAAAGTTTATCTTTGCTGTACATTAGACGTAAATAAATAAAAATCAAATAGCCTGAATCATAAACTTAAATCCAAATTTCCAATGAGCAAAAACGGTCAATCATTGAAAGAAGCATTACAATCGGCATTTGCTGCCGGAGTTATCATCATTGCTTTTGTAATCGCTATCCTAATTTACAAACTTGTTTTAGGAAACCCGGTTAATTTCGAAGGATTAAATCCAAAAGGGCACCCTCTGCCAGGTAATTACATGGCTATGGTTTACAAAGGAGGATTTATTGTTCCTCTGCTGATCACCATCATCATTGTTCTGCTTACGTTTGTCATCGAACGTTGGTTGACTCTCCGCAAAGCCAGGGGCACAGGCGCCATCAATGCTTTTGTGGCAAAGCTGCAGGGCTTCCTTAACAAAAACGAAATCGACGAAGCTATTGCTGCCTGCGATAAACAAAAAGGCTCAATCGGCAATGTGATGAAAGCCGGTTTAAAGAAATATAAAGAATTACAAACCGATCCAAAACTTGATAAAGACCAGAAACTGGTTTCGTTGCAGAAGGAATTCGAAGAAGCTACTGCTCTTGAGTTACCAATGCTCTCGCGCAACCTGGTGATTCTATCTACTATAGCGTCCATTTCGGTGCTCATCGGTCTTATTGGTACTGTACTTGGTATGATTCGCGCTTTCGGCGCTCTGGCACAGGCCGGCGCCCCCGATGCTCTTGCCCTTGCCACCGGTATTTCCGAAGCCCTTGTAAACACTGCTTTTGGTATTACCGGTTCAACCCTTGCCATCATCTTCTACAACTACTTCTCATCAAAAATTGATGCGATGACTTATAAGATTGATGAAGCAGGTTTCAGCCTCACCCAGACTTTTGCTGCTCAAAGCAAATAAATCAGCACCTTGAAAATATCCCGCTCCTAGCGCGGGTTTCACATTATTAAAACGTAGAACATGCCAAAAATTAAGCTACCGGTAAAATCTCCCCATATCGACATGACGCCTATGGTGGATTTATTTGCCCTTTTGCTTACCTTCTTCATGTTAACGACCTCTTTCCGCCCTCAGGAAGCAACCGTAATCGATTCACCCAGTTCTATCTCCGAAAAAGTTGCCCCTGATAAAGATGTAATAACGATACTGGTGGGAAAGGATAACAAGGTGTACCTGAATTTTGACAACGGGGCAGACACTGCAACCCTTATTCGCAAAGAAGTTTTGAAAAAAATAGCGGAACAATACAGTTTAACCTTTACCGAAAAGGAGATGAATACTTTTGCCAACCTTTCATCGTTTGGTATGCCGGCTAAGAGCCTCAAAGCCTGGATAAATACCGAAGATTCGAAAGAAAAAGAACTCCTCCAAACCGGTATCCCTATTGATTCAACCGATAATCAACTGAATTTGTGGGTGCGTTTTATACGTATCCAGAATCCCAATGCAGTTGTTGCGATAAAAGGTGATGCAGATGCCGACTACAAAGCTGTTAAACAAGTCATGGATATACTTCAGGAAAACCAGGTCAACAAATTTAATCTGGTAACTACCCTGGTGAAGGAAGAAGCAAAACTGGAAGAATAAGTAACAGTACGACATCCTAATCAAAAGAAATGAAATTATGGCTGAAATAATCCAAGAAGAAGGAAAACAAAAAGGCGGTAAAAAGAAAGCCAAAAAGTTTTCGACGCACATCGATATGACCCCTATGGTTGACCTGATGTGCCTTCTGATCACCTTTTTCATGCTCACCACCGCTTTCAGCAAACCGAAAGCAATGGATATCGCCATGCCCGAAAAAAAGGATGACCCAAACGCCAAAGCCCCCGAAATTGCGGCTGACCGCACACTCAACATCCTCATCTCAGGCAACGACCAGATATACTATTACTTTGGTGCTGCTGACCCAAAAAAGCCTCTCCCCGAGCTTATTAAAACCGATTACAGCAAAGATGGTATCAGGAAGATATTGCTGCAGCGAAATAAAATAGTTTTTAAGGCAGTAGCGGAACTCAGGGAAAAAGTGCTCACCGGCGAGTTGGTAATGGCCGATTCCACTTTAGACCGTAAAACTAAAGAATTGAAAAAATCGGATAAAAATGCCCCGATCGTTCTGATAAAGGCTGACGAAAAAGCCAAGTATAAAAACCTCGTTGATATTATTGACGAAATGGCAATAACCACAATTGCGAATTATGCCATTGTGGACATATCGCCGTTAGAGTTGCAGATGCTGGGAGGTTCGCCTGTACCGGCAACTCCGCCTATAACCCAATAAATCAATGTGTTAAATCACAATTGTGGTTCATTTTAACGCCGCAAACAATTATGACAAAACAAAAAAAACTTGTTGCTCCTTTTGACGAAATCGTCTTTGAGAACAGAAATAAAGCTTATGGGGCGTATGTTTTGCGAAAGTTGTATAATAAGTATGTGACCAGGTCGCTTCTTGTTGCAATAGCCTTTTTGCTTGCAGCACTGGCCTACCCATTGGTTTCCAGTTATTATGCGCAGAAAAGGGCGAAATATATCGAAAAAACAGCCGAAGCTGAGTTTATTGATATGAACAAGCCCCAGGAAGAAGCACCACCTCCGCCTCCCCCTCCACCTCCACCCCCAGCTGCCCTTGAACAAAAAGTGAAATTTGTGGCTCCCGTTGTTACAACCGAAGAAGTGGTTGAAGATGCCGATATCTTTAACCAGGACGATCTGAGCAAGACTGTTACCAATGAACCCGTAGCTCTTGAAACTTACGAAGCACCGGTAGCCCAGGTTGTAGAAGAGGTTATCGAAGTGGAAGAAGAAAAGCCCGTATTTACGATCGTAGAAGAAATGCCCACCTACCCCGGCGGTGAAGAAGCAAGGAATAAGTACCTCGCTGAAAACATTGTTTATCCCCAGCAGGCATCCGAAAACGGAATCCAGGGAACTGTGTATGTTTCATTTGTTATCGACTCGAAAGGCAATGTCACCAATGTGAAAGTGATACGTGGGATTGGCGGCGGATGCGACGAAGAAGCTGTTCGGGTTGTAAAAGCAATGCCACAGTGGCACCCTGCAAAACAATACGGCAAAGCTGTGCGCTATCTGTTCAACATGCCCATCTACTTTAAACTGCAATAACTTGTTGAAAGCTGAAAATAAAAACGCCACCCTCATCGGATGGCGTTTTTATTTTTTGATGATCACTGTTGTAGCATAAAAGCATTATCCCGGTTGTCCGGCTGCAAAACCATAGCCTGCTTCAAAGGCATCTACATTCAGTTTTATAACATCGTCGCCTTTGCGGGAGAATATCTTACGAATGGCTTCCCGAATCTTCTCAGCCGGAATTTCCAGGTATGGAGTAGCTGCTCCCAGCACCACCATATTGGCTGAGCGGGCTGAGCCCAGCCCTTTTGCCAATTCATCAGCATCAAGGGCAACATGCTTTTCGAATGAAGTAATTTCCTTCATTAGTTCCTCTATCGGCGGATAGTTACTGATATTAACAAAGGGCTTTGTGTTGGTGATCAGCCATCCTGACTCCGACAGATAGGGCAGATAGCGCAGCGATTCCATGGGCTCTACCGAAATGATCAGGTCAGCCTGTCCAAAAGGAATAAGGTCTGAAGCAATCTCGTAATCAGCAATTCGAAGATTAGATGACACATCGCCCCCACGCTGGCTCATGCCGTGCACTTCAGCCTGTTTGAGGTGAAGTCCCGAATCAAGTGCTGCCATCCCAATAGCAGCTGCAATGGAGAGAATACCTTGTCCGCCAACACCGGCGAGAATTATATCGCGTTTCATTTTTCTATGTTTCGTTTTTTAAGTTCCCTGGCCGGAAAATTAATGTCCTTTAGTCTGACAGCTTCCGGTTTAGGAAAAGTATTGTGTAATCATGTTATCATTTCGGTTGCCAGATGCAATTCATTGTTAGGCTAAACTTCTATTCAGCTTTCACTTTTTTAGCCAACTTAAGGTTCCGGGTAGCTGTTTGAATGCATTCACGACGCGGGACAATTACCGAAACTCCCTGGTAATCAAGTTCCCGCTTAATCGCAGATAGGTTCTCTTCATGGTATTTTGGCGACGGGTTAAGAGTAATGATGTGATTAGGGTCAACTCCCACACCAATGCAGATCGACTCAATTCTACCCAAAGCTGCCGATTCCTGCCCGCCGGTCATCCCGGTAGTTTCATTATCAAGAATGAGTATTGTGACTGCTGAATTATCATTCACGCAATCAATTAATCCGGTAATACCACTGTGTGTGAAGGTGCTGTCGCCGATAACTGCAACGGCGGGATTAAGCCCTGCATCTGCAGCGCCCTTTGCCATTGTAATACTTGCGCCCATATCCACACAACTGTTAATCGCATTGAAAGGCTCCAGTGCTCCTAAGGTATAGCAACCGATATCGGAGAACACCCGTCCCTTGCTCCATGTTTCAAGAGCCTGATTCAGTGCATTGTAGGAATAGATATGCGGACATCCTTTACACAGTGAAGGTGGCCTGCCAACAACTACCGGAGGAACCTCGCGGCCGCGGGTATTATTCAGCCCCAATGCAACGGCCACAATGTTAGGATTTAATTCTCCGTCGAAGGGCACTGTTCCGTCGAGCCTGCCATGGATAATCTTCCCGTTGTTCATGAACCCGCGCAACATTTCTTCCACAACAGGGTATCCTTCCTCAAGTATCAGCAGTGAATTGCATTGGGTATAAATCTTTTCAACTATTGATTTTGGCAGCGGGTACTGGCCTATCTTCAGTATTGGGAAAGGCACCCTGCGGTCGGGATAGTTCTCCATCAGGTAATTGTAAGCAATACCTGTGGTGATGATGCCAAGCGACTGATCAGTTCCGGCAATCAATTGATTGAAACCGCCGGTTTCGCTCATCGCTTCAAAATCATGCTGCTTGGCGATAAGTGTTTTATATTGTTTTCTTGCAATTGCAGGCAACAGTATGAATTGCCGAAGGTTAGCCGGCAGTTTCACTACATTTTGATCGCGTACAGGCATACGCATAACCCCCGAACGTGAATGGGCAAGGCGGGTTGTAATGCGCAACAGCACCGGTGTGCCAAGTTTTTCGGACAGATCGAAACCATAAAGAACCATATCGTATGCTTCCTGTTGATTCGATGGTTCGAGTACCGGCAGCATAGCAAACTTGCCATAGAAGCGTGAGTCCTGTTCATTTTGCGATGAGTGCATCGAAGGATCGTCGGCAGCAACTACAATCAGGCCTCCATTAGCGCCTGTGATGGCCGAATTCACAAAAGCGTCGGCGGCAACGTTGAGGCCAACATGTTTCATGCACACCATTGCACGCTTTCCGGCGTACGACATGCCCAGCGCTGCCTCCATGGCAGTTTTCTCGTTTACCGACCACCTGGCATGAATTTCTCCCTCTTTTGCCTGCCTGGAGTTGATCACGAACTCGGTAATTTCGGTTGATGGTGTTCCGGGATATGCATAGATGCCGGAAATTCCGGCATCTATTGCTGCCTGTGCTATGGCTTCGTCACCAAGGAGCATTAGTTTGGCCATTGAAATGAAATTAAGTGATTTACTGAATAGTACAAATCTATGAAAATCCCTGTTCACAGGCATTAAAATGGTTCTAAATTATCTACTGAAAAAAGTTATCAGGTATGGTACCATCTTGCTTAACCAGGATAGCCTCCAGGGTTGAAAAGCAATACTAAATTACAGGTAGCCTCCATCAAGAGTAACTGGACAGGTTGGTTGATACTCTATTTATGTGTAAGTTTGAACAAAATAAATCACACGCTTTGAATTATCTCGCCCATTTGTACCTTGCAGGCAGCGATGCTGGCGTTATCGTTGGCAACTTTATTGCCGATGCAGTGAAGGGTGACGATTACATGAATTTCCCGGCATCAGTGAGTACAGGGATAATTATGCACCGCCGGATTGATACATTTACCGACAAACATCCAGTTGTGAAAGAAAGCATTAAAAGACTTCGACCGACATACCATAAGTATTCCGGTGTTATTGTGGATATGTTTTACGATCATTTTCTGGCAGCAAACTGGAGTGAGTATTCCGGCGAAGAGCTACTCGCTTTTACCAACCACAGGTTTGCCTTGTTAATGGACCACTTTCACATTATGCCATCTCGTATGCAACGCATGTTACCGCATATGATCCGCAATAACTGGCTTATGGCGTATGCTTCTATCGAAGGCCTAGACCGGGCCCTTACCGGTATGTCGCACCGAACGACATTTGTATCTAAAATGGAACATGCTGTTGAAGATCTCAAGGCTTGTTACCACTGCTTTGAAGATGAATTCAGGGAGTTCTTTCCGGAACTTATCGCTTATGTAAAAACAAACGGCTTCCCGCAATTGCTGGAAGCCGCAGAAATTTGAGGCAATACTTAGTCTTCGGCAATTATCTCTTTACCGGCAGCCAGGTCTTCAAGCATAGCTGTAGTAATTGACTTTGGCCTCTCGAGCGGGTAACCCAGAGCTCGGTCCCAGATCAGGTTGGCGCAGATTCCAATTGCCCTGCCAATTCCGAAAAGTACAGTGTAAAAATCATATTCCCTCACACCGTAATGCCATTGTATAACACCTGATTGTGCATCAACATTGGGCCATGGATTTTTGGCTTTACCCTGTTCAAGAAGAATGGGAGGAACCACTTTGTAAAGCATATCCACATATTTGAAGATAGGATCGTCGGCAATATGCTTGAGCGACCATTCACGCTGCAGCATATAGCGAGGGTCCGTTTTGCGAAGTACCGCATGTCCGAAACCTGGCACTACCTGACCTGATTTGAGGGTGTCCCATACAAATTTCTTCATATCATCCTCGGTAGGCACAATGCCTTCCATTTTATCCATAACATGGTGTAGCCAGCGGAGAACTTCCTGATTGGCAAGCCCATGCAACGGCCCTGCAAGTCCATTGATCATGGAAGATATTGAAAGGTAAACATCCGACAGCGAACTGCCTACCAGGTGACCTGTATGCGCGCTTACATTACCGCCTTCGTGATCGGCATGTACAATAAAGTGCATTCGGCTAACATCATCATATGGCTTGTCGATTCCCATCATGTGGGCAAAATTGCCGCCGAAATCGAGGTAGGGATTCGATTGTATTCGTTTACCATCCCGATAGAGTTTTGCATATATGTAAGTGGCGATTTCTGGCATTTTGGCCATCAGGTTGAGGGCATCCTCGTAGGTTGGATCCCAATAATCCTGTTTGTGCAGCTTGCCCGAAGAGTATTTTTTGGCAAACATTGACTCGCGCTGCAGTGTGGTTATCACGGCCGAGAAAATGGCCATAGGGTGGCTGCAGCATGGCATACCGTCAATTACTTCGTAAACATACCGTGGCAGAATGCGACGCTTGTTGAATTCGTCAATAATATCCTGCAGATCGTCTTCGGTAGGCATATCGCCTGTAACGAGCAGGTAAAAAAGCCCTTCAACATAGGGCATTTCAGCGCCCTTAGGCTTCGGAAGCTTTTCAAAAACCTCAGGAAGCGTATAGCCTCGGTATCTAATACCTTCGAAAGGATCGAGATACGAGATGTCGGTAACAAGGGCTTTAACTCCTCTCATACCGCCAATTACCTGCGAAATAGTTACTTTATCAACTACTACATCACCGAACTCTTTAAGAAGACGTTCGGTACGGGGGCGCCATTCGAGAATTTTTTCGTGAAGCTTGTCTTTCAGTCGGGTTGCCATCTATGCTTTGTTTTAATCGGTTAAATTACATATTTTCAATCATTGCGCTGCCAAATTCACTGGTTTTCAGCTTTTCAGCACCTTCCATCAAACGATGGAAATCGTAAGTGACTTTTTTCATGGCAATGGTCTTCTCCATTGATGAATAAACGAGTTGCGCGGCTTCGTTCCAGCCCATGTATTCGAACATGAGGGCTCCGCTCAGAATTACCGATCCGGGATTTACCTGGTCGAGGCCGGCATACTTGGGAGCAGTGCCGTGTGTAGCTTCAAAAATTGCAAAACCATTGCTGTAGTTAATATTGGCGCCTGGTGCAATTCCTATGCCGCCGACCATAGCTGCCAGGGCATCGCTGATATAATCACCATTGAGGTTGAGCGTTGCAATAACTGAATACTCTGACGGCCTCAGCAGTATCTGTTGCAAAAAGGCATCGGCTATTACATCCTTTACAATGATTTTGCCTGATTCAACAGCTTGCCGCTGGGCCAAATCGGCAATATCCTTGCCTCTCTCGGCTGCCATCCTATCATACTCAGCCCAGGTGAATACCTTGTCGCCAAATTCAGCCTCCGCAAGCTGGTAACCCCAGTTTTTAAAAGCTCCTTCGGTGAATTTCATAATATTTCCTTTGTGAACCAAAGTAACTGAAGGCAGCTTTTTTGAGATAGCGTATTCAAGTGCAGCTCTTACGAGCCGGTCAGTACCTTCCTTCGAAACCGGTTTTATACCGAGCGAAGAGGTTTCGGGAAACCTGATTTTCTTCACTCCCATATCATTCACAAGGAAATTACGAAGTTTTTCGAGTTCAGGTGTGCCCTGCATGAATTCTATTCCGGCATAGATATCTTCGGTGTTTTCGCGAAATATATGCATATCAACGGCACCCGGATTTTTAACCGGGCTTGGAACCCCGTTGAACCAGCGCACCGGCCTAAGGCAAACGTATAAATCGAGCACCTGGCGCAAGGCCACATTGAGCGAACGAATGCCACCACCTACAGGAGTGGTGAGCGGGCCTTTAATGCCAACAACGTATTCTCTGAATGCTTCAAGAGTTTCGTCAGGCAACCAGTTTCCGGTGAGGTTAAACGCTTTTTCACCAGCGAGTACTTCCTTCCAGAAAATTTTACGTTTGCCATTGTAAGCTTTTTCAACTGCTGCATCAAAAACCCGAACTGAGGCATTCCAAATATCTGGTCCTGTTCCGTCGCCTTCAATAAACGGAATCACAGGGTAATCGGGTACATCTAATTTGCCATGCCGGCTGGTAATCTTTCCTGGTTGCATTTGGTAATGGTTTAATACTTTTTATTGTCGTGCAATAATACAAAAATATACAGGTTTCTGCATATTAAGACTGCTTTCATACAAATTTACATATTATTGGGAAAACTGCTTTATGAACAAGCGTGGAGTGTGGATTGTTTCTATATAAGTGCATTTTGTTTTACACTTAAATTCGAATATTAATGGCATACTCATCCGGCATAAAGAGCAGCATATTGTATGATGGCGCCTGTAACTTATGCAATACATGGATGCGCTTTATAAAGCATATTTCAGCGAAAAACACTTTTAATTATCTTATGCTCCAATCACTTGAAGCAGAGAAGCTTTTTGATGAACCAGGCCTCAGATCGTGGGGCGATACTGTTATCTTGATCCATAATGATAAAGTCTATACACGATCGGATGCAATCATCAAGATTTTTGAATTGAGCAAATTTCCCTGGAGAGCACTCAGCTTTCTCAAATTAGTCCCCCACAGTTTACGCGATGACCTCTACAATTTTATTGCCGGCAACCGCTATAAATGGTTTGGAAAAAGGGCAACCTGCCATTTTGAAAAAACCGGCAAACCTTGTGCCTGATTGCTTTCTCAGAAACCGGTCAACCGAAATAAACACAATCCTTTGCAGTCAAAGGAACGTAAGTACTTTAAAATTTCATAAGTTTGTATCGTTTTGTTGACCTTACATTTCTACTTCACATGCGTACTTCCTGCCGACACTTGTTTCTCCTGATCAGTCTTGCATTACTATTTTCAAGCGTTGCCATTGCTCAGAATGGTTCGGTACGCGGATTTGTCTATGACAAGGAGTCGGGTGAGCCGGCGATCTTTACAAGCGTTTACCTTTACCGTACTTCGTATGGCGCTGCCACCGATGAAAACGGGTATTTTTCGATCACCAAAATTCCGGATGGTACTTATACCCTTATGGTTACTTACCTGGGTTACGACACGTTGCGTGAATCAATCACCATCAAAGGAAATGCTGTGCTCAACAAGAAACTGTACCTGGTTAAAGGCTCATATCAGCTTGAAGGTGTGAGCGTTACGGCCGAATATACCGAACAGCGCACCGAAACACGTACATCAGTTGTCAAGATTACACCCAAGCAGATAAAGCAAATACCCACCTTAGGCGGGCAGGCCGACCTTGCCCAGTATTTACAGGTATTGCCCGGTGTAATTTTCACTGGCGACCAGGGCGGGCAACTGTATATTCGCGGCGGCGCGCCGATTCAAAACAAAGTGATCCTCGACGGGATGGTTATATACAATCCGTTTCACTCCATAGGCTTGTTTTCAGTTTTTGAAACCGACATTCTTCGCACTGCTGATATTTACACCGGAGGATTCGGATCAGAATACGGCGGACGTATTTCATCGGTAATGGACCTCACCACCCGCGACGGAAACAAAAAACGGCTGGCCGGTAAAGCCGGCGCCAGCACATTTGGCTCGAATCTGCTGCTCGAAGGCCCCATAAAAAAGCAGCGCTCAGCCGACGAAGGCAGTGCTTCGTTTATCCTATCATTTAAAAATTCATATCTCGAACAAAGTTCAAAGGCCCTATACAGCTACATTGATGAAAACGGGCTGCCATTTAACTTTACCGATCTGTATGCCAAAGCATCGGTAAATGCCGCCAATGGGAGCAAAGTTAATTTCTTTGGATTCAACTACTCCGACCAGGTAAAATACAAGACCATCTCAAATTTTAACTGGGACGCCTTTGGCGGCGGGATGAATTTTGTTGTAATACCCGGTAAAAGCCCTGTGTTGCTGCAAGGCAACTTCGCTTACTCTTCGTATAAGATGAATCTTACCGAAAACACCCTCGCCCCGCGCACCAGCCTTGTCAGGGGTTTTAATATGGGCATGAATTTCACCTATTTCTTTGGCAAAGACCAGATGAAATACGGATTTGAAATGCAGGGATTCAAAACGGTTTTCGACTATTTCAATTCGGCAAACAGGCAAATTGACCAGACACAAAACACCTCGGAGATTGCTGCATTTTTCAACTATAAACTCACACGAAGTAAGCTACTCATAGAGCCCGGGATTCGTTTGCAATGGTATGCATCGCTGTCCGAAATTTCGCCTGAGCCCAGGCTTTCGATGAAATATCTCGCTTCGGACAAGCTACGCATCAAAATGGCTTCGGGACTATATTCGCAGAACTTTATTGCTGCCAACAGCGATCGCGATGTAGTAAACCTTTTCTACGGTTTCCTTTCCGGCCCCGAAAACCTGCCTTCGGAGTTTAACGGAAAAGATGTAACAAGCAAACTTCAAAAAGCGCAGCATGTGATTTTAGGCGTTGAGTACGATTTGATGGCAAACCTGCTTGTGAATATTGAAGCCTATTACAAGAATTTTTCTCAGTTAACCAACATCAATCGCAACAAAATATTTGAAGATATTGGCGACTACCAGGACAAACCGGAATACCTGCGCAAAGATTTTATCATTGAAAACGGAGCGGCAAAAGGCATTGATGTTTCAATGAAATATGAGAACAAAAACCTGTACCTGTGGATGGTTTATTCTTTTGCCTATGTGAACCGTTACGACGGAATAATACATTACGTCCCTCATTACGACCGCCGTCACAACGTGAATATGGTGGCATCATACAAGTTTGGCAGGCTGAACAGTTGGGAACTCAATGGCAGATGGAACCTGGGATCGGGTTTCCCATTTACCCAGACGCAGGGCTATTTTGAGAAGCTGAATTTCGC
>JAKLFM010000087.1 GCA_022711175.1 Bacteroidota bacterium | reverse complement strand
CAAGCACATGCCTGAAATTGTTCATAACTGATTCAATTTCTTCCGGGTAGATATTTTCTCCTCCTGACCGCACTATCATGTTTTTCAAGCGTCCCCTGATGTATAGATATCCGTCCTTGTCGAAAATGCCAAGGTCGCCCGTACGAAACCAACCGTCAGCGGTTAAAACTTCTTCAGTCAATTCAGGCTCTTTGTAGTAGCCTTTCATCACATTAGGGCCTTTTGCCCATATTTCGCCTTCACCTGAACGGGGGTCAGGATTGTTGATTTTAAGCTCTATACCTTCGATGGCAGGCCCGGTAGATTGTAATCGGTATGTTTGAGGATTAAAACCTGCAAGCAGGGGCGATGTTTCGGTTAAACCGTAACCTACAGCGTAGGGGAACCGGGCTTCAATAAGAAAGCGTTCCACGGTTTTATTCAGTTTTGCTCCCCCGATGCCAAAAAAGCGAATTTTTCCACCGAAGGTTTCCATGAGTTTTTTTCCTGCAACCAGGTTCAACTTCTTCCTGATTTTTGGAATGTGAATGGCAATCCTAAGCAGGATATTTTTAGTAAATTTTGGTTTTATACTGTTCCTAAATATTTTTTCGATGATCAGCGGAACGGTAAGCATTACGGTGGGCCTGATTTCTTTGAGGGCTGGCAATAAAACCGATACGCCTGGTGTTTTCCCGAGGTAATAAATGCAGCAGCCTTTCATGAGCGGAAGAACGAGGCCTATTGTATTCTCGTAAGTGTGCGATAGCGGCAATACCGACAGGAACCTGTCATGTTCGTTGAGTTCCTGCACACGCCCGCCTTTCTCCGCGGTGAAGCAGATGTTCTCGTGTGTGAGCATCACGCCTTTCGACTTGCCGGTTGTGCCTGATGTATAAATAATAGCTGCCAGGTGGTGAGGCTCAATATTGTATTGCTTTGCAGGAATGGCGCCCGGATTAAAAACCGGTTTACCGGAATTGGCCGAAATGTATGTAAAGTCCTCGATCCTGACTTTTATAAGGGATAGTTCCTCCGGCAGCTCATTGATTTTTGACCTTAGGCCATCCGAAACCAAAATCAGCTTTGAATCGGAATGTTCCAGGATGTTTTTGATGTCAGTGGGATGAAAATCGGGCAATATCGGCACCGCCACAGCTCCCATGCTCACAATTGCCAGGTAACTGATAGCCCAGTTAGGGATGCTGGCACTCAAAATGGCAATCTTATCATCCTGACCAATGCCCATGCTTTCGAGCCACGCGATAACAGCTTTGATGGAATCGTTTAGTTTGCCGTAGGTAATAGGTTCCTGCCCGACGAGAGAGATGGCAGGACGATCTTTAAATTTTTCGACGGAATTTGAAAAAAAGCCAGGGAAAGTCAGACCGGAATTATCGTGCATGGATTGCAGTTGCTTTGAACTGTAAAGATATAATAATTCACTGATTATTATCTAAAAAGATAGATATGTTGTATTGTTGCCGTAAGCTGTGGAATTAACCCTGCAGGGTTATAAGAGAGTTCTGCGTTGCATCTTCAAATAGAAACCGACAGTAAGCGATGCTGAGAAAGAGAATCCATGCAGTGTATCATTCCTCATAACCGGTATTTCAGGTTCCAGATCAGCATAGGAAACCAGTGTCCTGAGTTATCCTTGAATCCCATTCCTGGAATAAAGTTCCTGAATCCGTAAAGTTTTTGCTGATTGATAACAGGTAATGAATACTGAAGGTCAACCTGCGATTTGAACCGTTTCGATACAACAAACTCATAACCACCTGCAAAACTGAAACCGGTAACAATCAAAGCATGCCTGACCTCGTATGGTTCCTCTGTGACTGGATACATAACTTTTTCGTCGGCTTTTTCATAAACCAAAGCTGTATTGCTAAAAAGGCCAAGGTGCAAGAAATTCTGCCTTTCAATGTTCTTACGCAAGTTTAAATATCCACCTGCTTTCAAATATACACCCGCCCTGTTGTGGTAATCATATTCAATGAGCTCAATCTTTTCATTACCGTCCGATTTTTCATGTGCTGTCAGAAGCATTCCGGGCAGATCAATATTAATCGCTTTCTGATAGTTGATGGTATAACCGGCATCAACAACTGCGGTGAATAAAGGGGACAAATCGCGTGAATAATTCGAATTTATAGTCAGAGCCGGCAATTGCAGAATGTTTACCCCCAGGTATTTTGCTTTCTGAACTTGGCTGAATATGATCACAGGAGAAAAGAAGAGGCTAAAAATGACTAAGAATTTCTTCATGAGATTTGGCATTAGAGTATATGATTGAGATAACGAATGTTGATTCAATGGCAATGAAAACTGCAATCATATCAGTTCTAAAGGGATTTTACAATTAGAAAAGGTTGTATTAACTATTTAAAAGACTGTATATTTTGCTCTATAGCATATGTGGTTCCTGAAATGAACTGTGTATTTGGTTTATCCTTTATTCTGTGTAAGAATCAGCCTGAGCGACGTATCCTTGGTAATATAAGCCCATGCCCAGTTTACGAAGATAATGAGCTTGTTCCTGACACTCAGAATAAGCATCAGATGCAAAAACATCCATACCAGCCAGGCAAAATATCCTTTGAATTTCACAAACGGGAAATCTACCACGGCTTTATTTGTTCCAACCGTAGCCATCGAACCAAAGTTAACATATTCATAAGGAACAAGTTGCTTTGATTTTTCGAGCAGCTCAAGGTTCTTAGCCAGTCGTGCTGCCTGCTTAATAGCTACATTGGCAACCTGCGGATGTCCTTTCGGATATTTCGGCGTTTCCATATATGCAATATCGCCCACAGCATAGATATTTTCGCACCCCACCACTTTGTTGAACCTGTCAACCCTCAGCCGTTTGCCCGGCGCATACATTGACGCATCAAATCCCTGTATTTCGTTTGCTGTAACACCTGCAGCCCAAATTACGGTTTCGGTTTTGATCAGTTCGCCGGTGCTGAGCGTGAGCACTTTGCCATCGTAGTCTTTCACAAATCTCTCTGTCATTAATGTGACGCCAAGTTTCTGAAGGTATCGCCTTGAGGCCTGCTGCGCCATATTACTCATGCTCGCAAGGGTGTTGCCGCTTCCTTCTACGAGGATAATTTTAAAGCGCGAAAAATCGATATCATGGTAATCCTTTGGCAGGATGTTCTTTTTGATTTCGGCAAATGCACCCGAAAGTTCAACTCCCGTGGGTCCGGCGCCAACAATTACAAGGTTAAGCAAGCTCTCCTTTTCATTCTCGGTGGCAGTGATTATTTTCTCGAAAGTGAGAAGGATATGATTACGGATGGTTATGGCATCGTAGGTGGATTTAAGTATAAACGCGTTTTTACCGATGTTGCTGTTGCCGAAGAAGTTGGTTTTACATCCGATGCCAATCGCAAGGTAGTCGTATTCGTACTCACCAATAGATGTTATAATCCGGTTGTTTTCGCGGTCTACGCGCTGCAATTCACCAATCCTGATTTTTATATTCTCCTTGTAATTGAATATGTTACGAAGTGGAAATGAAATGCTTGAAGGTTCAATCTGCGAGGTGGCAACCTGGTAAAACAGGGGCTGGAACTGGTGATGGTTTATTTTGTCAATGAGCAGGACGTCGAAAAGGCGTTCGTCGAGTTTTCGGGAGAGGTGTACACCGGCAAACCCGCCGCCGACAATGATTACTTTTTTCTTTTGCATTTCTGTGTCGTTAAATAACAGCGCAGGCCGAAGGCTTTTTAATCATGGTGACACTGTTGTATCCATGAAAAAGCATCCAAACCGTGTGTTAAATCGGGAAACAAAATTAGTGAGGAAAGATGTGAACTGACCAGTTATTCTGATAGATCATCTAATCATTGAATGTCTGGAACAATTGACACAGGAATTATGCTGGTAGCTCACAATACTTTTTAAAGTTATTGAGTATGCTTTGCCAGCCCTGTTGCTGCAGTTCAGGGGAATGAACGGTTTCGGCCTCGAAATTTTCGGTCACTCTGGTATTTCCGTTCTCATTCTCAAAAGTAACAGTAACTCTGCGGCCGTCAGCAATATGATAAATGATAAGCTTGTTAGTAATCACTTCTTCATATGTGCCGCCAAAATCAAAACCGGCACTTCCGTCGCGGGTTTCCATCCTGGATACAAACGAGCCACCGGGACGAAGGTCGTTTTTTGCCCACGGCGTGTGCCAGTCGTCCGAAGCATGGTTCCACTTCACAATATGTTCAGGCTCTGTCCAGCGCTTCCAGGCTTCTTCGGGTGTAACGCTGATTGCGGCCTGCACCGTGATAAGCATTTTATTCTCCTGCATAGGAATGATTATTTAGCCGAGCAGTTAAACATCCATTGAATGCCGAATTTGTCAGTGCAACTTCCGTAATAATCGCCCCAGAACATATCCTGCAATGAAGTTTCAACTTTCCCGCCTTCTGACAGAGCATTGAACAGCCGGTTTGTTTCTTCCCGTGAATCGGGATCAATCATAATGTAAACATTATTTCCGAAATTCACATGAAATCCCATGGACTCAGGAGCATCGGAGCCCATCAGCAGATGTCCACCGGGCAATGCCAGTGCCATGTGCATGACCAGTTTTTTATCAGTATCCGAAAGAGGCGGAGCGCCTTCGGCAGGAGGGATGTCGCCGAAACGAAGTATGCCGTCTCCTGCAAATTCACCCCCGAAAACCGATTTATAAAAATTAAAAGCTTCCTCAGTACTGCCGGGAAAGTTAAGATATGTGCTAACTGTTGCCATAGTGTTTTCAATTGGATAAGAATACAACGAATGAAGTTTTCATTTGTTCGGTCGGTATGATTTCAAAGTGTGCGTTACATGCTGGCATGTCTTTCCTTCAGGCGCGTGCCTAGGCTTAATCGTAAACATTATCACCTTTGTTGGCGCGCGTCTATCCTTCAGACGCGTGCCCGAGAAGTCTTTCCTTCTGACACGTGCCTCTCGTTGGCGCGCCTCTTTTCTTCTGACGCGTGCCTGGGATGATTTTTAAGATTATCACCCTTTGTTGGCGCGCGTCTCTCCGTGCTCGGGATCAATCTTAACCTCTTGTTGGCGCGCGTCTTTCCTTCAGACGCGTGCCTGAGAGATCTAAAAGGCTTAGTTGGTGCGCGTCTTTGTTGGCGCGCATCTTTCTTTCAGACGCGTGCCCAGAAGTATATATTTTCAATATGTTATCAGTCTTTGACTTTCTAATACAATTTCCAATGGCGCATCTAATCCGGCATAATTTCGCGCTGAACTGAAATAGTAATCCTCAGGATTCGATACAAATCCGGCTACAACTGGATTTTGGTGTATATAATTCAATTTCTGGAAAAAGAAATCATTACTGAAGATGATTTCCGGATGGTAACCGTCCTGCCAGATCTTAAGATTTGTATTACGTTCAATTGAAGCAGCCTCCTGCCTGAAAACTTCCAGATATCCTGATTTGTCGGGATCGCATTTGCAAACCTGTGCAATCTTAACGGCTGTGTATTTCTTAAAATCCCTGATGACTGAACCAAGTGTGACTTTCTCTGACTGAACTATCAAATGCAAATGGCTGGGCATCAGACAATATCCGAAGATTGTTAATCCTTTGTGTATAGTGCAATGTCTCAATGACTCAAGTACAATTGAGGAAAACTCTGGCAATGAGAGCAAAGGGAGCCACCTCACGATAGTCATCGTGATGAAATACAGCGCATCGGATTCGAAAGTTTTATATTTCTCTGACACGGAATGACAGGATATTTGTGTAAATTTAGCAGTTATTTAGAATAACCAAAAATTTATATTTCGGGAAATCTTAAAGAGATATTGCGCACGCGTCTGAAGGAAAGACGCGCGCGAACGAAGGATATTTGGAATAACCGTAAAGTTATAACTGGTAAAACTCTTGGAGAGATCAAGCGCACGCGTCTGAAAGAAAGACGCGCGCGAACAAGGTATTGTTAATATCTGTATCTTATTAATTTGACGAATAGTCTATAAAAGATCGCATAATATTGTTTTTCCTATAGATATCGATTGCTTGAATCGCTTCGGGAACTGAATGATAAGGGTATTTTTTTGCCATTTTATCAACGACCTTTGGCTTTCTCCAATAGATATACCTTTGATAATTCTCTATTAGATAGTTACTAATTACAGAATCCCCGAAATTTTTCTGAAAATCTGATTTATACTTTGCAACTAAATCAAATACTTGAGGGTTTGAATATATCGTGATGTACTTATTTATCAGGTTCCAATTTTTATTACTAAAATATTGTGTTGAATCAATGTTTCTAAAATACTTATTAAGCACTTTTTTGATTTGGATCAAGTCAAATGAACTGTGTTTTATCTGTCTATATGTAATGAATTCAATCAGGCCATTGTAATCTATTGTTCTCCTTTTTCTTACGCACTTTATTCTTTTCCAATCTTGTTCAATGTTTCTATAATTTTTCCAGATTTCCAATTGTTGTTTCTGCTCAATTGACAGAGGATAGGTCAAATCAGAAATTAGTTTTTCGTTTTTATCGATGAAATACAATTGAGGAAATCCGCGCCATGAATGGTAATATTTCTTCATCTTCTTTTTTACATTATCCGTTGCATTATCCATGTCGTATTCAAACACAATTAGACTAGTATTTAGAAACTCAATGCTTTCATTATCATTGATCAATCGTTTCTTAAAGCTCTCAAAAACTTGACATGATAGGCTTTTAGTAATAAGTAAAATATCCATATCAACCTTCTTAGCCGAATCAATTGCTTGATCAAAATTACCAGTAAATAGGATGAGTTTTTCTTGACCTGATGCAATCAATCCTTGAATGAGTAGAGAAAGTATTAGGAATCCCTTCATATAATTTTTTCTCATAATGCAAAATGATTGGATTAATTATTCCATCTGCTTATATATAACTTCAAACTTCGCATTTTCGTATTCCAACAAAGGACTCCAACAACATCACCTCTTTGTTGGCGCACCTCTTTCCTTCAGACGCATGCCTGGGCTTAATCGTAAACATTATCACCAATCAACTCTCCACTCTTCACTAATTCCGAAAAACGGCTCATAAACCGGGCTGCCGGGGCGCCGTCCACAATATCGTGATCGAATGATGTCGTGATGCAAAGGTGTTCCCTTGACTGAAACTGCCCGCCGGTTTCAACCACTTTGAGGTTGATGCTGCCGATGGTAAGCAGCACAGTAGCTGTGCCATGCGGAATGAACCATGCAGGCTCACTGCTGAACATGCCAACAGCCGTAACGGCAACCTTGCCGTAACGCCTGGCCATGGTGATATTATGATCAGCCAGGCGGATGAATAACTTCAGCAGGAAACCGGGAACCAAACTGAACCAACCTGTGCCGGTGAGACTGCCAATCTTCTTTTCCTCATTAGCCTGTGCCTTCCTGATCTCGTTGCTAATCTGCCTGTACGTTTTCAATTGAGCCTGCCGGATGCCCAAAGGCTCCGGAACATGCTCGCCTTTTATTTCCCTTTCCACCAGCACGCTGATGGTCACATCATCCAGCACCACAAACCTGTTCCGGCTGATGAAGGAGTTCAACTCCGGCTGTTCCGCAATAACCCTTGCCAGGCAGGTAACGATATACGCCGTGAATGACAACTTTTCGCCTGTTTTGCTGAAATGGTCCGCGATGAGCCGTCTGGGTTCCGTAATGTCAATTTCCGAGAGGCAATGAATGGCATTGCGCCTTCGGGTGACCGATGCCGATGCCCTCACAACCTTGCGGCTGAAGCTCAGGCTTGAAACCGTGTATCCTTTCTTCTTCATCGCAAGGAGTAGTTTACTTGAGGCTTCTTTTATAATCCGCAACCTTGAGTAGGTCGGCCAGTTGTTCGGGATGTCTGACAATCACGGTGAACGGCCGCGATTTACCCACCGGCTTATTATTCCTGAAGTCTTCCTTCAGTTGGGAAGCAATGTCAAGATTTAGGAAATCGGCAGCAGTCTTTTCGTTGAAGTAGAAAGTGATTTTAAAGAATCCATCCCAATAGGAGAGCCAGAAAACCGTCTTCTTTTTATGAATGCCTTTGCACAGCCATGCTTTGCCATCGCGGTAATAGTTGATTTCAGGCGCGTAACCCTGTTCGGGGGATGTCAGGGTACGCATCCATTGTTCATAAGCCGGATAGCTTTCTTTTAACGCCTCTTCAAGGGCATTTGCTGACGGGCTGATTTGCTCATCCCGCATCATCAGTGTTTCCATTCTCGGATTTATTTGAGGTTACCGGTCAACTCCAGGGTGTGAGTGATGAGATCAGGCCCGCCATAGGCGCCGTGTCCGGGAATTACAATCTCAGCCTGCGGGAAGCGCGCTTTCAGGCGCTTAATGGTTTCGGGATATTCCTGCAGGTCGCCGTCGGCGGTGTTGCCGAGATTGCCGCTGTCCATGCTCTTAAGCATGCAGCCGGCGAAGAGCATCTTTTCTGAAGGAATCCACACGACAATATTATCGGTAGAATGGGCAGGACCGGGGTAATAAAGGAGAATATCTTTTCCTCCTAACGAGAGGTGCAGCGAATCGCTGAAAGCCTCGTCGGGGACCGGAAGGCTGTGAATTTTTGCCTGTTCAATGGTCAGAAAGTTGGCATATGCTTTTATCTGCCGCTTCTGAATGTATGCCAGTCCGCCCATGCAGTCGCTGTGCCAGTGGTTGGGGACAAATCCGACGACATTGGCTTTCAGCTTGTTCTCGATATACAGGATAAGTGTTTCGGTGAGAGCATCATTCGCAGGCGTGTCGAAAAGGAAAGCATTGCCTTTATTGATAAATATTAGCCCGTTCGATGCAACCCTGCCGTAGCCCGGAATTTCGCTGTGCGAGATATGAACATACGCGTTTGCGCTCAGCCTGATCAGTTCAATGTCATCCGACACATGCACAGTGCCGTTGATTTGAGCGCCGGCAATAAATGAAACAAAAAGCAGCGATAGCGCAATAAGATATTTTTTCATTCTCCCTTTACTTAAGACAAGTAAAGATAAGCGGAATTTGAACTGGTGTGGTTACCAAACAAAATATGGGTCAGGCAGATTCAAAATGGTGTTCAGTTAGCCGGCCTGATTGGTATCCAGACCTCTTCCTCTGATGAAGGATCGTTGTTGCGGTATTTCTCACCCAGTATTTCAAAATGCGGGCGGTTGTCAATGTTGTATCCCGAAGCAGGCAACCATGTTTGAAAAATATACCCGAATGTCCGTGCAGCTTCCGACGCCGGGCCTTTGTGAATGAACACAGCATAAAGTCCTTCGGGAATCACAAGAGTTTCCATGCCCCCGGGAATAGCATCATAATTATAAACCTGAACGGCAGCCCATTTTTCGAATGAACGCGATGGGTCAAAACTTTCGAAGTAACCATTCGCGAATACCTGGAGCGAGTAAAGATCATTCCCAACGGCATCTGGAATACTTTTTCGCCAAGGCATGAAATTGCTCCATAATTCATAGGTACGGTCTTCGGCAAACGACATCGTTAAATGCCTGCCTGCGAGCAATGTACGGGGCATGGTCTTTATTTCCGGGATCAGATTCATAATTCTCCTTGTAGATTATACATTGAAAATGATAGTAATAAAACAAATCCGCACCAAAGATAATCGGTTATCACGACAAACATATCTGAGTGCTGCTAGGTGTTCTAAGTGCCTTAGTGGTTTACAAATTAAGCAGGTCATTCATCTCAAACTTCCTGATATTGCCGAATTTAGCCATCACTTTAGGCGCTTTCTCAGGGTCGGCCATCAGTTGGTTGAGTATGGCCGGGAAAACCTGCCACGAAACGCCATATTTGTCTTTCAGCCAGCCGCACATGCTTTCCTCACCGCCTTCGGTAAGCCTGCTCCAGTAATAATCAATCTCTTGCTGGGTTTCGCATTCCACCACAAACGAAACCGCTTCGTTAAATCTAAACACTGGCCCGACGTTAAGGCCCATATGCCTTTTACCGTTGAGTTCAAACATCACGACAAGGTCGGTTTCGGAGATGATGCGCGAGTTCTCAAAAATGGCACAGTAAAATTCTGCCGCTTCTTTGGCTTTGCCGTCGAACCATAGGCACGGATATACCGAAGTTTTCATTTTTTCTTTGTTTTAAGTTTAAGATCGTTTTCAATTAACCTGTAACGGATGATGCTTTCAACAAGCGCTTCGGGGATACCCTTTTCAAATGGAAATTGTATGGCGCCTTTCGAGGTTTTATATGCAGTGAGTTGATTGCCGAAAGCATTTATTACAGCTACCGAAGCAGGGTAAAAGCCGATATGTGCCTTATGTGCAGCATAATAGGCGAGAATGCGGCCGGTTTTAAATGCCGGCATGTTATAGCTGATGAGTTCGGTTGCACCGGGAGCAACCTGCCTTATAACATTACGTATCGTCTGCAGCAGCAGCCTTGCATTCTCAGGTTGTGCGGCGATATATTCGTCAACGGAGTTGAATTTTGTTTGCGTACTGTTTTCCATTGGCAATTGGTGTTAAGTGTTGCTGATAGTTCATTATTCTGAACAAATTTAGCAATCATAAGTTTGGCTACCCGGTCACTGATTTTTGAAATCACTTCACTTCCGGCATTACCATCGGATTAGAAACAGACAGAAACAGGAAACTACTCACCTCTCCTTACTCCATACTTAAATGCTGCGCCTCATGCTCCATGATCATATCGCTGTACGACCTGTCAACCAGATCATCCTGCGATAGCCCGAAAAACGCGAAATATTTGTCGCACTGCTGTTTAAGTTCATCTTCGGTAAAATCACCATGGCTGTCGATGGCTTCTACTTCGATGAAGGTTCCGAGATTCTCCACCACATCAAAATGGAATTTTACGTTACCGAGAAAATAGATCTTTCGCCTTTTATCCACAACGGCTTTGATTCCAAGCAGTTTCACCAGTATTTGTTTCAGCTCGGCGCTCGGCTGGTGTTTGTAAAGGATCACAGCCGATTTCTTTGAACCGCGTATATCCTCCCGTTCGTAGTGAATCAGGGCGTTTTCAATGTTTCCTTCCCGCAGTTTGAGTCTTCCGGTTGCCGCGTTGAAATAGGTATCAACCTGGTGGTCGTTGCCGATAAATATCGGTTGAAGTGTGAGCAGCATCTTTTCGTACTTCTCAGGATCGCTCACTTTTGCTTTAAATTCAATATTGGTGATGTTCATGGCATCGATTGGGTGTCATTACAGCCTTGCTTTGGATGGTTCATTTTTTGCATCCGGGAAGTGTAAAAGTAGGATGAATTTCGGTGTCCTGGCAACGATCTCTTTTTGTGTTTCCTTAGCTCTGTTCGCGCTCATCTTTCCTTCAGACGAGCGTGCTGCATTTTCCGGAATTCCGGGACATATAATCTCAACCACAAAAACTCCACCAGTCTGTAGATAAAACCTTTGTTCACGCTCGTCTTTACTTCAGACGAGTGCGCTTTTACTCGGTTCAAAATCCTATGGTTCGCGCTCGTCTTTCCTTCAGACGAGCGCACTGCATTTTCCGGAATTCCGAAACATATAATCTCAACCACAAAAACTCCACAATATCCAGCCTGTGATAAAACCAGCCAAAAAATGCCAAAAGCAGGCAATAATGTTCATACCTTAAGTGGGATGCTGTTTGTATCTTAGCTAAATGAACCAGAAACTGGAAGGCCCGTGATTCACGCTCGTCTATCCTTAGGTGAGAGGGTTTTCGCATCCTTAATCCTGGTGACTGAGCGAGGAACGAGTCGAAGCCACCGGTATAGACCTGTGTTCTCGGCTTTTTGTCAGACAGGTGCGCAAATAAACCCGATGAATAAACATCCCTAGTTATAGTTTGAACCAAACAACACATTTGCCATGAAAATTCTCAAGAACGTATTACTTGCCGCCATCATTATAAGCACGATGAGTGCCTTTTCAGCCCCGAAAAACTCACCGGTTGCCATCAACGGGCATCTTAAGGTTGTGGGAACTCAACTGGTCAATGAAAAAGGCGAACCACTTGTATTGCGCGGGGCAAGTTTTGGCTGGCATAATCTGTGGCCGCGCTTTTACAATAAAAAGGCCGTGGCATGGCTGGCCACCGACTGGAAATGCAGCGTGGTGAGAGCCGCCATGGGTGTGGCCATTGAGGATAACTACCTCGAAAACCCTGAGTATGCGCTGAAATGTGTCACCAATGTGGTGGAAGGCGCCAGGAAAAGCGGAATATATGTGATTATTGATTTCCATAGCCACAAAATGCACACCGATGAAGCCGTGAAGTTCTTCGAGCTTCGGCTTGGGGTCGAATGTCTCCAAATGCGACGGACCGCCAGCCATGCAGAGAAAGATGACTCGCTTCGCCCGTGGTGCAAAATGAGGTAACCCAGAAA
>JAKLFM010000086.1 GCA_022711175.1 Bacteroidota bacterium | reverse complement strand
ATAAAACAACTGGTTTACGGTGTGACCAATCTGTGAGGCTTACAGGGTATTACGCTAAGAAAGACTACCCTGAGTTGATTCGAAGAGTAAAGTTCTTTGATGAAGAAACAGACAAAACTTACGTCTTCTTAACCAATAACTTTGAGCTTGACGCCTTGATTATTGCTCAGTTATACAAAGAACGTTGGAAGATAGAGTTGTTCTTCAAATGGATAAAACAACACTTACGTATAAAATCATTTTTTGGCACCAGTCGCAATGCAGTATTTTGTCAAGTTTGGATTGCAATCAGTGTATACCTGCTTGTGGCAATTATCAAGAAAAAACTGCTAGTTGAGCATAATCTCTACACTTTGTTACAGATTTTTAGTCTCAGTCTTTTTGAAAAAGTGCCTATTAATGAGCTACTTACAAAAAACAACTACAGTTTAATACAACCGGATACTTCTAAACAACTGACATTGTTTGATTTATAACCGGACACTAGTGATATAAAGCAAATATATTCAACTAATTTTATAACCATTGATTTTCCTTCATAATCGAAATACAAAAGTTGGCAATTCATACTGCCGCTTCAACCTGTCACAAAGGGAATTATCCAATATGATTGAAACTCCCGGGTTTCACCTCCCTGTATTTCAGTTTTATACACTTCATTTAATGAATATTCAGTTGTTTCAACTGCTTGGTTTCGATTGTTGACAAACATCCATTACCGGGAATATCCAGTTGTTGCAAATTTATGTCGAGTTGCTATGAAGGCGGGAAACAAAACCGAAATGAAAAACCGGTAATAGCCTGTTACCTGATACATTGGCTGAGGTCAACCAGGGAAAGGTCGGTGCCGCTCAAGTTTGCACCCAGCAGGTTGGTACCCGTAAGGTCGGCGCCTTCGAGAATGGCGCCGCTTAGGTCGGCCTGACTGAGATCGGCATTGCTGAGGTTGGCAGATGAAAGGTTTGCTTCCCTGAGATTGGCGCTGTTAAGGTTTGCCCGGTAAAGGATGGCGCCGGTAAGGTTCGCCTGACTCAGGTTGCACGAATGAAAATTCGCTTTTACAAGATTGGCTTTGCTCAGGTTTGCGCCTTCGAGGTTGATGCCTTCGAGGTTAACCTCACTCAGATCAATGTTTTCAAACTCTCCGTAACGCAGATCAATTTCGCGGATATTTCTCCTGCTTAAAAGTAAAATGAGTTCATTTTTGTTAACCATTTTCTGACTCTTAAGGGTTGTGAATCAAGATACCGTAATCTTATACTGCAATTAACTGTTGCTATTAGTGATGCGATTTTTACTTTGTTGTATAGCCGGAGGCCGCCAGGGCTGTTTAGTCAGATGTAATCAGGCTTTACTTCCTGAAAACACGAATTTATGCATAAACAAAGCGGAATTAACACCGGCATTTGAAAACATATTAACAAGTTTGAAGCAATTCTTTTAACAATTTTGCGCCTGTTAAGTTGACTGACATCCGTTCTGTGAGCCGGGGTAACTCCTACTTTTCAGGGCCATATTCCATTGAAATGGAATATTTCATACTTTCGGTAAAGTAAAAAAGGAATATAACAGCCATAAAATCAAAGACATAACCTGCTAACAATCAATAAAATGAAAAACATGCGAGCCTTCCTGCTGATGATTTCAATCATTCAGTTTATGTTGCCTGTATTAAATGCACAACAAATGATAAGCAATGACGAAAAAGCATATTTCGATAAATTGAAATCCGACTGGCCAAACCTTCAGTGCTTCCGCGAAGCCAATGCCAAACTTGGTTTGCCAAAAGAAGGTGAAAACAGGGTGGTGTTCATGGGGAATTCCATCACAATTGGCTGGATAGATATGCATCCTGAATTTTTTGCCGGCAAACCATATGTTGACAGGGGAATAAGCGGACAAACAACGCCACAGATGCTCGTTAGGTTCAGGCAGGATGTTATTGACCTAAAACCGGCTGTGGTCGTGATTTTGGCCGGTGTAAACGATATTGCAGGCAACACTGGCCCCGCAACACTCGAAATGATCGAAGGCAACCTTGCCTCGATGGCTGAGATAGCTAAAGCAAACAATATCAAGGTTATATTGTGCTCTGTTCTGCCTGCGTACGATTTCCCCTGGAACCCAGGTGTTCAGCCGGCTGAGAAAATCTTCGTACTCAACCAGTGGATAAAAAAGTATGCCGCTGCGAACAGCCATCTCTACCTCGACTACTTCACATCAATGGCTGACGAAAAAAAGGGGCTGAAAAAAGAACTCACTTATGATGGCGTGCATCCCAACCTGGCAGGTTACAAGGTGATGGAACCACTGGTTGAAGAAGCGATAAAGGAAGCTCTCGGAAAGCGATAAAACTTAAATATTCTCGATAATCAGTCCTGAACTTCATTCCTGATAAGACCGAAAGCCTTAATATACTTATCAATATAAAGCTGCTTCTCCCGGGCTTTGTATTGCATCACAAACCGGGGATGTTCAAGTGCAATAATACGGTCGAAAAAGCCGTGTTGATTGTTTAGCTTACGCAGGAATGCTTCATTCTTACCTGTCCCAAAACAAAAGCAAACATCGCGTGCAACGCCAAATGCAAGCTGTTTATGGATGTTTTGCAATATGAAGGGGTAAACAGCTTCAGTCAATTCCTGGCTGTCGTAATAGTTGAAATTCTTCTCCTTGCCGTTAGCATCGCGGATAACAAATCCAAGGGGACAAACAGCCCCGATATAAAAATCGGAATAAAATGTTTTGATGCCACCATATGTTTTGATAACATCATAAACAAAAACCGATGAAGGTTCATGGGTTTGCCGGCCATTATATGAAATCCCGCAATCATTCATCAGGTGCTTGGTATCGGTAAACGGAATTCCTGTTATACCGGCACCGAAACGCCCGGGATTTATTCCAAGGATCAAATGGCGGGGTTGGGGATCGTCATAGAATTTCCGGTAGAATTCTGATGAAATTTCCACTACCTGATGATCATCCCGAAATGGATTCATGATCCTGATACCGGCTGGTAATGTACCGTCATAGTTGAGTGACTGGTTGAATTCAATAATTTTTTCTGTAAAAGTTTTCATCAAAGGAACGATGAGTATCAACAATTAATGCCGTTTCAATGAAAGTTCAGGGAGAGCATTTTCATTTTTCCGGTGATACTTAATTCATCTATGCTAAATCAAACATTTGCCCGGATGGTTATCAAACAGTAAAAATACTATTTGTTAAGAATGTCAATTTATTAAATTTGTGAAAGCTTCAATAAACTGTATATGAAATCCAAGGCGTTCCTATTGACAGCCTTATTCATGGCACTGATCCAGGCTGGCTGTAACGATGATGATGCTGACCCAAATCAAGGAAATGACAGCATCCCGCTGATGTATTCTGAGCTGGGCGGGGTGACATCTTTCATACTTTCAGACAGTCTTTCGGTATATCTCGATATCAGCGAATGGACGTGTTACTCAGGTCCTCATCCAAATACCTGTTACACGGTAGATATACATTCGTCTGACGATTCTCGCTTATTGCTTAGTTATGGTGGGCACCAGTTTGGTAATCTTAAAAAGGATTCATTGATTGATTCAGGCCTTCTATGGTTACCTTCATATCTATCAGGAGGTTACTATATCGAAGTTGGGGATGTTGGATACAGGTCGCCATATGTCGGGATTAAGCTTTTCAAGGGGAATCATATCTATTATGGTTGGATCCATACACCGCAAAGCAATACTATGACCGAATATGCCATTGATACATCAGGCTCCGGACAAGGAGTTGTGTGGGCAGGCCGTCGGAAAAAAATGTAGCAGTTCTTTTGCCTTTCGAATTCCGGATATTTTCTTTTGGCAGAATATTTCATATAGAAATCGACTATATTTGTAGTATTGGACTGTAAGTCATGGATTGATAGTTTTAAATGTCTGACTATGAAAAGTAAAATCACATTGTTTTTTCTCCTGCTTGTTTTTAATAGTTTCGCAGGTACAGGCAACGCCAACGATGCAATTTATCTCGCATTGACCGTGGTTATCATAATGATAGCTGTATTGGGAATTGGCGGATTTATCAGCCTGCTGAAGCGCGGTATCAGGGCTAACCGGACATGGAACTGGGTACAGCGGCATACTGCAAAACCGTGCGATGAGAAATCACATGAGGAGTTGCAATACATATTTCCTGTCAATCCTGCTTTCGCTGACTAAAACACGGCTCACTGTCAGTGAACCACTTTACCAGGTGGCACAATCATCAGTTTTTCTTTTGAAGGCAATGGCTGAAACGGGCTATGTGGCTCAGTCTGATACCAGTATGCCACCGAAGCCATATCATCAGTGAGCGGAAGATATCGCCCTTCGCTCTGCCAGCCGATACATTGGATGGTTACTTTCAGGTCTTTATCGAACCTTATAGGATCGGTGAGGTGCCAGCGGTATTCGCCAAATCTCCGCTGATTGTCCTTGTGGCCAGTATTGATATGATAGAAGCCTGTATATGGTGAACTGAAATCAGTGTAATCGATGGCAGTATCTGGCGTTTCTCTCTCTTCGTAACAATATGAGCCGTTGAAATAGTCTTCTTCACCGGTACCGCAAATGGTCGGAAATTTGGTGTCGCCGTCGATAAAGAATTTCACCTCGCCTTCGCCCCACCACCAGGGGCTGTTGGCGCCATGGGCAATAAAAGTTCCGACATATTGTCCTTTGCCTATTACGCCGTCGAGTATTGTGTAATCTTCTTTGAAGGCTACCGGGTTGGTGCGGTTGAACCTCGCATGGAAATATGCAGCATCACCGGGTACTTTAGTTTCGGAATAATCAACCTGGTAATAAACTACGAGCCTTTCTGCCGACATGTTTTGCATTGTTATTCTGCAACGCTTTCTAAATGGCATGGGCCAGTAGCAGTTGAAACCGTTTTTGGGATTAACACACACAGCCAGCGAATTAATCTGCGGTTCATTATCCCAGCCCCAGGCTGTACAGAAAAAATCTCCAACCGGGCTTTCAACCGAAGGTTGCTCTTCGTCGTCCCAGTAAATCCTGAATATGGAAAGGCGGTAATCGCCGGCAGGTGTCATCCAGATATGCTTGATAATGCCGGGGCCGGCAATATCAGCCATGGTGAACGTTTCACCCGGTTTAATTACCACATAAGGGTTTACTTTCCATCCCTGGCCAAGTTCGCGGGCGTTGTAGGCGGCGCTTCCGTTTTCGAGTGTGGCCATGCCGCCTTTGCCTTTTTCGCCGGTGAGGTTTTCGGGGCTTACCGACCTTGATTTTGAATCGGGTAACATGTATAAGCTTTCGAGATTGCCCGAAGGAAGAACCGACTGTGCGATCAGGATTGCCGGAAGTGCCATTAAAATCAATAAAGCTGTTGTTTTCATGAGATCAGAAGGTTTGCAGAATATCCTCCGTTTGAAGGATTTATACAAACATAAAGAAAACCAAAGGAAATGATGTGTGTACGAAGCAAAAAAACCCCGCATCCGCGAGGGCTGCAAGGGTTTTTGAGACGAGTCAACGAGTAATAGGAGTTTTCTGAAGCAGTGTTTTAGTGAATATTGAGTTGGATTTTCGTCGCCAGTCCCTGTATCTTAAATGCAACCACAGAAGGATGATCGGTTATCGAAGGTATATTTTTTTATAAGTTCAGTCTGTTCGGCTTTGTCTTTCTGCGCAAGCAGCTTTATCACCCGGTTGCGGTGTAGTTTGGCAGCTATGTTATGATAGTTGCCGCCTTCGCGCAGAAATTTCATCATCAGTTCGGTGCTTTCGGCTTCGGCTTTTTCGCGGGCAGCCTGTATTATTTCCGAGTTATTCCTGAAAGCATATTCGCACAAATGCAGGTCAATAATGTCGTGGATCTTTTCCCTCAATTCGCTGTTAAGCTTAATAGCTTTCCTGAATGTTTGAAATGTAATGGAGTGACCGTTAACTACCCTGCAAACTCCGGCATCAAAGTGGTCGCTGTGTAAATAATCGCTGCTTCGCATAGCCTTTCGTTTATTATTAATACACCTTGCAGCGATTGGTTATAGACAAATGCGAAGATTTTTTTTCAAACCGGTATATGCACAATTCCGGCATCTTTGGCTTGATTATAACCAGATGATTTTCAGATATTATGAAATCCGAATAGATGTGTTATCGGCATACATTATCTCACCTTCGTTCCGCAGCCAAACATGCTGAAAGGCAATAATATGCGCACTGCTAAGCAAGAAACGGTTACCTTTGCAGCGAAATTTATAAATTATATGGGAAATATCCTGGCCATCGTCGGCAGGCCGAATGTCGGCAAAAGCACCCTATTCAACCGCCTTACCGGCTCGCGTGCCGCCATTGTTGACCCAACCAGCGGTGTTACCCGCGACCGCCATTACGGCCACAGCGATTGGAACGGCATCGAGTTTTCGGTGATTGATACCGGCGGAGTTGTTGTAGGCGGTGAGGATGTTTTTGAGCAAGCCATTACCAGGCAGGTTGAACTGGCCATTGACGAAGCCGATGTCATCCTCTTTATGGTTGATGCCCGCGAAGGATTAACACCCATGGACGAAGATGTTGCTGAAATGATAAGGCGTTCGCGTAAAAAATCATTCCTTGCCGTAAATAAGATTGATACCCCCGACAAAGTAAACGAAACTGCAGAGTTTTACAGTCTTGGTCTCGACGGGGTTTTCCCCATTTCGTCAGCCAACGGCGGTGGTACGGGCGACCTGCTCGACGAAGTTGTGGCATCGTTCGAAAAGCGTGAAACAGTTGAAATCCCCGATCTTCCTAAGTTTGCCGTTGTAGGCAGGCCCAATGTAGGCAAGTCGTCGTTTGTAAATGCACTGCTCGGCAAAGACCGCAACATCGTTACTCCGATACCTGGCACTACCCGTGATAGCATTTACGAAAGATACAATGCCTATGGTTTTGACTTCCTTTTAGTTGACACGGCCGGATTGCGGAAAAAAGGAAAAGTTTACGAAAACATCGAATTTTACTCGGTGATGCGCTCCATACGCGCCATCGAAAACAGCGAAGTGTGTTTCCTGCTCATCGACGCCACACAGGGTTTTGAATCACAGGACCTGAACATTTTCTCGCTCATCGAGAAAAACCACAAAGGTGTCGTGATCATTGTGAACAAATGGGATCTTGTTGAAAAGGACACACATACAACGAAGCATTTCGAAGAATATATCCGCAAGCAAACCGCTCCGTTTACTGATGTTCCCATTGTTTTTACTTCGGTGCTTACCAAACAGCGCATCCACAAAGCCCTTGAACTGGCTGTGAAAGTCTACGAAAACCGAAATCGCCGTATTGCCACGCGCAAACTCAACGATGCGCTTTTGCCCATATTCTCCGAAACTCCTCCTCCCTTATATAAAGGCAAGGATGTGAAAATCAAATACATCACACAAATTAAGACTGCATATCCGAGTTTTGTCTTTTTCTGTAACCTTCCGCAGTATATTCGCGATCCTTACAAACGTTTTGCCGAAAACCGACTGCGCGAAATGTTTGAATTTACCGGTGCGCCTATGGAGGTGTATTTCAGGAAAAAGTAACAGTATTCCACCGAATGGAAAGCGATCACCTTCGAATTGACAAGTGGCTGTGGGAGGTCAGGCTTTATAAAACCCGAAGCCAGGCTACCGAAGCATGTAAAGCCGGCAAGGTGAAGTTGGAAAATTCATCGGTGAAGCCGGCAAAAGAAATTAAGCCGGGCGACATTATTACCTTAAGTCTGAACCCTTTATTCAAGACTGTTAAGGTGAAGGATTTCCCCAAAAGCCGCCTCAGCGCCAAACTTGTACCCGATTTTATGGAAGACCTGACGCCGCCCGAAGAGTACAACCGCGTTAAGCTGATCCATGAAACGAACCTTGAATACCGCGACCGCGGCATCGGCCGCCCCACCAAGAAACAGCGCCGGCTCATCGATAAACTGAAGAACAGCAAGGAAAAGTGGGAGTGAAGAGGCAATAAACGGTTATCGAAGTGTCAGAAACTGAAAGTCAGGTGAGCTTGGTGTGCTGCCATAAGTTCCGCGAATGATTCGACAAAGCATCGTTAAGGATTCCCTTTCATTCAACACTCAAAATAAGTCCCTTCAGGTATTCACTCTCAGGCTGAAAAATATTGACCGGATGGTCGCCTGCCTGTCCCAGTTGTTCAAGTATCTGCACCCTGCGGCCCGATTCGATGGCGGCAGCGGCAACTGCAGCATTAAACTGTTCGCGGGTCACTACCTGTGAACAGGAGAAAGTGAATAAAATGCCACCGGCGGCAATTTTCTGTAATGCAATTGTATTCAGGGCAGAGTATCCCCTGATGGCATTATGGCGTGATGCTGTGTTCTTTGCAAAGGCCGGCGGATCAAGGATAATCATATCAAAAGCTGCTTGTTCCATGTTTTCGAGGTATTTCCTTGCATCCGCAGAAATTGCCCTGTGCCGTGAACTGTCAATCCCGTTGAGTGAAACATTCCTTTCGGCTAACCGGCATGCAGGCGCCGAACTATCGACCGATTCAACCAATTGAGCTCCAGCCTTAAGGGCATATACTGAAAAGCCCCCGGTATAACTGAACATGTTCAGTACTTTCTTTCCTTCGGCATATCGTGCTGTTTTCGCTCGGTTTTCGCGCTGATCGAGAAAAAAGCCCGTTTTCTGGCCCCCTTCAATATCAATCGAGAACTTACAACCATTCTCCACCGCAATTACATCGTTTCCTCCACCGCTGAGCCAGCAGTTTTCAGTCTTTATTCCTGAATTTTTATACAGCGATTCGGCACTTTTATCGTAAATCCCTTTGAGATGGATGCCATACAACCTGGAAAGTGCATCCGAAATTGTTTCGCGTAACCGGTGCATTCCGGTCGAATGCGCCTGTATAACCGCTGTTTCGTCATATATATCAATGATTAGCCCGGGCAGCAGGTCGCCTTCGTTATGTACAAGCCGGTAGCAATTGGTAACCGGATTCGAAACAAGGTTCAACTTCCTGCGTAAGGCATAAGCCTGTGCTAATCGATTGTACCAAAAGTCGTTACTAATTTCCTGCTGTTTATAAGTGAAAATTTTCACAGCAATGGAGCTGTTCTGGAAATGCCCTGTCGCAAGGTACTTTCCTTTCGAACTGAACACTTCGGCAATGTCTCCGTCAGTAAGATTTTCGCTGACTGATGAAATTGCCCCTGAAAATATCCAGGGATGAAAACGCAGCACCGGCAACTCCTTGCCGGGTTTCAGGATGATTTTTGGGTACAACATCGAAGAGTATTTTCAACAAAGTTAACCTAATGGCTCGATATTTGTTTATTAAAACATCCAGACTGAAAAGTGGTATCCTGAATATCAATCAGTTGGACAATAAACAACAGAAACCTGCAATTCATCGTATATTTGCAGCGTTATTTACTCATCCCTAAATCAATTTATACATGAGAAAATCAATTTTCCTGCTCATCATTCCGGCCTTGCTGCTCACCACGAGCTGCAACAAGCAGAAAGAAGAAATCGCCCGGCTTAAAGCCAAAAACGACAGCCTCCTGACGCTCAAATTTACGAGCGATACAACCGTTATAGAGTTTGTGAAAGCCTTCAATGATATCCAGGCCAACCTCGATTCGATCAAACAAAAGGAGATGATCATTTCGAAGAGCACTGACGGAACTACTGAACTCAAGCAAAATGCCAAGGATCAGATTAGCAGCGATATTAACTCCATTTATCTGCTACTCAAGAAGAACAAGGAGATGGTAGCTGCTCTCCGCGCCAAGCTGAGCAAATCCGACAAGCGCATTGTTGAACTGGAAACCATGATCGACAACCTGAACAAGCAGATAGAATCGAAAGACCTCGAAATTGCCGACCTGAAAGAATCGCTGGGCAAACTCGACATCAAGGTAAAAGACCTCAGTTCGCAGGTTGACAACCTTAACCAAACGGTCGAAAACCTGAATTCTGACAACCAGGCCAAACAACAAGCAATTGACGATAAAACTGCCGAACTCAACACCGCTTACTACGTTGTTGGTACCACCGCCGAACTTAAAGAAAAAAATATAATCACCAAGGAAGGTGGTTTCATTGGTATTGGCCGCACCAAGAGCCTTAAAGATGTTGTAAACATGGACAACTTCACAAAAGTTGACATTACCAAACTGCACGAAATCCCTATCATGAAGTCGAAGGTGACCCTCATTACTTCGCATCCTGCCGGGTCATACAAATGGGAAGGCGAAAAACCCGTTGAAAAACTGGTGATCCTCGATCAGAAAGCTTTCTGGAGCATTTCGAAATACCTGGTTGTCAACGCAAAATAATTTCAGCATGACATATTGCCGGCCTCCAAGGCCGGTTTTTTTATGCCTGCATGCAGCCATTTTCACAAACACGGATAAAGGGAAAATTGGCTACTTTCACACTTGTTTTACATAACATCTATTTATGATTAGATTCAAATGCTCTATTCTGCTAACGCTGGCAATTTCTCTGGCTGCGTGCGGCACACATAATGGAGGTGTTGAAAAGAACGTCACTGAGAATATTGAAAACACCTCACGGCACGATCCTGGTGAATTCAACATATTATTTTACAACACCGAGAACCTGTATGATACCCGTGATGACCCGGCTATTGAAGATGGAGAGTTTACACCCGAAGCCAAAATACCCTGGACGCCTGAGCGTTTTGAACTAAAACTGGAACGGATTGCAGATGTTTTCTGTTCGGTTGTATCGCCGGCTATGCCCGATATTATTGGCTTAGCCGAGGTTGAGAACAAAGGCGTCTTAGATGCTTTATGTAAAACAAAAGGAGTGAATACAACCGCTTACGGTATCGTGCATTTCGACAGCCGCGATGAACGCGGAATTGATGTGGCTTTACTATACAATAAGAACACTTTCATTGTAACAGAGTCAAAACCTTTGGCGGTGAAAACTACACGCAGAGTTGACCACACAAGGGATATTCTTTATGTAAAAGGCAAAACTACCGGCGGTCAGGTTATCCACTTTTTTGTCAACCATTGGCCGTCGCGACGCGAAGGCAAACTGGAATCGGAGCCCGGGAGGCTGAAAGCAGCCTCCATACTTCGCCAAAAGGTTGATGAGATTTTTCGTGACGATGCCAATGCCGGTATCATAATTATGGGAGACTTTAACGATGAACCAAACGATGTGAGTTTAAGCAGGACGCTTAATGCCTTGCCACCAGCAATGCCATTTACAAAATCTGCACTCTATAACCTCCTTTATTCCGAATTAGAAAAAGGTCAGGGTACAACATACTTTAAAGACTGGGACTTGTTTGACCAATTTATCGTTTCCGGTAACCTGCTGACGGGTGAAAACGGGCTGCATTGCAACCCGGGTAGTGCTTCAATATTTAAGCCCTTACGCCTGATCCACCGCGACCGCAAAGGCACAACGCGGCCTAACCGTACCATGGGCGAAAAATATTACGGCGGTTACAGCGATCACCTGCCCGTTTTGCTTGAGCTGAGGAAACAGTAATAGGTTTATTGTAAGCAAAGGAATTGGGATTGATGAAATAGTCAAAAAAAATTGTGGAGCACTTAAAATTGGCAGTAAATTAGTGTTGAGATGATAAAAGATTATATCGTGAACCGGATTTGCAATGGTATCCAGATAAGCGGGAATCTATAATACAAGAAACAGATAGCTGAAAGTACCCGTTAGAAGATGCATAAACACAATAACAAACCGATTTTCGTTATTAGTTATTAATGAAGCGAAGCTCAGTCCTCATTTTACTGGTCACCTTGTCAGTATTGGCATCAGGGCAGCAGGATTTCTTTTCCCGCCTCTCCGATGCTGCCATAGGGCTCACCCACACCAAAGTAATCTATGATCCTGCATATTTTACCATGAAGTATCCCGGCGGGGATATTCCTGCCGGTAAGGGGGTGTGTGCCGATGTTGTGATCAGGGCATACAGAGCGGTGGGAATTGATCTGCAGAAAGAGGTTCACAACGACATGGCAGCTAACTTCTCAAAATACCCGCGAAAGTGGGGATTGAAGCGAACCGATACCAACATCGATCACCGCAGGGTTCCAAACCTCATGGTTTTCTTTTCCAGAAAAGGTTTCGTCAAGCCAATTACTGAAAACCCAACTGATTACCTGCCGGGCGATATTGTTTGCTGGGATCTTGGCGGAGGAATTTCACACATTGGCATTGTTGTGAACCGGAAAGCGGAAGGTGATAACCGATGTATGGTTGTACACAACATTGGCGCAGGGCAGGTGGTTGAAGATTGCCTCTTCAAGTACCCGATAATTGGTCATTATAACTATCCGAAATGAACGAATGAAAATCTCATTTGTCCCGAACATTGCTTTTCAG
>JAKLFM010000085.1 GCA_022711175.1 Bacteroidota bacterium | reverse complement strand
CCCTCAATACCGGCCTTATCAAGACCGGATCGGCCAGTCGGACCGACAGGATCGCTAAGTACAACCAGTTGCTTCGCATTGAAGAAACGCTTGGAAACAGTGCCAATTACCTTGGCAAGGCTTTCAAATATGCCAGATAATTCCTGTTATCAGCAAAATCAAAGAGGCTTCCCCGTACCGAGGAAGCCTCTTTGATTTTAAAGCTGGTAATGCTGTGGTGGACGATCGGGGTTGACTGTTAAACAAGCATCTTATGAAAAACCCTGAAGCGCTTATGAACCGGTAAGTTAAGTCTTTCCATCTCAGCCTGCATCCGGCTGTTCGTTTCAAGAATCAAGTGGACCTCAATGAATTCCATCTTCGCTTTACGGGCTGATTCAACGATTTTCAAACCCATTGCTACTTCGAGGCCCAGTCCCTGGTATTCGCGTTTAACCGCACCAAGCATCAGATCGAGTTGGCGGGTATGCTTCTGTGCCCAAAGTATCTGAAAAATGCCGAATGGAAATAAATAGCCGCCCGACTTTTGAATTCCTTTTGTAAAGTTTGGCAATCCCACAATAAATGCGATAACTTTTTCTTCTTTTACAACGATCTTTACAAATCTTGGATCAAGAATCGGCAAATATCTTGAAACAAACTCATCGATCTCTTTATCGGTCATTGGCACAAAACCATATAGCTCGTTATAGGTTTCGTTCATCAGCTTAAGCACCGGGCCGATATATGGTTTTAATTGTTTTTTAGTTGTAAACTCAAGAACCTGGTATTCGTTGCGATGGTTCGATCGTTGCAAAATGCGATAATAGAGTTGAGGTAGCTCATCGGTCAATGGAAACCGGTAGATCATACAATCAATCTCTTTGGTGTAACCCTGCCGGGTAAGCAAATCAACGAGGTACGGAGGATTGCAGGCCGAATCCAGAATGGGCATATGCTCAAACCCTTCAACAAGTAAGCCCTGAACATCTTTATCACTGAAACCGTAAGGACCAACAATCTTCTTCATGCCAAACGACAGGCTCCATTTCTCAATGTAAGAGATCAGTGCACTACTAATTTCAGCATTGTTGTAGCAATCAAGATATCCGAAACGTGCATTCAGCTCATTATGCAATTGATTGTAGGTCTTATGGATGATG
Organism: Bacteroidota bacterium; assembly: GCA_022711175.1. Lineage (GTDB taxonomy): Bacteria > Bacteroidota > Bacteroidia > Bacteroidales > UBA4417 > UBA4417. The sequence goes on along the minus strand of JAKLFM010000085.1, from coordinate 11,401 downwards.
CCCATTATCCTGCCAACAGGCTTATTGTCGTCCCAGGCAATGGCAAGTGTGGTTTCGCAAGAGCCGAAAGAAGCGTTTTTGGCGGGATCGAAAAACTTCCATTCATCAGCATAGATGGGAGGCAGGAAGTTAGGCTCTCCGGCATGTATGGTTGAAGGCAGATGTATAAATGTGCGTAATTCTTTGCGCGACTGTACCGGTTTTATTTCAATTGACATTTATCTTTGTTATATCAGCGTCATTTATATTTTCATCACCTCGCAAATATAAAGGTTAATAAACAAAACTGAGCATAATCTGTAATTTTGATGGTGAACCAGGTAACAGTTGCAAGCGTTAATTTAATCCTGCGCAATTTGAATAAAAACTACTTTTGTCGCACATACATGAAAATAGCAATATATGATTTATAACGGAGAGAACCTGATGCCCGGAATAATCGGACAAGTCTCAATAGGCCTGAGTATAGTTTTTCTTTTGATTTCAGCTGTAATGTTCTTACCGGTATTTTCTCGAAAGCAGTATGCCGGAAGAATCAGTCGTGTTGCAGGATTGTTTTTTGTAATGCATTTTATTGCCCTGCTTGGGGCCATGAGCGTCCTCTACTATATCATTGGAAATCATTGTTTTGAGTATTCATACGTTTGGCAGTATTCCTCCGTTGATATGCCTGTAAAGTTCATGATCTCCTGTTTCTGGGCAGGTCAGGAAGGCAGTTTCCTGCTTTGGGCATTCTTTCAGGGATTGTTGGGCATTGTATTAATGATTCGTTCCGGTGATTGGAAGAATTGGATTATGCCGGTTTATGCAACAGGGCAGTTTTTCCTTCTTTCAATGTTAATCGGAATACAGATTTTTGGAGTGCAAATCGGGAGCAGCCCTTTTTCATTGCTCAGAGAACTGTCCCAAAATGCGGGGTTGCCTCTGTTCACTGATCCCAACTATCTGAAAATGATTACTGATGGCAATGGACTGAATCCTTTGCTTGAAAACATCTGGATGATCATTCACCCGCCGGCATTGTTTTTAGGTTATGCAGTTTCTTTCGTTCCTTTCGTGTTTGCAATTGCTTCATTATTCCGGAAGGACTACCATTCGTGGCTCAGGCAAGGCATACAATGGACGCTTGCAGGCACATTATCACTTGGCTTCGGTATTTTGCTCGGAGGGCGCTGGGCATATGAGTCGCTAACCTTCGGCGGCTTCTGGGCATGGGATCCGGTTGAAAATGCATCATTGGTGCCGTGGTTACTGCTCGTGGCAACATTGCATATGATGCTGATAACTCACAAAAGGCAGCATTCCTATGCCACTACTTACTTGTTTACAATATTTACCTGGGTGCTGGTTGTCTATGCAACCTACCTTACACGCAGCGGAGTGCTTGGCGAAACTTCCGTTCACTCGTTTGGCGACAGCGGAAGATCGATCCAGATGCTCACATTTAATGCACTCTACCTTATTTTGCCACTCGTTCTCTTATTTACTCGAATCAAATCATTCCCAAAAAAAGATTCAGATGAGTTGTTTTCAAAAGAATTCTGGATGCTTATCGGATCCGTCATTGTTGTGCTGGCGGCATTCCAGATTATTGTAACAACATCAATACCGGCGCTGAATAAAGTACTGGGTACAAATATTGCTCCTCCTTCCGACGTTATTAACTACTACAATACATGGCAGTTGCCGTTTGCTTTGTTAATAGGTTTACTTATTTCCATCAGCCAGTTCATGGTTTATGGTAAAACACAGTACAGGGCTTTCATCAAGAAAATATCTGTTCCGTCCTTAATTGCTCTCGTCCTTACCGTATTAATCTCTTTAGGTGACAATATTTCAAGGGTTGATTACGCCCTTCTTCTCTTTTCAATGCTTTTAGTGAGCATTGTATCCTTCGGGTTTATCATTAATTATGTGAAACGTACAAACAACCTCGGGGCAGCGATTACACATGCCGGGTTTGCATTGTTCATGATCGGGATTATTTTGGCTTTCAGCAACGCTCAGATTCTTTCGCGCAACACAACCGGTTTCGACCTTGGCAATGAGAAAAGCAATGCCGAAAATCTTGTGCTTTTTAAAGGTCAGCGGCAGCCAATGGGTAATTACTTTGTAACTTATAAATCAGAATCAGTCAGAAATAATGAAACATTTTACCAGGTAGATTTTGTTAAAAATAATGATTCAGCTTCAGGTAAAGTTGCATTTTCAGTGTTCCCGTCGGTAAATCGCAACAAACGCATGGGAAATGTGTATAATCCCGATACCAGGCATTTAATCACAAAAGACATTTATACATACATAAGCTTTGCCCAACAATCAGAGGGTGATGCCGACCCGGAGGGCTACTCATTACGATCAGTTGAAGAAATGGAAGCAAAAGATACGGTGATCTTTTCACGTAGCTTCGTCATCCTTGATTCGATTGATGCCCGCATGCCCGGAGACGATATCAACAACATCAGCATCAGGGCATATTTCAGGATATTAAGCATGAAATATGGTAAACTTGAAGCAAATATTGCATACCGGCTCGAAAACGGAGAATTGGTGCGTGAAGAAGCCATCGTTGAACCTCTTGATTTAAAACTCCAGTTTGAGGGTGTATCGGACAAATCTCATGCTATTAAAGTAGGTTTTTATCAGCGAAATCAGGACTTCATTGTAATAAAAACAGTTGTTTTTCCATACATGAACGTGTTGTGGTTAGGTGCGATTATCATGTTCACAGGGTTAGTTGTAGCTGTTTACCGCCGGTTGAAAAAACGCAGTGTGCAACAACCCATGCAAAATAATGTTGACATCTCCTGATTAACATGAAAAGTATAACTTTCATAGGAGCCGGAAATGTGGCCTGGCATCTTGCGCAAGCTCTCCATCAGAGAGGATACAGAATAAGCCAGGTTTGGAGCAGAACAATCAGTTCGGCTGCCACCCTGGCGAAACTTGTAGATGCACAGCCGGTTATCGTGATTGATCAAATCGCAGCTTCTACCGATTGTTTTATAATCAGCATGAATGATGAGGCTTTGCCGCAGATTTTGAAAGGCCTGAAAATTGATAACAGATTGATAGTACATACATCAGGAACCATTGATAAAGAGGTGTTGCATGAGGTTTCGGAAAACTACGGTGTACTGTACCCGCTGCAAACCTTTTCAAAAGGAATCGGCATCGACATTGAAACTATCCCGTTTTTTATCGAAGCAAATTCGGTTCAAAGCCTGAAACGTATTGAATTACTCGCAGGCCGGTTGTCACCCAAAGTTTATAGAGCCGATTCAGTAACCAGGTTAAAACTGCATATGGCTGCAGTGTTTGCAGGCAATTTCAGCAATTTTATGTACGTAATAGCCTCCGATTTGCTGGCGGATTCAGGGTATGACATTGATATTCTTCGTCCCTTAATAGCCGAAACATCCCGAAAGGCGCTTCTTGCCGATCCGGCGACAGTTCAAACCGGCCCCGCACGCCGCAATGATGAGGTAGTGCTGACCCGTCACCTTGAGATGCTTGTTTCAAAGCCTGAATATGCTGAAATTTACAGGCAACTTACCCGTTTGATTATTAACAAATACCACGACCTAAACGCATGATAAATTACAAGGAATTACTCCTGCACGTAAATACTTTCATTTTTGACTACGACGGCGTGTTAACCGACGGTACCGTGTTGCTTATGAGTAACGGAGATGCCTTGCGAACTGCGAATGTCAAAGATGGATATGCCTTGCAACTTGCAGTGAAAAAGAATTACAGAATAGCCATCATATCAGGAGCTTATTCCGAATCAGTGAAACGCAGGTTTGAAGCTTTGAATGTTCAGGATATTTTTCTTGGAGTGGATAAAAAAATTGACATCTTCAACGAATATCTTGAGAAACATAAGCTGGATCCTGAAAATGTCCTCTATATGGGCGACGATATTCCTGATTATGAGATTATGTCGAGGGCAGGTGTTCCAACTTGCCCTGCTGATGCTGCTGAGGAGATTAAAAACGTTTCAAAATACATTTCACATTTTGCCGGCGGGCGCGGTTGTGTGCGTGATGTTATCGAACAGGTGTTGAAAATACAGGGCAAGTGGATGAACGATGATGCATACCACTGGTAAATTCCTTTTTAAAAGGCAGTGCATTCTTTCGATAGAATTACCCTCTATTCCGATAAACTGCTTCTATAGCCATCACAGTCTGTCATTTTCTGATTTATGCTTCCAGTTTTCACTGTATTTCGTCTGATTCGCCTCCCCAACGTGGCCATTATCGCTGCAACACTGGTACTGGTTCGTTATTGTGTTGTCATCCCGGTATTGGGTCAGATAGGTAACGGACAAGTGATGAGTACGACTGCATTTATTTTCGCTATTCTTGCAACAGTTCTCATTGCTGCCGGAGGGTATGTGCTGAATGATTGCTACGACATTGAAATTGACAGAATCAACCATCCGCAAAAACAGATTATCGGAAATCTTTTATCGCGAACCGAAGGCATCGTAATAGCTTCTGCATTGCTGAGCCTCGCTTCTATTATGGGTTTAACCGTAGGAATCATGATCCGTTCTGTGTTTCCGGTTCTTGTTTATACCGTGGCAATTTTTGTTTGCTGGTGGTATGCAAAAAGGCTGAAACGATCTTTTCTTTGGGGAAACCTGGCAGTGGCATGCATGACCGGCTGCACGATTGGCATGATTTGGCTGTTTGATTACCTTGCTGCAGCCAGGCAAATAAAAGGCAGCGAAAGTGTGGCTTTTGTAACAACTATAATTGTTGCAGTTATGATATTTGCCGCTTTGCTTAACCTGGCACGCGAAATAGTAAAAGACCTTGAAGATATGAAGGGCGATGCTCAGAATGCCTGCAAATCACTGCCTGTTGTTACTGGAACATTGACGGCAAAACGAGTGGTTATTTCAATCACTTCTTTAACTCTATTACTAATCGTAGTAAGCCAGGTGTGGCTCTGCAACAGGAACCTTCTTACTGTCATCTGGTGGCTGATGATAGCTGTCGAACTGCCACTCCTTTGGTTCATTTTCAGTATTTACAAGGCACAGTCAGTTACGGAGTATCATAAAATGAGCGCATTGCTTAGGTTTATCATGTTGGGCGGAATGCTCGCCATGGTTGTTCTTTATGTAAACAGCTGAGGCTATTCATTAGCAAGTTATTAATATGGAAATCGCTCACTATCAATATCTGTTGGGGTCCAAATCACCACGCAGACAGCACTTAATTAAGGAATTGGGTATTGAGTATGAATTGGTTCATATCGATATTGATGAAGACTACCCCGAACATTTAAAGGGAGCTGAAATTGCTGTTTTCCTGTGCAAGCTGAAAGCCGACGCTTTTAGCCTGGAACCATACAGCGATAACACAATTCTTATAACTGCCGATACTATTGTCTGGCTGAACGGTGAATGCATTGGGAAACCCGCTAATAAAGCAGATGCAATTGCAATGCTCAGGAAACTTTCTGGCGAAACACATACAGTTTATACAGGCATTTGCCTTCGGTCAAAGAACAGGGAGAAGGTTTTTTATTCTGAAACCAGGGTTTGTTTTAAACCATTGACGGACAGCGAGATAGATCAATATATCAGCCATCACAGGCCTTTCGACAAGGCCGGCTCCTACGGCATTCAGGATTGGATCGGCTACATTGGCATCACCCGCATCGAAGGCTGCTACTATAATGTGATGGGTTTTCCGGTTCAAAAGTTTTGGGAAGAGCTAAAATCATTCATTGGTGAGCTGAAGGAATAATTCGTTGAATGCACAAACTCCCTGCATTTCTCAAATCGCTAATTTTGCAATCTGATAAATTGAGATCATGAAGCCATTTTTTGGCCGCGTATTCCGTTATTTCCTGCAGGGATTGCTTTTTACAGCTCCTCTTGCCCTCACGGTTTATGCCCTGTGGTGGATGTTTTCGTTTGTTGACGATTTACTTCTCGATCATATTACCCGGCTTATCGGCTTCAGGATTCCCGGGCTAGGTTTGCTTGTTGTTGCGGTTATTGTAACCGTAATCGGTTTGCTTGGGAGTACAATAGTATTTAACCCTGTAATGAATTATTTCGACAGGCTCCTTATCCGCACACCTGTTATCAAAATACTATATTCATCTTTCAAGGATTTTTTTGCCGCTTTCGTCGGAAAGGAGAAGAAATTTACTGAACCGGTGTTAGTAAGATTCAGCAAGGATGCCGATATGGAGAAAATCGGGTTCGTTACTGCCAAAGACTTATCGCAGATTGGTATCGGAAACGGAAAGGTGGCAGTTTATTTCCCTTATTCATACACTTTCACAGGAACGCTATTTATTGTTCCGACCGAAAATATTCGCCCGCTACATGCATCTCCAACCGAGGTGATGAAATTCCTGGTTTCGGCAGGAGTAACATCCATTCATGGCAAAGCTTCGGATATAAATCAACCGGAAGACGGCGGCATTAACTCCATTGAATCCATAACCGACAAACATTGAAACCGTTAATACTTATTACGAACGATGATGGCATTGGTGCCCCGGGATTAAGGGCATTGATTGGCATTATGCGAAAACTGGGTAAGGTGGTAGTTGTAGCCCCCGATAAACCTCAGTCGGGAATGGGGCATGCAGTTACCATACAAAGTCCTCTGCGAATTCACGAAATTGTCAGAGAAGACGAATATGAGGAATATAGCTGCAACGGAACGCCGGTTGATTGTGTAAAGCTTGGTCAGAAGGCTATCCTTAAAAGAAATCCCGACCTGATTGTTTCAGGAATTAACCATGGATCGAATGCTTCAATCAATGTGCTATATAGTGGTACGATGGCAGCGGTTCTCGAAGCCGCGATGGAAGATATTCCGGCCATTGGCTTTTCACTCGACGATTATTCTTACCAGGCTGACTTCAGCCATGTTGCCCCATACATTACCGCAATTGCTTCTAACGTCCTCAATAATCCGCTTCCAGCCGGTGTTTGCCTGAATGTGAACATCCCGGCACTGAACGGAGAACCAATCAAAGGAGTAAAAGTAGTGAGGCAGGCCAGGGCCTTTTGGGATGAAAGTTTCGACGAGCGACATGATCCGCACCACCGGAAATACTATTGGCTACAGGGCGTTTTTACCTCAAAGGATGAAGGCACCGATACTGACGACTATGCCATACGAAACAACTATGTTAGTATTGTGCCGGTTCAGATTGACCTCACGGCTCACCAGGCTATCGAGTTAATCAGTAACTGGGATTTCGATATTGAACCTGGGAAAGAAAAATAGACAATGAGATCATGGATGGAAAAAGCTTTATGAAACGCGACAGCCATATTTTCGGAGTAATCCTGGCATTGATCATCCCGGTAGCTGCTGCATTAATCTTCAGCGGTATTAATTACCTTACCGGTTCGCAGTTACATGTATTGAAATATCTGCCAGATTCAGGTATTATCCTGCTGTCACTCGCCATGAATCTCATTGCCATGCGATATTACCTCGTTAAATATAAATTGGAAAAAACCGGCAGGGCAATACTTGCAGTCACTTTTGTTCTCTTTTTGCTTTACTTCCTTTTTCTTCATGAAAAAGGTATCAACATTATCCCGTTCAACTAATTCACAATGAGATACTATATTATCGCCGGCGAAGCTTCAGGTGATTTACATGCTTCCCTCATTATCAGGGAATTGAAGAAGCATGATCACGATGCCGATTTCAGGGTTTGGGGTGGTGATAAAATGCATTCTCAGGGAGCACACGTTGTAAAGCACTACCGCGACCTGGCGTTTATGGGATTTCTCGAAGTAGCACTGAATTTACGTACAGTACTTCGGAATATCCGATTTTGCAAATCCGACCTGTTGAATTACCGCCCCGATGTACTCATTTGTGTGGATTATCCGGGTTTCAATATGCGGATTGCAGAGTTTGCACACAAGCACAGCATCAGGGTAATTTATTACATAGCACCGCAGGTTTGGGCCTGGCATCAGTCGAGAGTGCATAAAATTCATAAATACGTTGATAAGGCCTTTGTGGTGCTGCCTTTTGAAAAGGAGTTTCATGCAAAATTCGGCTACAATGTTGAATATACCGGGCATCCGTTGATTGACACGATCGACGAGAGCGATACATCGCAAACGCCTGTGTTTCTAAGTAAAAACAAACTGGACGGCAGGCCTGTGATTGCACTTGTCCCGGGTAGCCGGAAACAGGAAATTCAAAGGCTTTTACCGGTTATGCTCAAGGTTGTGGATGATTTTCCCGGTTACCAGTTTATAATTGCAGGAGTCGGCACCATACCGCCTGAGTATTATGACAGCATCATCGGAAACAAAAATGTAATGGTTGTGTACAAGCAAACGTACGATTTGTTGCGCAATTCCGAAGCAGCGCTTGTCACTTCCGGCACTGCCACTCTCGAAACAGCATTGTTACAGGTGCCTCAGGTTGTTTGTTACCGTATGAGCTTCATGTCAGCATTGCTGGCCTGGTTAGTAATAAAAGTGAAATATATCTCACTGGTAAATCTCATACTTGACAAGGAAGCGGTTAAAGAATTTATACAATACCAGTGCACCAGGAAAAACATTGTTACCGAATTAAAAAAAATTCTCGGTGATGGTGACTACAGGCACACGATGATTGAAGACTACCGTAAACTCCGAAGCCTGGCCGGTGATCATGGTGCTTCGGTCAGGGCTGCGGACATCATATGGAAACAACTGGATACTCATATTAACTCAAAATTTGTTCAGCAATGATAAAAGCTATACTGTTCTCCATTTTCTCAACATGCTTGATAGCCTTTGGCTGTTCAGGTAACCAAAAAATCAAACCCGAAGTGCAGGCTAACAGTGAGAATCAGGTAGTGGATACTACCATCGGGAGCAAGCCTGATACCATCATATCAACAACTCATAAAGCAGAACCAGCGTGGAACGATGCATTCGATATTGAAAAGGCCGCAACCGGAACACAAGTTAAAGCCATAACACCCAAAGGTGAAATTATTCTTTCGGGAAACAATTCAGGAAAACCACCCACAACTATAACAAGGCCAAACGACCCCATACGGTCTAAAGAATTGCTCGACGGCCTTGAAAAAGCGAAGAATGGTGACATCAAAGGTGCTCTTGCTGATTTCAACAGCGCTATTCAAAAAAATCCAAAGAACTATATGGCATTGTTTTTCAGGGGAAAAGCAAAACTGGAGTTGAAAGATAATACTGGGGCTCTTAAAGATATTGAGGAATCAGCTTCTATTTTTCCCGATCAGGTTTCGGCAAACTACCTGGCAGGTAAACTTTATTTTGAGAAAAAGGAATATTTGAAAGCGCTTGATGCTTTTAACAAGGCTTTAGCAGCCCGGCCCAACGACGCCCCATCGCTTGACTACCGAGGTGTAACAAAAGCCATGCTCGGTAAACACAATGAAGCAATTACCGATTATGATGCTGCACTTAAAGCCGACCCTCAATATTCAACATCGTATTATAACAAGGGGACTTCATTGGCTACTCTTCAGAGATATGATGAAGCTATTGTTTGCTTTACTGATGCGATTAAATATGAAGCCAATGTGAAGCAATGCTATATGAACCGGGGTAATTGCTATGTTATGGTTAAAAATCAGCAGGCAGCAATCAACGATTATACACAACTGCTTGAGCTTGACCCTAAAAACTCCGATGCTTATTTTAATCGTGGAGCAGCCTATTCAATGACAGGCGATAACCGTATGTGCGACGATTGGCGCAAGGCAGCCTCGCTGGGCAATACCAAAGCTGAAACATCGCTCCGGCAATATTGCGGTAAATAGTTGCTCAGGAAAGCTACCGAAGCAGAACAACACACCGAATTGTTTTTTTTCAGGAGGATTTCATAATTTTAGCCTGAAATCATAGGTATTTGATGTACAGGCATCAGTTTCCGGTATTACGTATATTGCTTCCATTTGTTGCAGGCATTGCAGTCGTGCTTTATGCAGGCCTTGAGCGTCCGTTAAGCGGGTTGGTTCTTTTTGCAGTTTGGATATTATTATTCGGCTATGCTGCGTTTTCGAAAAAGATGTGGAAATATTCAACCAGGTGGCTATTCGGTTGCATGGCTTCGCTATTTATGTTCATGTTTGGATATCAGATTGCCGTGTTCAATAACCATCTTTCAGACAAGGCTCATTTCTCAAAAGTAAGAGATGCTCAATTTTTTGTTGCAAGAGTGAATGAACCGCTTGTTGAAAAAGAACATTCATTCAAGACAACACTGCAGATCAATGAAGTTTATACTCACGATACAGTTTATCGTTGCTTTGGTAAAATGATATGTTATTTTAAGAAAGACACAACGGTTTCGTATCCTTTAGATGGTCAAACGATTATCTTCTCGGGTAATGTTGCCGCCATCAGCCCTCCGCAAAATCCCGGCGCTTTTAATTACAAAAGGTATCTCGCAGCATCCAATGTTTTTCACCAGGTTTATCTGCCTGCAGGCAACTACATAATTACTGATGCGCCTATCCATCATTCAGCGATGCGTCAGGCAAGGGCTGTCAGAAACTATTTTCTCGATGTGCTGAAGAAGAATGGACTCCATGGCCAGGAATATGCTGTAGCAGCCGCATTGATCCTCGGGCAGGAAGACGACCTCGATGCTGAAACCCTGCGCGAATACTCGGGGGCGGGCGTTATGCACATCCTGAGTGTGTCAGGACTGCATGTTGGTATTGTTTATTTAGTATTAAACTTCCTTCTGGGATTCCTCAACCGTAACAGGACAACAATAATCATTAAAACAATAATGATAATCGTTTTGGTATGGTTTTACGCACTTATCACAGGATTTTCACCATCGGTTGCCCGGTCGGCTGCCATGTTCTCAATTGTATTAATTGCCGTACTTGTTAACCGCAATTCGCATATAATCAATTCAATAGCTATATCGGCACTAATTCTGCTTGCCTATAATCCTAACTATCTGTTAAATATCGGATTTCAGTTGTCCTATCTTGCAGTAACAGGAATAGTGCTGATATACAACTGGTTGTATGAAAAATACAATGCCTATACCTGGATCGGTGATAAAATCTGGCAGGTTGTAGCAGTGTCGGTTGCTGCACAACTGGTTACACTGCCTCTAACGCTCTATTATTTTCACCAGTTTCCAAACTATTTCTTGCTAGCCAATATCGTGGCTATACCTCTGTCGAGCCTTGTGATATACTCCGGTATGATTGTACTTGTTACTTCGATGGTTCCTGTTGTAAGTAACTTTTTCGGTCAGGTAACTGTACTACTCTTAAAATTTTTGAATGGTTCGATTGGCTGGATCGAAAATCTTCCTTATGCAGTTTCTTCCGGTATTCCATTCAAACTGAGCGAAATGTGGGCGCTTTATCTTGTAATGATTTT
>JAKLFM010000084.1 GCA_022711175.1 Bacteroidota bacterium | reverse complement strand
ATGGCACAATGAGAACGTGGGTGAGAGCGAGAACATGCCTGAAAGTGAGTGGGGCACGGTGACGCTGATAAGGTAGGAGTTGGAATTTGAAGGTTTGAGAGTTTGAGTGAAACCACTGAGGCACTGAGAGCACTTAGATGCACTGAGGAAAAAGTTTACTACGGAGGCAGGGAGGGTATGGAGAAGAAGTAAGCATCAGATGCCTGAAATATGACATGTAAAAGCTAAGACTTAATCTGACAAATTGAATAATTTTGAACATCAAAAAGAAAGATTAAGTTTATGAGCACAGAAGAGAAAATCATCAAGAACAAGCTAGGGCTGCTTAAGTTGGCAGAACAGCTTGGAAGTGTTTCAGAAGCATGCAAGGTGTTTGGCTATTCACGAGATAGCTTTTACCGTTTCAAGCAGCTATACGAAACCGGCGGCACCATGGCACTGCGTGAAATCAGCCGTCGGAAGCCACTACCCAAGAACAGGGTGGCAGAGGAAGTTGAAGTTGCTGTCCGAAAGATCGCAATTGAATACCCGGCCTATGGTCAGGTAAGAGCATCCAACGAGTTGAAGAAATCAGGGATTTTTATTTCGCCGGCTGGGGTTCGATGTGTTTGGCTGAGGAATGATCTGGAGACCTTTAAAAAACGTTTGAAAGCACTGGAAGCCAAATCAGCCCAGGAAGGTATTGTACTTACCGAAGCCCAGGTTGCAGCTCTGGAAAAAGCCAAACAGGAAAAGGAATCCCATGGTGAAATTGAAACTCACCATCCGGGCTACCTTGGCGCCCAGGACACGTATTACGTGGGAACCATCAAAGGGGTAGGCAGAATTTATCAGCAAACCTTCATTGATACTTATGCCAAAGTAGGCTTTGCTAAGCTCTATGACCGTAAGAACGCCTTGGTGGCTGCCGATATGCTTAATGACAGGGTTATCCCTTTCTTTGAAGAACAAGGCATTCGGCTGCTTCGTATACTCACCGACAGGGGTACTGAATACTGCGGGGCCCGTGAGCATCATGAGTATCAACTCTACTTGGATATTGAGGACATTGACCACTCAAAAACCCGCGCTAAAAGCCCGCAGACTAATGGTATCTGCGAACGTTTCCATAAAACCATTCAGGATGAGTTCTATTCAATTGCTTTCCGCAAGAAAGTCTACGAATCCATTGATCATCTTCAACAGGACCTTGATATCTGGATAGAGGATTACAACAAAAACAGACCTCACAGCGGAAAATATTGTTTCGGCAAAACGCCGTACCAAACATTTATGGACTCAATGCATTTGGCTAAAGAAAAACAACTGGATCAACTGTTTACGCCTAACGCTTCTCAACAAATTTTTTCTCAGAATCCCTCCCCCAAAAATCTTTGGGAGGGTTCAGAGGAAAAATTTGACCCAATAAATACTCAATCATCTAACTTTACAAACTGATGAGTTAAAATGTCAGATCAAGTATTAGTTACTACATATGACATAACAAAGCCCGGGAATTTGCCGGGCTTTTGTTTTTGGCTGTATCCGAAGTTACATCCCGATAGTATCGGGATACGGATAGCATTTGCTTTTCTTTTCATTTAGGAACACTGAAGACAGCACGGAAAACCGTTTTGCACTTTGCTACTGACAGATAAGGTCAACTGTTTATAATTCTTTCAAATTCATATTGCTTATAAACCGATCTTAACCATAGTAGTATCACTCCATGTTTGCCTAATACGTTTACTTTGAAAAATTTCTAATTGTTCAAATGCTTGATTGTATTTTAAAGAGTCTTTCAATTCAAGGAAATATTTCAGAAATTCCGCTTCATTAAAATAATTGTAGTATCCAGAATTGAATTTTATCAAAAAAACCAAATTATAATTATCATTACAGGGCTGTCCATTAAATGCAGTGCCAAACCAATCCCCCAAACAAATTAGATCAACGGTATTATCGAGCTTATATACTTTGCATTTGAGTCTTACATCAGGGGATACTAAGGTATCATCTGGAGCGAGTTTCGTTAATTCATTCGATATTTTGCACAAGAGAGTTTTGTCAATAATAACTGTATCTACAAACCTTTCCTTACTCATATGTATTGCATTAGGGAAAGAATCACAATCAAAGCTACTAGTGGTTTCAAAATACCCTTTTAAATACGTAACTTCAATTTTATTAATTGGACAATTAGTTATTCTGATCTTGTTTGTTTTACATCCTGTTATAAATAAGATAATAAGTAATGTTGTTGTCAGTAATACCATTATATTCCCTGCTGTCCTGAGCCTGCGACTCAGTACACCACCATTCAGATCTTTTTGAGTAAATCCTGCCATTAACAGAATATTTTCTAATGAAAAAACAGATATGCCACAAAAATTGCAGCAATCACGCCGGCGAGGTCGGCAATAAGTCCGCAGGTGATGGCATAACGTGTCTTTTTAATCCCCACCGATCCGAAATACACTGCCACAATGTAAAACGTAGTATCGGCAGCGCCCTGGAAAATGCAGGAGAGCCTTCCGGCAAACGAGTCGGCGCCAAACTGCTTCATGGTGTCAACCATCATGCCGCGGGCGCCGGAACCGCTCAAAGGCTTCATAAACGCCGTAGGCAACGCATCCACAAAATCAGTGTTCACACCCAGGGCCGCAAACCCCTGCCCTATTCCCTGTACCAGGAAATCCAACGCCCCGCAGGTCCTGAAAACGCCAATCCCCACGAGGATTGCGACCAGGTAAGGAATGATCTTTACAGCAATGCCAAAACCTTCCTTCGCCCCTTCGATAAACGTTTCATAAACATTGATGCGTTTCCTGATACCCAGCAGAATGAATGAAATGATGATTCCGAAAAGGATAACATTTCCGGCAACGGAAGAAATGGAGGTAACCTGCTCCTGCGGAATGGTGGTAAAATACCAGATTATGCCTGAAACGATCAGTGTGAATGTGCCCAGGTAGAGCAAAACAACCTTGTTGAACAGGTTGATGCGCTGCTGGATGGAAACTGCAATAATTCCTGCCAGCGTTGAACAAAAAGTGGCGAGGAGGATCGGAATAAAGATATCCGAAGGATTGGCGGCGCCAAGCTGAGTCCGGTAAACCATGATGCTTATCGGGATAATGGTGAGCCCCGAAGCGTTGAGTACCAGGAACATGATCATAGTGTTGGAAGCCGTGTCCTTGTCCTTGTTCAGCTCCTGGAGCTGCGTCATCGCTTTGAGCCCCAGCGGTGTGGCGGCATTATCGAGACCAAGCATGTTTGCAGCGAGGTTCATCATGATGCTGCCGTTGGCCGGATGATCTTTCGGTATTTCAGGGAAAAGCTTACTGAACAACGGCCCGACAGCTTTCGACAGCAGTCTCACGATTCCGGCCGATTCACCGATTTTCATCAGCCCCATCCACAGGGTCATTACTCCTGTAAGGCCAAGTGATATTTCGAAACCGGTTTTGGCCATCTCGAAAGTGCTGTTCATCATGTCGGGGAAAATACCGGTATCACCAAAGAATACCAGCCTGATCACCCCCACCACGAAAGCGATGATGAAAAACGCAACCCAAATGTAGTTGAGAACCATTTTGCTGCAAGCCTTTATCCTTCAAATGTATTGATTTTTGAAGCGGTTGACATAAATACCGAAATATTTTTCAGAAGCATCCAACACTCAATTCCGGATTTTAGGAGGACTGACATTATGAAAATTTTGCCAGTTTTCAAGGTAAGGCTTGTAAGTAAAGCCTCGAGCAAGCGATACAGAAGCCAGTGTTAGTATGCGCGCTGGCGCGGCTTGTATCGCGCGGCAGAGCCGATCCATAGAAAACAAAAAATTTTCATAAAGTCTTGACCTTTTCTTTGTTACTTTCTTTTGGGTCAAGACAAAAGAAAGTAAATAAAGAACTGTTATCCCTGATTTACCGAAAGACTCGTTAATAGATTAGCATATAATGACTAGTTTGTTCACCGCGACCTATGAGTGCCAATCTGCTTTTAACAATATTTATAACCCGTCAACAGCAATATATTTTGTTGTAATTGGCTAATTTTGGACAACTTGAAATCACCTCATCAATCAACAAACCAATTCAAACTTACCAGTCCACCAAGCACCCTTTTCCATTAACTAATTCCTTATCAACATACTATGAAACTCAAATTCCTCGGTGCCACGCGCGAAGTCACCGGCAGTAAATTCCTACTCACCACAAAAAGCGGAAAGAAAATTCTTCTCGATTGCGGTATGTTCCAGGGCAAAGGCCTTGAAACCGACGGCATGAACCGCAACCTGGGCTTCGACCCGGCCACCATCGACCATATTATCCTTTCCCATGCCCATATCGACCATTCCGGATTGATTCCATACGTTTATAAACTGGGCTTCCGCGGTTCGGTGGTTTGCACCAATGCCACCCGTGACCTTTGCGCCATCATGCTTGCCGACAGCGGGCACATACAGGAAGGCGACGTAAAGTGGTTCAACAAGCGCCGTGTTGCCAAAGGCCTTTCACCCGTTGAACCGATCTATACCGAAAAAGATGCCCGTGCCTGTATGGAATTATTCATCGGCGTTCCTTACAGCCGCAAGTTTCGGATCGACGAAAACATACAGGTGAAATTCACCAACACCGGCCATATGCTTGGCAGCGGTGTTGTTTCGCTCGAAATCACCGAAAACGGCAAAACCACCCGCATTGCATATACCGGCGACATTGGCAGGCCTGTAAACCGCATCCTGAAAAAGCCGCAGCCATTTCCGCAATGCGACTATCTTATCACCGAGTCCACCTATGGCAACCGGCAGCACCCGCCCATGCAGGACGCTGAGGCCGAGCTTTTGCGTGTAATACGCGAAACCTGCGTTGAAAAAGGCGGCAAGGTAATCATCCCTTCCTTTGCCATTGGCCGCACACAGGAAGTTGTATATGCCCTCAATAACTTTTTCAACGAAGGCCTGCTGCCCAGGATCAATATCTATGTTGACAGCCCGTTGGCGGTAAATGCCACGGAAGTCTTCAGGATGCATGCTGACAACCTGAACGAAGAAGTACATGATGTAATGCTCAACGATCCTGACCCGTTTGGATTCAGTTCGCTGTATTATCTCAAAACGCCCGAAGAATCGAAGAAACTCAATGCCGTTAAGAAACCCTGCGTGATCATTTCGGCCTCGGGCATGATGGAAGCCGGTCGTATAAAGCATCATGCCGCAAATAACATCGAAAACCCTGACAATACCATGTTATTTGTCGGGTACTGCTCGCCAATCACCCTGGGCGCCAGGATATTGGGCGGCGAAAATCCTGTTTCCATTTTTGGTGAAAAGCACCCGGTAAATGCAACCATCGAACGTATCGAAGCCTTTTCGGGACATGGCGATTACTCGGAAATGAGCCAATACCTGAAATGCCAGGATGCTAATAAATTGAAGCAAGTATTTCTGGTCCACGGCGAGTACGAAGCGCAGCAATTTTATCAGCAGAAACTTGGAGAAGCCGGCTTCACCAATGTTTTGATCCCCGAACCGGGCGACGAAGTCACTTTGACGTAAACCGGTATTATCGTTGCGGTTAGCTTTCAGGTTGAATTTCGCCTCTTTTTGTTGTACCTTTATACAAAAAGAGGCATCGTCATGAAAACGACAACCGACCTTTTCGGTAAAGATTTGCAGTGGCAGCAGCCCCGCCTTACCGAGCCCTTGTTCCAACTTCGTAAGGGCGAAGAAATCATTGCCAACCTAAAATTTAAAAATGCCTTCGGGTCATATGCCGAAGGAACATTGAATGAGAACACCTGGACCTTTAAAACACAGGGGTTCCTCAAAACGCATGTTACCATCAGGGAAAAAGGCAGAGATGAAAATGTTGCCCTTTACCGGAACAATACCTGGAGCGAAGGAGGAACACTCGAACTGCCTGGCAATGTGCAGCTTACGGCCAACTCGAATTACTGGGACGAACAATTTGAGTTTGTTGGTCCGGCAGGGCAGAAAATCATGCAGTTCACTACCATCAGCGGCATGAAACTTCATGCAAATTTCCGGTTGCCGGAGATGTCGGAATTCGTCATGAAATATCCCTGGATGATACTGCTTGGCTGGTACCTCGTAGTGATGATCAGTCGCGACGGCGAAATAGTCCCCGGCTTATTCTGAACTGCAGGCCGATAGCAATATAAAAAATCTATTTTGAATGTATATATAATTTTTATTTATTTGTAATAATCAATTTTCGATTGTTACAGTTTCAGTACTTCTGTTTTGATGCCTTCTGTTGAAATATTCGATTACATCGTAATTGGTTCCGGTTTTGGCGGGAGCGTTTCGGCGATGCGCCTCACCGAAAAAGGCTATAAAGTTCTGGTGCTTGAACAGGGTAAACGGTTCAGAGAGAGCGATTTCCCGAAAAGCGACTGGAACTTCAGCAAATACCTGTGGCTGCCGGCACTTGGCTTCAGGGGCATTATGAAACTGAGCTTTTTCAAACCTGTATTCATTCTCAGCGGTACCGGGGTTGGCGGTGGAAGTCTTGTTTATGCGGCAACCCTCCTGCGCCCTCCCGATGACTTTTTCGAGCATTCGTGCTGGCCCCGTAACATTAACTGGAAAGTTGTGCTTGACCCTTTTTACACAAAAGCAGAAACCATGCTGGGTGTGAGTCATTTTTCCGATTTCGGCATCGAAGATAATCTGTTGAAGGAGGTAGCCGATGAAATGGGCGCCGGGCAAACCTTTGCAGGTGTAGACACGGGCATTTATTTTGGCGACGGCAACACGGAAACCGATCCATATTTCGATGGCAAAGGGCCTTTGCGCAAAGCCTGCACAGGTTGCGCAGGCTGCATGACCGGCTGCCGCGAAGGTGCAAAGAACACCCTCGATAAAAACTACCTCTACTTTGCCGAAAAAAATGGAGCAGAGGTTGCCGAACTTACCAAAGCATACAAAATAGAGTATTCAAACAGCACCTATACAGTTCATACCAAATCGGTGAAGTTTCCCCATCGTAAAAGTATTTACAGGTCCAAAGGACTGATTGTAAGCTGCTCGGTACTGGGAACACTGGAATTATTACTTAGGCAGAAGTCAGTACTTAAAACCCTTCCGAAACTTTCGCCAACGCTTGGAACCCGTGTGCGCACAAACTCCGAATCGCTGAGCGGGGTTGTGAACTCGCCATTCAAACTGAACAACGGGCCGGCTATAACTTCAATGTTCCATCCCGAAACAGGCACTTCCATACAATTAGTCAAGTTCAACGATGCTTCGGGCGGTGTAACCCACCTTGCAGGTTTTGCAACCGACGGCAATAAGCCTATTAAGCGTTTCCTGAATTTCACCGCTTATTTCATTACACATCCTCTGAAAGTTTTAAGGGTGTTTTTCAGGTTCCGATGGTGCAAAAATTCTGTTGTTGTGATGGTAATGCAGATGAACAACAGTTCACTTGCCATCACGCTGCGGAAAACCCTGCTGGGAGCCCGGCTGAAGTTCCGCCAATCGTTGGTGAACATTCCTTCTTACATACCCAAAGGGCAGGAGTTTCTTCGCCTGTTTGCCGCAAAAACCAGGAGTACGCCCATGAACTGCATCACTGAACTGCTTTTCAACAAAGCCACAACAGCCCACATTATTGGCGGTTGCCCGATGGGCGATTCTGCAGAAACAGGTGTCGTTAACCCTCTTCTCGAAGTCCATAACTACCCCGGCATGTATGTGATCGACAGTTCCATTGTGCCCGGCAACCTGGGTGTGAACCCGAGCCTCACCATCGCCGCACTGGCCGAATATGCCATGGAACATATTCCTGAAAACTATAATTCTCATTAGGCTGTAAACGTTGCATCCTTTCGCTATTTTTACCCGATTTTCGACCTTTTATTTTCTCAACTTGTTCATTTAGGTAACTTTGCACTTTATTTTTCCTCATGAACAACGACCTTTATATATACAACACGCTTTCGCGGAAAAAAGAACTTTTCGTTCCCATCAATCCCAATCATGCAGGTATGTATGTTTGCGGGCCTACTGTTTACGGCGACCCGCACCTCGGGCATGCCCGCCCGGCCATCACATTCGACCTGGTTTTCCGGTACCTGCAACACCTTGGATATAAAGTTCGCTATGTAAGGAACATTACCGATGTGGGCCACCTTGAAAGCGATGCCGACGAAGGCGAAGACAAGATTGCAAAAAAAGCACGCCTCGAAGAGCTTGAACCTATGGAAGTGGTGCAGTATTTCAGCGACCGCTATCATGAGTTCATGGGCAGGCTCAATGTGCTGAAACCTAGCATTGAACCCAGGGCATCAGGGCATCTTATCGAACAAATAGCGATGATCAGCAAACTGGTTGAAGCAGGCATCGCTTACGAAAGCAACGGTTCGGTTTACTTTGATGTGGAGAAATACAACCAAACCAAAAAATACGGTATTCTCTCGGGCAGGGTTCTCGAGGACCTGCTTGCCAACACCCGCGATCTGGAAGGGCAGGACGAAAAACGCAATTCGTTTGATTTTGCATTGTGGAAGAAAGCACAGCCTGAGCATATCATGCGCTGGCCTTCGGCATGGAGCGAGGGTTTCCCCGGCTGGCACCTCGAATGCTCTGCCATGAGCACCAAATACCTTGGCGAAACCTTCGATATTCATGGCGGCGGAATGGACCTTATGTTTCCGCATCACGAAGCCGAGATTGCCCAGAGCACTGCCTGCAACCATAAGCCCCCGGTAAAATACTGGATGCATAACAACATGATTACCATCAACGGGCAGAAAATGGGTAAATCGCTCGGCAATTTTATCACGCTTGAAGAATTTTTTAAAGGCTCGCATCCCGCACTCACACAGGCTTACAGCCCTATGACTATCAGGTTTTTTATCCTGCAGGCCCACTACCGCAGCCAGCTCGACTTCGGAAACGAAGCGCTGCAGGCTGCGCAAAAAGGCTTCGACAAGCTTATGAAGGCCATGCTCACAATTCAGAAAATTGCACCGCAAAGCACCAGTACTGCTGATATTGCCAGCCTTGAAAAACTATGCTACGAAGCCCTCAACGACGATTTTAACAGCCCGATACTTATCGCAAACCTTTTTGAAGCCGTCAGGATTGTGAATTCGGCTTATGATGGCAAGGAAAAACTTACAGCTGAAGACATTTCGCAATTGAAAAAGCTTTTCAGCACCTTTGCTATTGAAATACTCGGCCTCCTACCCGAAGTTGACCCGGCTGAAGGCGGCAAAGTGGTGGAAGGCCTGATGAAGCTTATCCTGGAAATAAGAGCCAATGCGCGTGCCAATAAGGACTGGGCTACCAGCGACAGGATACGCGAGGAACTCGCTGCCGTCAACATCTCCGTAAAGGACACAAAGGACGGCGCAACATGGAGTATTGATTAACCTCTGAAATTCAGAAACTCCTCATAATCAAAACCAAACAAACGATGAAACCCATCAAAACTCTCTTAGCATTGCTGTCGGTTGTATTGCTGATCAGCAGTTGTGCCAACAAAAACAACAAAATGGAACAGGAACTTCGCTCATTTATCAGCAGGTACGATTCGATTGTGCAGCCCCTGCAAAAACAGGCCTACCTTGCATCATGGAATGCCTCAATAAGCGGCACACCCGAAGATTTTAAGAAATCGGAAGACCTAAACATCGAATTGACAAAAATCTATGCCGATAAGGACGACTTTGCCATCCTGAAAAAGATCAAGGATTCGGGAGAAATAAAAGACGAATTACTGAGCCGGCAACTTACCGTTTTGTATAACGCTTACCTCGGTGCACAGGTTGATACTGCGCAACTCAACGCCATTATTAAAATGCAATCGGCAGTCGAACAAAAATATTCGAACTTCCGTGCCAACGTAAATGGCAAGCAACTTACTGATAACCAGGTAGAAGACATCTTAAAAACTTCAATCAACAGTAAAGAACTCCAGCAGGCATGGGAAGGCCACAAAGCCATTGGCCCGGTGGTCGCCGACGATGTAAGGAAACTCGCCATCATGCGCAACGACCTTGCCAGGCAACTGGGCTTCAACAATTTCCATGAAATGAGCCTCAAACTGAGCGAGCAGGACCCTGAAGAAATCTCAAAACTTTTTGATGAACTCGATAACCTCACCCGCGATTCATTCAAGAGCCTGAAAGACGAGATTGACACCTATCTTGCCAACAGGCTGAATATCAAGAAAGAAGAACTGATGCCCTGGCACTATCAGAACCGCTTCTTCCAGGAAGCACCGGCCATTTACAGCGTTGACCTCGACAAATACTATAAAGGCAGCAACATCGAAAAGCTTACCACCGATTATTACAGCAGCCTTGGCCTCGACATTACAGGCATCATCAAAAACAGCGATTTGTACGAAAAACCGGGCAAAAACCAGCACGCATACTGCACTGATATCGACAACCTCGGCGATGTGCGAGTTCTGTGCAACATTGTACCGAACTACAGTTGGATGAATACCATGCTCCACGAATTCGGACATGCCGTTTACGATAAGTATATCGACGCCCAACTGCCTTTCGTGCTGAGAAACCCGGCGCATACCTTCACCACCGAAGCCGTGGCCATGTTCTTTGGCAGGATGGCATCCAATGCCGACTATCTTGTAAAAATGGGACTCACCGATACCGCTGATGCCCGCAAAGTAGCCGATGAGAGTTTTAAAGTGCTTCGCCTTGAACAACTTACATTCAGCCGCTGGGCGCAGGTAATGTACCGCTTCGAAAAAGGCCTCTACGAAAACCCCGACCAGGACTTGAACAAACTGTGGTGGGATTTGGTTGAAAAATACCAGATGATCAAACGCCCTGCCGACCGCAATCAACCCGATTGGGCAACAAAAATCCATATTGCTCTTTACCCTTGCTACTATCACAATTACCAGCTTGGCGAACTGCTTGCTTCACAGTTTAATAATTACATCGCGGCTAATGTGCTGAAAAACAATAACATGAAACAGTGCTATTATGGCGAAAAGGAAGCCGGCAAATTTTTCCTCGAAAAAGTGTTTGCTCCCGGAGCTCGCTACGACTGGAAAACGATGATTAAAAACGCCACCGGCGAAGAGCTTACCCCAAAGTATTATGCTGAACAATTTGTGAAATAAGCGTCATCAACACTCAATACAGGAACGGGAAGCTCAACACAGCTTCCCGTTTTTGTTTTCCTGCTAACGGTGCGAGAGTGAGAACAGGCAATACTCACCGGGGAATCTCTGCAAAGGCTTCAACGATGCTTCGCCTGCAGGCTTGGTCTCTTTACCGGATATAAGATCAAATCTTCCGATGGTTTCGACCGGTGGCAGGGCTTTTCGTAAGGGTGAATAAGGT
The DNA here is from genome assembly GCA_022711175.1 of Bacteroidota bacterium. Classification (GTDB taxonomy): domain Bacteria; phylum Bacteroidota; class Bacteroidia; order Bacteroidales; family UBA4417; genus UBA4417. The sequence goes on along the minus strand of JAKLFM010000084.1, from coordinate 1,388 downwards.
GGCGTTTTTTATTGACCGCAGGCAGGTATTCAACAAATCCGAAAGGTTTTTCAGCATGTAAGGGAGCAATTACAAACCCGATAGCAGGTTTTTCAAATAAAGGAAAAAACTAAAACTACTCTGGTTAATTCGTTAAAACAGGAAAGAATAACCAAGGCCGATTACAAAATCGGTCTTGGGATCGGCTACGTTCATCTCCTTTTGAATAAGGTAATACCCGTCGATTGAATGCCGTGCATTGAATTTATACTCCAGGCCGGCGGTATAGCGCATACAGTCGATCATGATGGAGTTGTTGTGGCCGCTAAGCGGAATGAACATTTCGGCGCTCACGAAAGGCCGTACCGGCTTCCCGAAATTGAAGCCGAGCTTGAGGCGGGTCCTCTCATAGTTTTCGGGGATTTTACCGTTTTCCGAAGTAAGCAGGTCGGTATATTGCGACTGGTAAAGTGCACGTACTGACAAGGATACCGGTTTGATAACATATTTATAGGTAAGGCCGAAGTAGTAGCGGTGACGGTTGTCGTAAGTATTGTTGAGTTGCCGTTTATTGATGAACCTGTAATTTGCCGAAGCTGTCAATCCTTTCAGAATGCGATAATTAACACCTAAATCACTGAAAATAGTGCCCGCTTCGGTTATGTTTTCGTTCATACGAAGTTCTTCGGCAAACTGTATTGAGAGTTTAGGAGTAAGCCTTTTTTCAATGTTTACGCCAAGCCACAGTTGCGCATCATTTGTTTGCGCACTGATGCCGCAGCCGGTTAGCAGAAAAAGAACAAACGGAATGATATATCGTTTAATCATAAAAGAATGCCCTGATGGTGGCTGTGTCGCGCAGGAAATTGATTTTCCGGATTACTACCCTGTGAATTTTCAGGCCGGTACGCTTCCTGAGGTCTTCGATCAATTGTTCACGTTTTTCCGGGACTATCAGCTCAACATTCTCATATTCAATATTCTGGCTGAGTTCCCGCCTTAATATCCATTTGCATTCGAGCAGCCAGGCAAAAACAATAATGAGCGAATCGAGAATGATCAGTTCATAAAAATCGAGCCTGATAGCGCCCACCAACCCTACTGCTATCACAATAAACAGGTAAGTCATATCCTTAATGGAGATGCCCGCGGTTCGGTAACGCAGCATCGAAAACACCGCAAACAAGCCGAATGCCGCTCCCATCGATATTTTGACCTCATTGAGTACATAAGTGAGGATAAAGATGACGAGGTTAAAAACCAGGAAGGTGAAAATGTAGTCCTGGTTTTTGTACGTCGGGTAATACACGAGGAAAATGAGGATGAGCACCGCGCTGATGTCGATCGCCAGGTTGGTAAAAAACACCCCGTTGATTTGAACCACATCCTTATCCTTTTTCTTGTCCGAC
>JAKLFM010000083.1 GCA_022711175.1 Bacteroidota bacterium | reverse complement strand
CCAAAGGTTCGGCTGTCCGACAAAAAACTCTGGTAATGGCGTACCAAACTAAAATATACATCTTCAAAGAACTTGTTGTCACGATTGCGCATCCCGTCACAGGCTGTGCTTTTTGCCGGAGCCTTTTCTAAACCCAAATGGTTTAGCTTTCCGCCCATAGCCCTTAATCCTTCGCATATCTCAGTCATCGAGTCGCAGCGACTCAGGATACCGAAAAGAACTGTTATTAACTGCGTTTTTGCTCTAAATGCCTTGTAATAATAGTCAGCATTATGCTTATCAACCAGGCTTTTAATACTTATTGATTCCAAAAGCCCTATTACTTGTTTAAAAATCGGCTGTCCGACAAATTTTATTTCCGTACCTTTACTCATGTTGTTCTTAGTTGTGCAAAACCAAAGTACAACATTGGGGGAAACCTGCGGGGAGTACCCCTTCATTTTATTATTTTAGTCGTTCAGTAGTGATAATTTAATAATCAACAAATATTACCGTAAAATTAATCGGCAAATAGTGCAGGCTATCTCAACGCTTTTATTGAAGGATCGTTTTCAACCAGTTTGCGGAGTGCTTCCTTGCAAAGATATTTTTTAGTTTTAGCGTACAGTTCTGATTTATAGCCCATTTCGTCGGCTATTTCCTTGAGCGACATCTTACCAAGGAACAGGCGAAGCAGCCGTTTGCAGTCTTCGGAAAGGTTTTCGAACTGCTCAACAAACACGCGGTATTTCTCTTCATATTCAACATGAATTTCGATACCGCTGTCGGGCGCCGAAAGAAAATGAACCAGCTCGCTCTGGTTTTTTTCGTGAAGCCTCTTCCGCTTCAGTCGCTGCAGCCAGAGGTTCTTGCTGATGGAATACAGGTAGGTGAGGAATGAAGAATTCAGTTCAAAATCATCTTCCTGTATCTTTTTTAAAACGATATACAACGATTCCTGGAAAATATCCTCGGCGTCCTCATCCAACCCTGCGTTGTTCTTGATCAGATAACGGATAGTAGGGAAAAACTCCTTATATACATAACGTATAATAAAGTCGCTGTTGAGCCGGAGTCCTTCAATTATCGCAAAATCTGAATAGTGAATCATTACCGGTTTATTGGGTAAAGTGGGCAAAGTTAGCAAGTTTCCGGGCGAAAGTAACCTGCAGGCTTATTTTGGATGTGAAGATATATAAAATATTCAGGTGAAAAAGCAACCTCCCGATGAATTTTATAAACCTGCAAACTAAATGGTTTTGTTAACAACTTATTAAGAATTGAGTCGGGCAAGGTTTCTTTTTCTCATTTAAAATATGCTCATTCGGCATATTCCTGCATTTAATTCATGAAAAGTCTTAACAACAGGCAGTTTGAGTTTAACACGGCATTATTTTGTAATATTGCGATTCACTAGAATTGTATATGCAAACCCTTTCCATCATTATTCCGGCATACAACGAGGGCAAAACCATCCACCTTATTCTTGACCGTGTAAGGAATGTTGAACTTACCGGCGGCTTGAAGAAAGAAGTCATCGTGGTGAATGACTTTTCGAAAGACGATACCGAAGAAGCCGTAATGCGTTATAAAACCGCTCATCCCGATTTCAACCTTCAATATTTTAAGCACGAAGTGAACAAAGGTAAAGGCGCGGCACTGCACACGGGGATAAAGGAAGCCACAGGCGATTTTATTATCATCCAGGATGCTGATCTCGAATATGACCCCAATGAGTATAATATCCTGCTCAAGCCGATGCTGGAAGGCGCTGCCGATGTGGTTTACGGTTCGCGTTTCATGGGCGGCAAGCCGCATCGCATACTGTTTTTCTGGCATACCATAGGCAACAGGTTCCTTACACTTGTGAGCAACATGTTCTCCAATCTCAATCTCTCCGATATGGAAACCTGCTACAAGCTTTTCAGGAGCGAGATTATCAAAAACATTGAGTTGAAAGAGAACCGGTTTGGCTTTGAACCAGAAGTGACACAAAAAGTTGCCCGCATAAAAAGCGCCAGGATATATGAAGTTGGCATCTCCTATTACGGTCGCACCTACGATGAAGGTAAGAAGATTGGCTGGAAGGATGGTTTCAGGGCGCTATACTGCATTTTGAAGTATGGATTGTTCAACAAAACATCAAAAAGAAAAAAGCTCTACACCACACTGCTGGCTGCCGTTCTGTTCATTTCACTTGGCATGTACGCCGGCTCGAAATATTTTCATTTCCAGGGATTTAAGTATATGTTCACCTCCGACGGGTTAGGCTATTACCAGTACCTGCCGGCACAATTTCAGCATCACAACCTTGCGCGGGGCCAAAAATGGGCGTATCCGCTCGACGGGGTAATGGTGAATAAGTTTACCTGGGGAGTTGCTTATTTGCAGGCTCCCTTTTTTTTTCTGGCAAATTTTTACAGCATCATAGTTCATGAACCGGTAAACGGTTACGATGCCATTCATGGTGTATTTATTCTTTTTGGTGCGGTTGTGTATTGTTTCCTGGGACTTTGGCTGGTATATCGCATGCTCAGAAGAAATTACGGCCGGGCGGTAGCTTTTACCACTGTGCTGCTTCTGTTTTTTGCGACAAATCTTTTGTATTATACTGTAGGCGAAGCGGCAATGTCGCATGTATATTCCTTTTTTCTCATCGCGCTGTTTATTTACAGGGTTCCGTATTATGTCGGCAAGCCTTCGCTCCTCAATGCCCTCTGGATCAGTATTCCGTTAGCAGTTGCAGTATTGGTAAGGCCTACCAATATCCTCATCGGGTTCTACCTTTTGCTTTATAATGTGAACAGTTTCAGGCAACTCAAAGAACGATTTGGACAGTTGTTCAACCATTGGCCTCACCTTTTGCTGATGGCTGCAATTGCCTTTGTTGTTTTTATTCCGCAAATGGTTTACTGGCACCTCGTTACCGGAAAATGGATCGTGTATTCGTACCAATACTCGGTGACCGAAAACGAATCGTTTATTTACTGGAACAGCCCTAAGATTGGTAAAGTGCTGTTCGGGAAGGTTTCGGGATGGCTGATTTATTCACCTGTGATGTTGTTAAGCATGGCCGGGCTTATATGGATGACTGTAAAAAACAAAACCAATGTCTGGGCTGTTTTGGTTATTTTCCTGCTTATCCTTTACCTGAATGCAAGCTGGTGGTGCTTTACTTTCGATTGTGCTTTCGGTTACCGCAGCCTGGTTGAATATTATCCGCTTCTCGCTGTACCGATGGCGTTCTTCCTTGAGAAGACAGGCGTATTAAAGAATACCCTGCGGAAAATAAGCATCACAGCGGTATTTATACTTTTATGCTTCATCAATGTGCGTATGGCCTATATGTATAAATGGGATCCCTGCTGGTCGGGTCCGGAGTGGACATGGAAACATTACCAAACCGTGATGAAATTTGTTTTTTATCAGAGGCCGTTTCATCCCGGGGTGCATAAAATTGAACTCCCGCAGGAATGAAAACCCAGATACGGGCTTCCGATAAAACAATAAAAAAGGCTAAAACAGAGTTATTTAAGCACCACTAACCAAGTAATCCAATCTCAATGTTTTCGGCACATTTGCGTTCACTATTTCTGTTTATTCTGCTATATGTTTCAGACCTTGTTCCGGCTCAGACATCGGGAATCGGTCAATGGAAGGATTACCTGCCTTACAACAATTGCACTGCAGTTGTGCAGGGCGGAACCAGGATATACGCTGCTACGCCTTACAGTTTATTTTACGTTGACAAATCCGACAACAGCATTACCCGCCTCAACAAAGTAAACGGACTTTCGGATGTTGACGTGGCAGCCATTAGTTACAGCGAAACTTATAATACCCTTATAATTACCTATGCCAACGCCAATGTTGACCTGGTGAAAAACGATGTGGTGATCAATATTCCCGACATCAAGCGAAAGCAAATCCTCGGCAACAAAACCATCAACAGCATCACGGTTATCGGCAAATACGCCTACTTAGCCTGTGGTTTCGGCATCGTTGTGCTTGATATTGACCGCGAAGAAATTCACGACACCTGGTACATCGGCCCCGACGGCGGGCAACTCAACGTGTTTTCGATCGCCTATGCCTATGATAAATATTTTTATGCCGCCACCGATAAGGGGATATTTTATGGCGACGGCTCGCTTAATCTTGCCTATTACATTAACTGGACGAGAGACACAGCAATCACAAACCCTGCAGGTTGTTACAATTTTGTTGCCTGGCATGGCGGTAAACTTTATGTGAATGCAACCACTGTAAATCCTTCCTTCGATAAAGATACCATGCTCGTTTACAACGGTTTAACATGGGAGTATTTTGAACCCGACAATCATTCGACCAAGGCAAGTATGCGGGTATTGAACGACAGGCTGCTGGTATGTAATTACCTGGCAGTTGACGTTTATAAACCTGACGGTTCGAAGGAATACCGCATGTACAGCTACAACCCCGGAACCATAAGGCCCAACGATGTAATCCTTGATGATGAGAACAAAGCATGGATTGCGGATAACGATAATGGATTATATCACATGACCGATCAGTGGCACGGAACTCAGATACTGATCAACGGGCCTTTATCAGCGCAGGTTTCGGCGATGGATGTTAGCGGTAACGATTTATGGGCGGTTCCGGGCGGCCGCGAAGGCGGTTATGGAAGCCTTTACCGGCAGGCACAATTTTACTCCTTCCTTAACGAAAACTGGACATCTTATTCATCAGCAAATGCGCCTTTTCTTGCTGATATGCGCGATGTGCTGGCTGTTGCCGTGGATAAGAAAAACCCTAAGCATGCTTTTCTGGGTACCTGGGGTTATGGTGTGATTGAGTACAACGACGGCCAGCTTGTGGATGTTTACAACAAAAGCAACAGTTCGCTCAGAGGCTCGGTTTACGATTCAGCCAGTGTTTTTGCAGGCGGCCTCGCATTGGATGACAATAACAACCTGTGGGTGACCAACAACACGGCGCCCAATATTTTATCGGTACGCAAAGCCGATGGCACCTGGCGCTCGTTTAACCCTGCTCCCGGAGCAAGCACATACTTTACTGCCGGAATAATTATTGATAAAAGCGGGCAAAAATGGCTGCAGATGCGCGATCACACCCTGGTGGTTTTCAATGATAACGGCACGATTGACAATCCTGCCGATGACCAGGGCGTTTTTCTAACCGGCACAACCGGCAACGGCGCCTTGCCCGGTACTGGCGCCATACTAAGCATGACCGTTGATAACGAAGGACAACTGTGGTTAGGATCCGATGAAGGTGTGGCGGTGATTTATTCGCCTGAAAATGTTTTTAACGGGGGCAATTACGATGCTCAGGTTGTGCAGGTTGAAGTGGACGGCTACCTGTATGATTTACTGGCAACCGAAGCTATTACAGCCATCACTGTGAACGGCGATAACGAAAAATGGATAGGCACAGACAAAGCCGGAGTATTCCTGATGTCGGCCGACGGATCAAAGGAAATTCACCATTTTACTGCTGAGGACAGCCCCTTGCTTTCCAACACCATCACCAGCATTAAAATTGCCGCCGACGGCGAAGTGTTTTTCGGCACCAGCAAAGGCATAGTATCCTATATGGATTACAAAATTCCTCCCGACTCAACCCTCGCATCGGTAGTTGTATATCCCAATCCGGTGCGCGAATCCTATACCGGCAATATCGCCATTAAAGGACTCGTTAAAGATTCAAATGTCAAGATCACCGACATTAGCGGCAGCCTTATTTGGGAAACCCAGGCCGAAGGCGGACAGGTGGTATGGGATGGCAACAACTTTAGCGGACGCCGTGCCAATACAGGCGTTTACCTCGTCTTCATTACCAATACCGACGGCAGCCAGACACAAGTGGCGAAAATCCTTTTTGTACACTGATTGTATACCTTTGTGGTACTTAAAGCCACATGACCGATGCTCGTTGTCACCCGCGGGATTGTACTTCATACGGTTGACTATTCCGAAACAAGCCTTGTTGTAAAGGTGTTTACCGAACAGTTTGGTATGCAGTCGTATTTGGCGAAAGGAGTGCGCAAGGCCAAATCGAAGATCAAACGAAACCTGTTCGGGCCACTTTCACTGGTCGAGATCACTGCCAACCATAAGGAAAATGCAGGTTTGTTTATCGTGAGAGACGTTTCGTGCCATCGCCAGCTAAACGGAATCGCTTCCGACATACAAAAAACAGCAGTGGCAATGTTTATCAACGAATTGGTTTACAGGGCTATACAGGGCGAAATGCACGACCAGCTATTGTACGATTTTCTTTACAATACAATCACCCACCTCGACAAAACCACTGAACCTGTGACTTCCTTTCACCTCGTTTTTGCTTTGCAACTGGCACACAACTTAGGTTTCGGGCCACATGACAATTATTCCGGTGTTACCACTGTCTTCGACCTGGCAGAAGCGCATTTCAGGCAGGGTTTGCCCGATCATCCGCACTATCTTGAAGGGAACCTGAGCACCTTGTTTCATGAATTGATAGGGCTCAATCAGGACAGTCCGTTGCCGCAGGGATTGAACCACACTGTCCGACAAGCATTGCTCGAAAAAACAATGGAATACTTCAGGCTTCATGTACCGTCGTTCGGCGAAATGAAGTCGCATCATGTGCTCAGCGAGATTTTCAGGGATTGAGTTCCTTTAACCTGTACAATCGGAATTCGTCGTTCGACCATAATTCCGTTACCCTGTTGCTCATCACACGCAGGTAACGCTGTGTTTCTTCGCTGCTTATTTTATTACTCAGCAGGAAATAATTTACTCCTGCAGCCGTAACCTGTTCATGGAACTTTGTCATGTCCTTTACAACAGGATCGGCCAAGGCAGTTCTTTCCGCGTAAAGCGATAAAGCCCTGGGCTTGGCAAACATCAGAATGGCATTTTCGGGCAGGCTGTCGCGGATATGGGCAAATGCTTCGATGGCTGATTGTTGCTGCGGCCCGGCCAGTATTGTGCCCCTTCCCCTGATAACGCCGGCAATCCCCGGCAGGAACATGATGAGTAAAATCAGCGACAGAGCATAGGCTTTAATCCTGCCGTTTACTTTCGGGAAAAGCAGAACCGATTTAATACCGATAGCCGAGTACATCAGCAGGATAAAGCCCACCGGAACCATGAAACGAAAGGCTGAGAAATTGTTCGGGTAAACCATCAGCACGAGCAAATAAAATATGAAAAACAGGTCCACGGCTTCGGTTTTTTCCGACAGTTTCCTGATAAAGCCTAAAACGGTCATCACTACAACAAAGCAGCCGCTGATAATGGCAATGCCCTGGAATATTCCCAATCCTGGGGTGTACATGTAACGGAATACTTCGGTGTAATGCTGCAGGTTGGCAAAAAAAGTTCCGGCAAACGACGAAAGCGAGAAAAAAGCCAGGTAACCTGACAGGCTTCCGCCCGATGGAATCCTGAAAATGAAAATGTTGAGCAGAAGATACACCAACACAGGCATCATGGCCAGGAACATAAGTCTTACGATGACTTTTTTCCTGTTTCCTGAAAATGAAATGTTTTTCCTGCCAGAAAAATTCACGGTACAATCTAAAACCAAAGCTGCCAGGAGAACAAACCCGATTGGCCTGACCGAAATCATAAAGCCGGTGCATAAGGCAAGCGCTGAGATTCGCAGCCACGACATTCCCTTTTCAGGCCTGTACAGCAGCAATGACGCGACAAGCAGCAGTGTGAAAGGCAGGTCTGACATTACTTCCTGCTTAAAGATCAGCATCTGAGGATTGTATAGCAAGATGGCAACCAGCGCAGCAGAGGCAAGGAAGGAAAAATACCGCTGAAAAAACTTAACCAGAAGCAATCCCAGCGCGAAGTAAACGAGTGTAATGAAAACCGTGTATGCTTTCATGTTCAGCCCGAAGAGAGCATAAACCGGGGCCAGCAGCAGCGGAAATCCAACTGGGTAAGCTCGCGGACCTATGTCTTTGTTTTCGGGATTAAAAATGTAACCAGTTTCGCTTTGTGGTATTCCCTTCACGATGTTTTTAGCCTGGTGGATGTACTGAGCGAAATCATCGCCCCAGTCGTGGCTGCTGCGGTTGCAAATGAACAACAGGGGAAGCAGAAGCAGCACAATCCAAAGCCATCGGTATTTAGGAGAATGGAAAATATCGTTGAGAAAGCGTATTTGCATGAGAAGTTGAAGTTCGTTGTAAATGTAAGAAAATATCGCAGCTACTGCATTTGGATCCAAATCTGCTCTTCGGAATTCATTTATAAGGTATTTAGTGTAAATCGTCAAAAATCTAAATTTCTAATTGGCATATCGAATTTATCAAACTATATTGCTCTAATTGTTGCTAACATGTATCATTCACCAACTATTTAAAATTGTCTGTAAGATTGTTTTCTACTTTAATTATTAAATCATTATATCTTGAACTGGTGAGTTTGTATATGTGTTGCTTGGGGAAGATTTCAATTGCATATTCATGTATCGATCCGATTTTAAAGATATGTCTCTCATCAATAATGTTTTTAAAATATACGCGAGTCTCATTTTGGTAGTTATAATTCTCTCTCTTCATGAACGGATTAAGTGCAATCAGTTTTTCAGTTGGAGCAAAATAGTGAACAGGTCTAACCTCTGGCTTAAAACCTTTAGATAGAATAGCATCCTTTAGCTTTTCAATGAAATAATTCGGTGCAGTAATTAGACAGAACCGATGATTATTAAATTCTTGTAAAAATTTCTGTGGTATATTGTGAATATCTTTCCCATCATAAATAATAGTATTAAGACTTAATATGTTACCAAAGATTTCATTGTTGAAAAAAAGCACATCCTTTACATTTTCAGATAGAGTCTCAAATTGATTGGTAGTTCCAGGTGGGCCTATGCTAATTGTGGCCCCTTCGCAGATTGCATAATTGGCTCCTTCATATTTATCTCCAATAGCCTCATTTTTCATTTCAAAGTCTCGAAATGTTTTTAAGGAATTCATGCAGATCTCACCACAATTTAGAAAGGCATCAAAATAATCTTTATCAATAGCCTTTATAAATGCTCTAACCGTTACTGTTGATTTTGGCATCTTTCTTAAAATTTGGTGTTTTTGCTTATCTTCAGCTAATATAGTGCATTTCCAACCAAGTTGGTTCCATACATTTTCTACCTTCTACCATTTTTCCCATTTCCCTATCTTTGCAAAAATTTTTTCAATGGCATACGAACTTAGCGAACAGGAGCAAATAAGGCGCAATTCGCTGCAGGAAATTTACAATCTCGGCATCAATCCATACCCGCCCGAACTTTTCCCGGTAAACGTCAGCACCGCCGAAATACTTGCCAATTTCCCCGCTGATAATTCACTATACCAGGATGTGGCCATCGCCGGCCGCATCATGACGCGCCGCATCATGGGCGCCGCCTCGTTCGTTGACCTGCAGGACTCAGCGGGACGAATTCAGCTTTACTTCAAACGCGACGATATTTGCCCTGGTGACGATAAAACCCTGTATAACACAGTTTTCAAAAAGCTTACTGACATCGGCGATATCATAGGCGTGCGCGGTTACGTTTTCATCACACAAATGGGTGAAATCTCTATTCATGTGAAGGAATTCAGGATGCTGAGCAAATCACTGAAGCCGCTGCCTATCGTGAAGGAAGCCGATGGACAAACTTTTGATGCCGTGACGGATGCGGAATTCAAATACCGCCAGCGCTATGTTGATTTGGTAGTGAATCCCGGTGTGAAAGATGTTTTCGTGAAACGTACCAAAATGGTTAACGCCATTCGCGAATTCCTCAACAATCAGGGTGCTCTCGAAGTGGACACTCCTGTTTTGCAAAGCATCCCCGGCGGCGCAGCAGCCAGGCCATTCGTCACCCACCACAACGCCCTTGATATTCCCCTTTACCTCCGCATTGCCAACGAATTGTACCTCAAACGCCTCATTGTCGGCGGTTTCGACTGGGTGTACGAGTTCAGCCGCGATTTTCGCAACGAAGGCATGGACCGTACCCATAATCCCGAGTTCACCATTCTTGAATTCTACGTGGCGTTCAAGGATTATTTCTGGATGATGGAACAAACCGAGCAAATGCTCGAAAAAGTCGCACTGGAACTGCATGGCACTACCGATGTGACGGTTGGTGACAAGGTGCTCAGTTTCAAAGCTCCTTTTAAACGCATCGGCATACTTGATGCCATTAAGGAACATACCGGTTACGATGTGTATGGCATGGCCGAAAACTCACTTCGTGAAGTATGTAAAAAACTTGAAATTGAGGTGAACGAAACCATGGGCAAAGGCAAGATGATTGATGCGATTTTCGGGGAGAAATGTGAGCATCATTACAGCCAACCGACTTTCATCATCGATTACCCCGTAGAAATGAGCCCACTTACCAAGAAACACCGCAGCAAGCCGGGACTGGTGGAGCGTTTCGAGCTGATGATAAACGGCAAGGAAATTGCCAACGCTTACAGCGAGCTGAACGATCCTATCGACCAGCGCGAACGTTTCGAAGAGCAGGTGCGGCTTATGGAACGCGGCGACGACGAAGCCATGTTCATTGATTATGACTTCCTGCGGGCCATGGAATACGGCATGCCGCCCATGTCGGGTATCGGCATTGGTATTGACCGCCTGGCCATGCTCATGACCAACCAGGTTTCGATACAGGATGTGCTGTTTTTCCCGCAAATGCGTCCCGAAAAGAAAGTGATTCAGCAAAACGACGACAGCGAACTCCTGGCATTGGGCATACCGGCTGAATGGGTTCCGGTTGTCCGTAAAGCAGGATTTAAAACGGCGTCGGAAGTAAAAAGTGCCAATCCCAACAAATTACTCAACGACCTCAGCGGACTTCGCAAAAAGCTTAAACTGGAAATACCGGCACTTAAAATAGATGATGTAAAGGCCTGGTGCGAGTGACACTTCGTTTGCAAAAAGCTCTTAACTGACTTTATTCTGTAATCTTTATTAAACCAGATCTTCCTGTTATCGGATTCTTACTTCCGGTATTTATTTCGTATTGATATACAAGCAGAAATATATATTTTTGCACGTTTTCAATTTTTTTGTAGTATTCGGGTTAATTCGATTTTCATGAACAATACACACCGGTTTGTAAAACCATCCTTACTGTTGTTGGCTTTGAGCCTCATAATGTTTTCGTGCGTACCGCTGAAAAAGATCAAATACCTTCAAACTGCCGAAGGCGCCGATACAGTAAATGTTTTCCGCAATGTAGCCCCCGAATACAGGCTTCAGTCAGGCGATTATCTTTACATCCGCATTTTCACCCTCGACGAAAAGAGCAACACACTTTTCAACAGTGTTTCAGGCTCGGCTTATTCGGGTGGCTCCTATACTGACCAATATACCTACTTAACCAGTTACATGGTGAATGATACCGGTTTTATCAATTTTCCGGTAGTTGGCCGCCTTAAAGCTGCCGGTTTCACTGCCGGCGAAATGGAGCAGCAACTGCACGACAAACTCAGCGAATACATCAAGGAAGCAACTGTAATTGTAAAGCTGGTAAATTACAAGATTTCGATGCTCGGCGAGGTGGGCAATCCCGGCCAGATAAGCGTTAACCGCGACCGTATCAGTATTTTCGAAGCCATAGCTATGGCCGGCGACCTCAATACTTTCGCCAACAGGAAAAAAGTGCAGATTATCAGACAGGAGAACCAGCAGACTAAAGTGGTTACCTTCGACCTCACACGTAAAGAAATCCTGAATTCAGAATTTTATTACCTGAAACCCAACGATATAGTGTATGTTGAACCACTCAAAGGCAAACAATTCGCTTTTGAAACATTTCCATACAGTTTGATATATTCAACCATTTCGATGGCTATTCTCATTGTTACTTTCTTTAAATAACCCCCATGAGCAACAACCAGTTACAAAATTTCGCCGAACCCGATTTCCAGGAACAGTCCATTGATTACAAAGCGATATTTTTCCGCTTTTACAGCTATTGGTACTTGTTTCTCATCACCATATTTGTTGCATTGCTCATCGCTTTCCTGTTTAACAAATACACCAAGCCGGTGTATAAGGTTAAATCAACCGTTCTCATCAAGGACGAAGGCAACACCATGAGCGACGCCCAGGCCATACTGGGGCTGGGATCAATCACCAATACCCAGAAACTTCAGAACCAGATTGGCATCCTCACTTCGCGTTCGCTGAAAACCCGAACCCTGAAGAATCTCCATTTTGAGGTTTCGTACAACAAGGAAGACAATTTCATTACCACCGAAATTTATACCGAATCGCCTTTTGTGGTTGAATTCGATACTGCCCATGTGCAGCCGGTGAGTAACATGAAGTTTTATGTTACCATACTTTCGAAAGATGAATACGAGTTGCTGGGCGAAGGGCAGGATGCCACACTTTACAAGTACAGCGCTTACGAAGATGCAGGCAAGAAGGAAGGCCCGATAAAATATTCGAAAAAAGCCAAATTCGGGGAGCAGATTACCACGCCTGAATTCAGCTTTTTTGTCCGCCTCAGTGATAAATTCAAGGAAAAAGAGCACATAGGTCAGAAGTATTTCTTTACTTTCAACTCGCTTAACTCTTTGATTTCCACCTTCTCGGGATATGAGGTTGAGCCAATCAACAAAGATGCCTCTATTGTTGAAATCTCCCTCAAAGGAAACACTTCAAAGAAATCGGTCGATTTTCTGAACCAGCTTACCCGTGAATACATTCAGCAGGGCCTTGACAAAAAGAACCAGATTGCCATTAACACCATCAACTTTATCGACACGCAGTTGCTCGAAATCGGCGATTCGCTCAGCCATAACGAAACAAGGCTTGAGAATTTTAAAACCGTGAATGAAATCATGGATT
>JAKLFM010000082.1 GCA_022711175.1 Bacteroidota bacterium | reverse complement strand
AGGTAGTAATCGCCGGGAGTTTTGTCTTTCTGCTTACCGCCGTTGTCATAAACATATTTGGTATGCGAACCAATGCGAAGGCCGCCTACAACGCCTGCCCCTGCATGAAAACTATTGGATTTTGAACGCGGGTTGGTCTGGTATTCAAGCATGAGGGGAACAGTAAGATAATTCACAACAAGTTTGCTTTTTGTGTAGCTCACGTCGGTGCCCTGGGCGGGATATACGGCAAGCACTCCATCTCCTTTGGCCAGCCTGGTTTCGGTGGCATCAAAGCGGTAATTGTTCCAGGTGATGCCGATGCCTGTGACAAGTCCCAATTTATTATTTACCAGGTTGAAGTTCTGTTCAAACAGGTTCAGGTTAACGTTGGTCGATTTTACATAATTCTGCTCAAGCAGGCTGTAGTCAGCCGGATAGTTGAAATCCATATCAGGAGTAAGGTATCCGTTGATGCCGATTTCCAGTCCCGACCAATGCCCGTTGAATTTGTTCTTTTTGTCGCGTTTCACTTTTACATCGCCTTCGTCATTCACAATCACTTCGTTGTTGCCAAGTTTTACTTTCACAGTATCATCGGTGATAATGACCACTTTATTTGCTCCCATGCGAACGCTTACGGTATCTTCGCCTTCTTTGGCTTCGAACAGTACCTTATTCTCGCCGTTTGCATCTTCGATAATCACGCTTTTAATATTTTCCATGCCCGAGAGCGACCGGATTTTCTGGTCGGGTGCGCTTACCTGTTTCATTTCACCATTGTCGAAGTAGGAAATGTTTCCGGCGCCCGAAACATCGGTTTTAAGTTGCTGTTTAGCCATAACTTTGGCATTACCGGCGCCCGAAACTTCGGCATTGGTCTCATCAGTTACCAGTTCCATGGCTTTAACATTTCCGGCTCCGCTTACTTCGAGGTCATTTTGTGTTGCAGTACCAGCAAGAATCAGGTTCCCGGCGCCGCTTACTTTGGTTTTTAAGTTGTTAACGCTCGTGGTTATGTTAGCCTTGGCAGCACCGCTAAGGGTGATATTGCAGTCGCCTGCTTTTATCTCAAATGTAGCATTCGATGCTCCTGTGCCTTCGAAAGAAAAGTTGTCCGATGCAAGAGGTGTTTGCCCGGTAATAGTGGCAGCGCCATTGGCTTCAATACTTTTCAGGGTTACCGCGGTGACGTATGCATTCACTTTAGTGGCATTGTTTACGTTATCAACCGAAATGGTAAGGGTGCCGTTTTTTACTTCGGTTTCAAAACGGTTGAGGAGGTTTTCGTCAATTTCCACTTTTACGGATTGGACGGGACCTTGCGACACAAATACGTTTACTGCCGAGCCGGCTTCGATGGCGTTAAACGCAGCAAGCTGCCGTTCCTGGATTACTACATTGCCATTGCCTTTTTGTGAGTATGCGAGCACAGGGAAGGCAAGTATTGCGATGAGTGCTGCTAAGAAGCTGTTTTTCAGAGTTTTCATGATAGAGGAAATTATGGTTTGTTGTTATATTTGAATTGTTACGATTGAAAGACGAACTGATGCTGGCAAATGTTACAGTAAAATGATTTTTTTTTCAAATCATTGGTCAATTGTTCATCAGTGTTTATATGATTACGAATAATGTACAGTATTTGTTACACTTGCCCCGGAGGTTATTAATGCTTTAAGTTCAACGAAATCAATACGATAAAGAATAATTTATTTTAAAATTCATATCACTTGCTTTTTTGTTTTTTAAGGTTATTTTTGCAAAAAATTACAACCTAACAATCCGAATTTAGAATGTATTGGACACTTGAATTGGCCTCGAAACTCGAAGATGCTCCCTGGCCTGCTACCAAGGAAGAACTTCTCGACTATTGTGTTCGTTCCGGCGCACCCATGGAGGTGGTAGAAAATCTGCAGGAATTGGAGGATGAAGGCGAGATTTACGAAAGCATCGAAGATTTGTGGCCCGATTATCCCTCAAAGGAGGATTTCTTCTTCCACGAAGACGAATATTAAAACGAAACGGGGCGGCTGAAGGCCGCCCCGCTTGTTTTTGCAATTTAGTTTATACGCACTTCCGGTTATTTTGTTTTTACCCACTTACCATAGGCAATAGTCTTATTTTTCGAATCAATACAGTAAGTATAGAACCCGGGCAGCAGTTCACAAACATTAATCGTGGCGTTGTTGCTTTCAAGTGTTTTACTAAACACCAGCCTGCCGGCATTATCGAAGAGACTCAACTCGCACCTGGTACTTACACCTTTTACATTAAGATAATCCTTTCCTGGATCAGGGTAAACGTAAATATTAACCTTCTTTTCTGAGCTGATCTGAGTCGGAGTGATAGTACCATCCCGATTAAGTTTCATTATCACAATATCATACTCAGGGTAAGGCTTAGCGTGTATGTCCCAAAAATTAGCAATTAATGTACAAGTGCTATCTATATTTGCTACAACAGCACCAGGCCGAATAAATCCGTAACCTCCGTACCAGTGACTCCAAATCTCAGTTCCATTCAGTGAGATGCAAAATAATCCTATCCGATTATCACCGGAACCATTGACATCTGCAGGATTGAATACTGAGAAATATATCTCATTAGTGATTAGAAAATCGAATGATTGCGGATAATCATCCCTATATGGGCTCCCAAATCGGTGTTGAGATTCCCAATTGCCATTCATGTCGAAGACAGCAAAGCCGCAATCGTAAAAGAAACCAGCATTTGGAGGTAGTATTTCACTTAATTGGCCTGTTAGCACATACGAACTATCACTAATACACTTGTGACCGACTTGATTAACCAAAGTTGAATCATTGGGTGTCTGATGTTCATAAAGTTGAGAGATGAAGTTAAAGTCATAATCAAATGCGACAATTCGAGATATATCACAAACGTGATAACCTGACATCGCAGGTAGATCTATTACAGAGTGGGTTGGTAGCAATAATGATTGATATACTTGCTTTATTACTGTTCCGGTTGGTGATATTTCAACGAGCGAATTTGTTTTTTCCTCTGTTGTTTTATCAGTATAAGTACAAACGAATACAAGGTTGCCATTATGATTTATCCTTGGGATGGCTGGGTCCAAGTAGTACATCGGGTTTGCGAATATTGTATCAGATAAAATGTTTAAAGCATAATCCATCTGAATGATACGTAATGCTTCCTTTCGGCCATATACTTCAGGGGATAATAGTATGCCGGTAATTATGATCTTATCCTCATATCTAATAAGCTGTTGTAAATACATCAAAGAGGTGTCCGGATCAGGGAATTCTATACTATCAATCAAATTGCCTGTCTGATCAATTTTGAGTATAATGTCTCTATGTTGAAAACGCGCCGGATCATCATAAGAATAGCTCGATCCTCTTTGTAAAAGAAGTAAGTAACCTCCATCAGGCAATTCAAGAGCATTCCAACAGACCTCATCTTCAACCGTACTTATGGTTTTGAAAAAAGATTGCGCCTCAAGGCCGGAGGCTGCCAGTAATTGAAGGCTGATTTGTATAATCAAAGTTAGAGCTAATGACCTAGTTCTCATAAATATAAGCATCTAATATCCGAATTACAAAAACTAAAATTGTCAAATAGTTTAACTGTCCTTTGGTATCTTTGACTGAATTGATTTTCTATAAGTAATTCTCTCAATTGGGCTTTATCAAAAAAAGAAACGCCCATTCCTTATTATTTTTTAACCCACTTACCATAGGCAATAGTCTCATTTTTGGAATCAATACAGTAAGTATAGAACCCGGGCAGCAGTTCACAAACATTGATCGTGGCGTTGTTGCTTTCAAGTGTTTTACTAAACACCAGCCTGCCGGCATTATCGAAGATACTCAGTTGGCATCCGGCAACTGTGCCATTGACATTTAATTTATCGTTTCCAGGGTTGGGATAAAGTGAAACATTGGTTTTTGCATTACCGGGTTCACCTATTCCGGTTACCGAACCATCCTCGTTCAGCTTCATGAAAACGAGGTCATACTCATTCCATCCGCTGTTTTCGGTTTGGTAACGGCCAATAAGTACACATGAATTGTCGCTGGTGGCACAAGCCCCGAAACCTGCAAAATGATATCCGTTGTAAGTATAATCGTGATGCCAGTTTTCGGTGCCGTCGAGTTTGAAATTATACAGGCTCCAGTCAGTATAACCTGCCATTTCCACAGCGCGTGAAATGTAGATATTATCTGTTCTTACAAAATCGGCTCCCCCTGCATGATCGCTATACCCGTTCATTCCAAACGAATGTTGCTCCTGCCAGGTTCCGTTTTTATCAAGTATAGCCCAGGCAGCATCAAACGGATCCCATGGTTTCCAGCCGGTAACAAGGCATTCGTGATCGCTTACCGCCTTAAACGACGACATGGCAGACCACAGCGGGTCGTTATCCTGATGTTGGTAAAGCATTTCCTGGTAGTTCAGGTTCTCGTCAAGCGATACAATCATGCTCAGGTCGGTAAACAAGTAACCATTGCCGCCATCGAAAGGAATAACAGTACCCGAAGGAAGAAATTCACCGGATGCCTGCTCTCTCACCACATCGCCATCAGGTGTTAATTCGAGCGCTGCAGCGTACCATTCGCCGGTGGCAATCAACTGCGGATGTATTGCCATCACCAGGTTACCATTGCCGTTTATGGCAGCAGCGCCTGCATTGAGGTAATACCCGGGTTTGTTATAAAGCACATCGTTCGTTACGTCAAGGTCAAAATTAAGCCGGGTTACCCTGAGAGCCAAGTTATGATTAGCTTCACCATTGCTGTAAACTGAACTGGTTACGATAAGTTCATTCCCGTTAAGCAGAAGCGAACCTCCCAGATACCTCAGTGAATCATTGTCTTCAAAAACAATGCTGTCGGCGAGGTTACCCTGCACATCCATGTTGTAGATGATGTTGCGGTAACTGAGCAAAGCAGGGTCGTTTTCCTGGTAGGCCCCTCTCAAAATAGAGATAAAATAGCCGCCTGCCGGGTTTTCGGCAAAACCGATGCATATTTCATCTTCGGTTGTTTTCAGGTCCTTTACAAAGGATTGGCTGTGCGCCGAAATAGCTGATAAAACAAGTATTGCGGCAAATAGTATGAATATTTTTTTCATTTCATCAAAATATTTTATGTTATACTTTAAAAATTCAATGCAAATCCGATGATTTTTTAAGGTGGGTTTGCGAAAACTACAGAAATGCCGGGATACTCTCTCTCTCTCTCTCTCTCTACAGCGACAAAGCTTAAGGCCATTGACAACCTGAGAAATTCTCTCAAAAAATCCGATAACTTCATACTAATCATAACACAAATCGTGTTGTCTTAAGCCGGAACAAAGGATAAAGATACAATAAAATACTGCAAAATGTACTGTTTTTACTAAAAAAATACACCGACACCTGAATCGCTTTTCGGGGGTTTATTAAATCAGATCAGTTTAGCTATAATATTTGAATTGTTTTTGATTCCTGCGCCATTTTGTCACGCAATTGCGCCAATCCAATTTTTGATCTATAAATAGGCGCCGCTGGTTCAATTCCCTTGCCCTGCCTCTTTTAGCCCTTCTTTACAATACAATTCCGATAAATTGAGTTACTTTTGCTTCACCGTTGTATGGTATTTGATCAACACGGCTCCATATCCACATCACCATGCTTAATTACATCTTTAAAATGTTTGCCGGCGGCACCAAAAGCGATCGCGACATCAAAGCGATTATGCCCCTGGTTGAAAAGGCAAACCAGGAATACAAAAACATCGTAAAGCTCAGCAACGACGAACTCAGGCAAAAAACTGCCGAATTCAGGGAATATATCGCCAAAGCCATCGAGCAGGAAGAATCAGAAATATCTGTTCTCCGCCTTCGTATTGATACTGAATACGATATGAACATCGAGGAGAAGGAGGAACTCTATAAACAGATTGACGCCCTCGAAAAAGAATCGTACCGTAAAACACAGGATGCCCTTCTCGAAATATTGCCAACGGCATTCGCGGTTGTTAAAGACACAGCCCGCCGTTTCAAGGAAAACGAAACCATCGAAGTTACAGCCCAGCAGTTCGACCGCGACCTGGCAGCCCGCCGCGACAGCATAAATATTGCCGGCGACAAAGCATACTGGGACAACCGCTGGATGGCCGGCGGCAACATGATAGGCTGGGATATGGTGCATTACGATGTGCAGCTTATCGGCGGCATTGTGCTTCACCAGGGTAAAATCTCCGAAATGGCCACCGGCGAAGGGAAAACACTCGTAGCCACACTCCCTGTCTATCTCAATGCCCTGCCGGGAAAAGGCGTCCATGTGGTAACCGTGAACGATTACCTTGCCAAACGCGACTCGGAATGGATGGGCATGCTGTTCGAATTCCATGGCCTCTCGGTGGATTGCATTGACAAACACGAGCCCAACTCCGAAGATCGCCGCAAAGCCTATCTCGCCGATATCACTTACGGCACCAACAACGAATTTGGTTTCGACTACCTGCGCGACAATATGGCACGCAATCCCGACGAACTGGTGCAACGGCCTCACAATTACGCCATTGTGGATGAGGTGGACTCGGTGCTGATCGATGATGCCCGTACACCGCTCATCATTTCGGGACCCACGCCACGCGGCGAAAACCAGGAGTTTGAAGCCCTGAAACCCGAAATATCAAGGCTTTATAATGAACAGCGGTCACTGGTAAACAAGTTGCTGGCCGAGTCGAAGAAACTCCTGGAACAAGGACCTGACGGAAAAATAAATTCAGAGAATGAAAAACGTGGAGGCGAACAGCTTCTGCGCGCACATCGCGGCCTCCCGAAGTATAACCCGCTCATAAAATTTCTGAGCGAGCCGGGTATCAAGGCCATCCTGCTGAAAACCGAAAATTTCTACATGCAGGAGCAGTCGAAGAATATGCACATTATTGATGACGAACTGTTCTTCACTATCGATGAAAAAAATAACCAGATAGAGCTTACAGAGAAAGGTATTGACCTGATTACCAAATCATACCAGGATCCTAAGTTCTACATACTGCCCGATGTAGGCGCCGAACTGGCCGACCTCGAAAAATCAAGCCTTCCCGAAAAGGAACGCATGGAGAAAAAAGCATCCGTACTGGCCGATTACTCCGTAAAATCCGACCGCATACATACAGTAAATCAGTTGCTCAAAGCTTACGCGCTGTTCGAAAAAGATGTTGAATATGTGCTGATTGATAACAAGGTGAAGATTGTTGACGAACAAACCGGCCGTATTATGGAAGGCCGCCGTTATAGCGACGGGCTGCACCAGGCTATCGAAGCAAAGGAAAACGTAAAGGTGGAAGCGGCAACGCAAACCTATGCCACCATTACGCTGCAGAACTATTTCCGCATGTACAAAAAGCTGGCCGGTATGACGGGTACTGCTGAAACCGAAGCCGGCGAGTTCTGGGATATCTACAAACTCGATGTGGTGGTGATTCCCACGAACCGTCCCGTGGTGCGCGACGACCGCGAGGACCTGGTTTACAAAACCAAGCGCGAAAAATTCAACGCGGTGATCACCGAAATCAAAGACCTCATCAGCAAAGGGCGGCCTGTGCTGGTCGGTACTACATCGGTTGAAACTTCGGAATTGCTGAGCCGCATGCTTACACGCGACCGCATTCCGCATAACGTTTTAAATGCCAAACTCCACCAAAAGGAAGCCCAGATTGTTGCCGAAGCCGGTCAATCAGGTACGGTGACCATCGCTACCAATATGGCAGGCCGTGGTACCGATATAAAACTCGGCCCCGGGGTGAAAGATGCCGGTGGTTTGGCAATCATTGGTACCGAAAGGCATGAATCGCGGCGTGTTGACCGCCAGTTGCGCGGTCGTTCGGGCCGCCAGGGCGATCCGGGTAGTTCACAGTTTTTCGTTTCGCTCGAAGACGACCTCATGCGCATGTTTGGCTCCGAGCGTATTGCCGGCATCATGGACCGCCTCGGCCTCAAGGATGGTGAAGAGATACAGCATTCCATGATCACCAAAAGCATCGAAAGAGCTCAGAAAAAGGTCGAAGAAAACAATTTCGGCATCAGGAAACGGCTGCTCGAATATGATGATGTGATGAACTCGCAGCGTGAGGTGATATACCGCAAGCGTCGTCATGCCCTTTATGGTGAAAGGCTTGCCGTTGATATCAGCAACATGATGTTCGACCTAGCCGAAGCCATACTTGCCGAAAACCAGGAAAGCGGTGATTTTGAGAATTTTAAACTCGATCTGCTGACCACCTTCTCAGCCGAATGCCCGTTTACCGAAAAGGAATTCTACAGTGAAAACAAGGATAAACTGGCACACCAGCTTTTCGATTCGGTATATAAATCGTACCGCGATAAGTCGGCCCGCATTGCCGAACAAACTTATCCTGTGATCAGGGATATTTACGAAAACAATCCTCGCTATCAGTATGTTGCCATCCCAATCTCCGACGGAATAAAAACCATGCAGGTGGCGCCAAGCCTTAAAAAAGCGTATGAAGACAAAGGTAAGGAAGTGATATTAGCCATCGAGAAGGGTATTACGCTTGCAGTAATTGATGATGCATGGAAAGAGCAACTGCGCGAAATGGACGACCTGAGGCAAAGCGTGCAATCGGCAACTTACGAGCAAAAAGACCCGCTGCTGATCTATAAATTTGAGTCGTTCAACCTGTTTAAAACCATGCTGCAGAAAGTGAACAAGGATATTATTTCGTTCATTCTCAGGGCAAACATTCCTATTCAGCAGCCCGAACAGGTGCGTGAAGCACAGATGCCCGCACGCCGCAGCGACTCGCGCCTGCGCGAAGAACGCACCGATGTGATTAACCAGCGTACCAGCGAATCAACGGTAACAGGACCGGTAAAAGTGGAGAAAAAAGTTGGACGCAACGACCCCTGCCCGTGTGGCAGCGGTAAAAAATACAAGAATTGCCACGGCAGGGAAGAATAATGCAGCATAACTTGTGGCAGTAATAATTAACAGGTTGCCAATCAGTTCATTAATATGAAAAACATACAACGTGTTTTAGTTATCCTGCTCGCGTTTTTACCCTTTCTGCCTCTTGTAGTAAAGGCACAAATCGCCTACAGCCCGGTGATTGATTCCCTTATCTATCAGGCAACGCCTGTTACGGTGAGCCTTGCAGTAAGGCAGCTCTCGGGCGATACAACCGTAATAATTGACGGTACACCTCAAACAATCACTACGCGCAGCTACCAGTATAACAGCATTCAGAATAAAGCTGCCCAATTCATCAAAGAACAGTTTGAAAGCTTTGGATTACAGGCCAGGTACATGGACTACAGTGCCTCGGGCCGCAACATTATCGCCCGTAAACCCGGAACGCGTTATCCCGATAAGGAGTTCATCATCTGCGCTCACATGGACGATATGCCTACCAATGCTATTGCTCCCGGTGCTGATGACAATGCTTCGGGCGTTGTGGCTGTGCTTGAAGCCGCACGCATTCTGGCTCCGCTGCCCAGCGAATATACCCTTGTTTTTGCTGCCTGGGACGAAGAGGAAATCGGACTGGTGGGCAGCAAAGCGTATGCTGACAGTGCCATTGCCGGTAATGAGCAGATCATGGGCGTGCTTAATTATGATATGATTGCCTGGGACTCGAACAACGATTACATTCTCACCATCGGAACAAACCTCCAGTCGCAGGAACTGACCAACAGCTACCAGGATGTAATGAAAATTTATACTCCCGAGTTTTCGTGGACATACACAAGCATTGAAGCGAGCGACCACTCGCCGTTCTGGCATAAAAACTACCCGGCCATCCTCGTTATCGAGCATTACCCTGACGATTTCAATCAGTATTATCATTCGCAGCAGGACAACTTTTCAAATCTTAATGTCACTTATTTCACGCGAATGGTGCAGGCTGCCGTTGCAGGCCTCGCTTCGTTGGGGTGGGATTGCAGGTTATACTTTGAGCACCAGCCGGTAGTTTCGGGAATCGGAAATTCGGCGCGCGAAGCAATCCTGTCAGTTTATTCATTCCGTCCAATAGCCGAAGGCGAACATCAACCAAGGCTATATTATAAAGTAAATGATGGTGAATTTCAATACATTACGGCAACAACGGTCACCGGCAATCAATACACTTTCGAAATTCCTGGCCAGGCTGACGGGTCAATGGTTACCTACTATTTTGCTGTTCAGGATTCGGCAGCAGTAATGATGGGCACTTATCCTGATGGTGGCCGCGGAATCAGCCCTCCCGGCACACAACCGCCTGCCAATTTTTTCACTTATTATGTCGGAAATGCAGTCACCGAAGAATTTTGTTCACCATCTGCGTCCAAACCGATTCCGGACCTTGGAACTGTTAGGGATACAATTTCGATCGAAGTAAACGGCGGCATCAAGGATGTGGATGTGAGCGTAAATATTACCCATGATTTTGATAAAACGCTGAATATCAGGCTTACATCTCCTGCAGGCACCTCAATTGATCTGAGCAGCGGCAATGGTGACAATGGCGCTGACTTTACAGGAACCATCTTCGATGACGAAGCTGCTGTCTCGATTATTAGCGGTGTTGCCCCTTTTACCGGTAGATTCAGGCCCGAGCAACCACTGAGCACTTTAGACAACGGCCTAAGCAGCGGCGACTGGATTTTGAGCGTGACCGACAGTATTGTGAGCCATACCGGCACACTCGATAGCTGGTGCATCACGCTTGAATATTACGACCTGGCGGTAGATGTACCCGAAGCCTTGCAGAAGCAGAGTTTTACGCTCGGACAAAACTTCCCGAACCCGGCTGATCAGCAAACCACTATTCCTTTTTCACTCGAAAAGGAGGCAAAAGTTAATCTCGGCATATATGATTTGTTTGGCAGGCGCATCAGCACCCTGACCGAAGGCCTTTATCAGCGGGGAACACATTTTATTAACGGAAATTTGTCGCAATTAAAACCGGGCACCTATTTCTGCAGGCTACAATGCGGGGCTGTTTCGCAAACCAAAGCTCTTGTAGTAGTGCGGTAGGATCACCATCAAATGCGCGTCTTCAATAAAACAAAAATGATGAAGTACAAACGAATTTTGCTCAAACTCAGCGGCGAGTCGCTTGCCGGAAGTTCAGGATATGGTTTTGATGCAGCGATGCTGGAAATGTATGCCGGCGAAATAAAATCGGCAGTTGAAAACGGTGCGCAGGTAGCTGTGGTGCTTGGCGGAGGAAATATTTTCCGAGGGCTTAAAGGCAATAAAGCCGGTATTGACCGCACCCAGGGCGATTACATGGGTATGCTGGCTACGGTGATCAACAGCCTGGCTTTGCAGGCATCGTTACAAAACTTAGGATTAAAAGCGAGGGTGCTTTCGGGCATTGCCGTGGATCCGGTTGCCGAAAAAGTTAGTGCCTCGAGGGCAATGAATAGCCTCAGTGATGGCGAAGTTTGTATCATCGCCGGTGGTACCGGGAATCCTTTTTTCACCACCGATTCAGCTGCAGCCCTTCGTGCCGTAGAAATACATGCCGATGTGCTTCTCAAAGGTACACGGGTTGACGGTGTTTATTCAGCCGATCCGGAGCAAGACTTTTCGGCAGTGAGGTTTGAAACAATCACTTTTTCAGATGCTTACGAAAAAGGGCTTTCGATTATGGATCTTACCGCTTTCACACTGTGCCGCGAAAACAACATGCCCGTGATCGTCTTTGATGTGAATGAGCCCGGCAACCTGTTGAGGATCATCAATGGAGAGCATGTCGGGACGCTTGTGACGAACTGATTAATCAAAGTAAATTCCCCCGGGTCGTTTTCGGAACACATTTTGCACACTCGAAAAAGGAAATTATTTTTGCAACTGACAAAAACGCCTGAACTATGACTGAAGAATCCAAGTTTATCCTCGAGGCGATGCAAGAAAGCATGATGAATGCACTGCAGCATCTCGAAAAGGAATTTCATAAATACCGCACCGGTAAAGCAAATCCGCAAATGCTTGAAGGCGTGAAGGTTGACTATTACGGTACCATGACGCCCATCGAACAGGTTTCGAACATCAACACGCCTGATGCACGCCTCATTGTGGTGCAACCGTGGGAGAAGAATATGCTTTCTCCGCTGGCCAAAGCCATCATGGATGCCAACCTTGGTTTCAACCCTCAAAATAATGGCGAAGTGCTTCGTATCGCCGTTCCGCCGCTCACCGAGGAACGCCGCCGCGAGCTGGTAAAAAAAGCCAGGAATGAGGCCGAAAATGCCAAGGTTTCGGTTCGCAATATGCGCCGCTCAGCCGTTGAAGATGCCAAAAAACTTGAGAAAGAAGGCATTCCCGAAGATGAGATCAAGGTGCTTGAAAAGGAAATTCAGAATGTTACCGATCACTATATCAGCAAGATAGATAAAATTGTGGAAACAAAAGAAAAAGATATAATGACTGTTTAAGGGTATCATTTCATTCCTTCGGTACAGTTGGTGCAGATTTCGATGTCCTTCCTTGCCGAAAACACTTTTTTTCTGAAAGCCCGGTATTCCGGGCTTTTCCATATCTGCCGGAACGGTTTTTCGTGCAGGTTGCCCATGATGTGTTCAGCATCTTTATCGAAACAGCATGGAACCACCATGCCATCCCAGGTAATGACCGGAGCGCGCCATTGCCTGTGGCAACGGTTCGGTAAGCTGTTTTTTATCTGCCATTTGGCGCCGGGCATCTGCCTGTAGCGCGAATGCTTGTCAGCCGACGGAATCAAAGGATTGCCTTCAGCAAAGGAGTAAACCTGAGCACTCTTCAAAGTGAGTTTATCGGCTTTCACTTCGCGGGCGAAAGCTTTAAACCCAGGTATCTGGTGTTCGTTGTAGCCGGTAACCAGGAACTGAAGTTCAACCTGCGGGTTCTTTTTGGCCGCATTTTTTCGGGTGGCGATGATGTTCCTGATTCCCTGTTGCACAGTTTCCAGGTTGCCGCCCTTCCGGTATTGTTCATAAGTCTTTTGGTCGGTACCGTCGATGGAGATGATAAGCCTGTCGAGGCCTGATGCAACAAGTG
>JAKLFM010000081.1 GCA_022711175.1 Bacteroidota bacterium | reverse complement strand
TCAATGCCGTGGTGGTGATCACACCGTCGAGATCGAAAATGACGGATTCGAAATTGGGTTTTGACATTGTATTTGAATTGGGCTTTTAAGTAAGTTCAGGGTAAGTGTATGATAATTAGGTTAGTAGTTAATGGTCCCGAAAGCTTTCGGAACCAATCAACCATTATCTATTAACCATTAACTATTAACCAAAATCCACCTGAATCCCAACGGTTCAATAACTCCTGACAGTGGTTTTCCTAAGAGTTCTTTTCCTTCGGCAGCAATACCGGGCAGTTTAATATTCAGCTTAGTCTCCGTTATATTATGGATGATGAGCAGCGTTTCGTTTTCATACTGCCGGTAAAATGCAAGCAGACTGCCCGGCTGTGTACCGGCAAGATCAATGAAATCGATTTTTCCCCGGCCGAAAGATTTATAATGCCTGCGTACCGTGAGCATTTGCTTCAGGGGGTAAAACACCCGGCTGCTGAAACTGTCAGTACGTTGCAATTCCGATTCCAGCGAAGTCCAGTCAATTTTGCCACGTGCCAGAAAGCGGGTGTCGTCCTTTCCTGCAAGTTTTATCATCTCCTGGTAGTAATCTTCATCATTCAGCTTACCGAATTCATCACCATAATAGATAACCGGCGTACCGGGCAGCGTGAGCATAACCGAGTAGGCGAGGTGTATTTTATCAGGATTCCGCTGCATGAGTTCGGAGAGCCTTGCTGCAATGCCTTCACCGAGCCGAAAGTCCCATTTTGGATTATGACAATAGCTCTCATGGATAAATTTCCGTTCTTCCTCGGTTACATAAACGAGTTCGAGACTGAGTTCGTCGTGGCAACGAAGGAAGGTAAACCATTGTCCGATGGACGGAAGGTCAGGGGTACTGTCGGGGCCAAGAATTTCCTCAATGGGTTTGCCGTTCTGCATTGCCAGTGCTTTGTAAATACGCGGCATAAGCGGGAAATGATAAGCGGCCTGGCATTCGTCGCCATCACCCATGTACTGTACAACTTTGTAAGGTGTTTGGCAGGCTTCGGCAAGCAGGAGTGTCCCTGGTTGAATGTAATCGAGGATAGCCCTGAAAAATTTAACTACCACATGCGTAAGCGGATGATTTTCGCACGCAGTTCCCTCCTCTTTCCAGATGTATGGAATGGCATCAGCCCTGAATCCGTCGATACCGCGGTTTTGCCAGTAAAGCAGGTGACGGCACATGGCAAACAGCACCTCGGGATTTCTATAATTCAGATCAGGCTGAAAGTTGAAGAAGCGATGAAAGTAGTATTGATCGCCGCATTTTTCCCAGTTCGATTTTTCAATACCTTTAAAAATAATGCGTGCATCCTGGTACTTGTCAGTATCATCGTTCCAGATAAAATACCCGCGATAAGGATTCCCGCGACTTTTTGCGGCCTCGGTAAACCACGGGTGCTGATCGGAAATATGATTAACGGCAATATCGAAGATCACCCTTATGCCGCGCTGATGCGCCTCGGCAGTGAAAAGATCGAAAACGCCGGTACGGCCCAGCGGACTATTACCGGCCAACTCGCGGCGTACGTTGTAATAATCACTTATATCGAAGCCGGCATCGCGCATGGGTGAATCAAGAACCGGCAGCAGCCACAGGCAGTTTACACCCAGCGATTGTATGTAATCCAGCTTAGAAATCAGCCCTTCAAAGTCGCTGCTGAACAGGTCAACATACAATGAATAAACGATGGCATCCTTGTACCAATCGGTTTCGGGCTTCGCATCCTTTACATTGCAACGGTAAGCATCCACCGAATGCAGGAAATTGCTGAGCAGCGAAACAGGTGCCTGGGGGTACAGCTGTTTCCAGTACAGTGAGAGCAAATTACGGACTTGATCCATAAAATGTTATGAAACGATGGTTGAAACAAAGTTTGAGGATCAGCGGTTTATGAATCCGCTTTTTTAAAAAAGGGGCTGAAACCAAGAGGTTTCAGCCCCTTATGAAGAAGTGCTATAAGATTAGTTTTGCTTTATCTTATACTTGTATATAGGCTTGTTGAAATCGAGGGTAATGGTGTAGTTGCCTGCTTCAGCAATGGGAATGTTATCGCCACCGGCATCGAGTGAACCATTGGCTCCGTTATCGCCATAGTTCAAATCCCAGGCATCATTGGCCCTGAACTTAATATCACCGACAACGAGGTCTAAGGTAATGACCAGGGTCCTGGTTGCGGGATCATACGTCATGTTCTGGTCGTTGTCCCATCCGCCGGGAGTTGCTGATCCAATCAGGCCCCATTCAGTGTAGAGGTAGGTATGGGTTTTGGCGTTGAGGTCAACATTCAGTTTGTACATACCCAGCGAGGTGCCGACAATATTGGCGCCACCTGATTCGAGTGTTCCATCAGCCCCGTTATCGCCCCAGTTCACTTCCCAGTTGGGCAGTTCACAGTATTTAAACTGCGGGTTGGCTTCGCCTAACCACAGGTATCCTTCATATACTCCATTTGATTTCAGCGAGAAAATGCTCGTGGTGGAGTCGCCAGGGTTCCAGCCCTGATAGCTGCCGGGAACGAACAATCTCGGGTAAACAATAGGAATATAGAATGGGGTGATGGTCTGTTTGATCACTGATGAATAGACAGGATCCACATCAGCATTGATGGTGGCCTTTACTCTCCATTCAACAGCGGTTGCCACGGGATCATCAGGATTAACCTGCATAGCCAGGATCTTGTTGTTGAGATCGTTGGTGGTGATGGTGGCTGTGCCTGCGTTGGTGGTGGTGGCTACCGTTACAGCGTCAGCAAAATCAGTTCCCTGTTTTGCCATCTGCAACGAATAGGTTGTGGCAGCCTGGAAACCGAAATCGCATTGCGACCAGTTGTAAGTAATTGGTGTAGCGGCATCGGCCAATAACAGAACGGTGTTCTGGTTATCGGTAAATCCCTGGAATGCAGGTGCCGTCGGGTTAGCGCTGATGGTAATTTTCTCAGCTTCTTTCTCGCACCCGAAAAAGATGAAGACACCGGCTACTAAAGTTAAAAGGATTGATATCTTTCTCATTTTCTTATGGTTTTACAGAATTAATAACCTTGATTCTGGTCTAAGTTCGGGTTGGCCGAAACATCTGACGAAGGAAGCGGGAAGATGTTGAAGTGCGCATCGGTTGCTGCACCTTCTTTCACGCCGCCTTTCCATGGCCATACGTAATCACCTGTCGAGAACTTCCCGAAACGGATGAGGTCAGTGCGGCGGATAGCTTCCCAGTAAAGTTCGCGTGCGCGTTCATCAAGGATGAAGTTGAGGGTAAGATCTTCCGAACCGATGTTTCCGTGCGAATCGCCGTAGGCTCTTGTGCGCAGTGCATTTACAAGCGTCAAGGCAGTTCCGGCATCGCCACCGCTGCCACCGCGCAGCACGGCTTCGGCATACATAAGGTATGCATCGGCAAGGCGGAACATCGGGAAGTCGGTATCAACAAAAGTTTCGTCCGAACCTTTGGCTCCGGTGCTGGTGACATTTTTCCATTTTGTAATGGCATATCCGTCGGTGAATGAAGCAATATCATTGATCTCGAGGGTCTGACCATCAGTCCAGAACATGGCGCGTCCATCTATGCTGAGGCGTTCAATGGTGTATGTATAGTCGGGAGCACCGAGCTTAAGGGTGATGGTATAGTCGCCGGCTTCGGGAATAGGAATATTGTCGCCTCCCTGGTCGAGAATACCGTTATTGCCCGAGTCGCCATAGTTGAGATCCCACCCGTCGTTGGCGCGGAACTTGATTTCACCGGCAGCAAGCGGAAGTGTAACACTCCATACCCCGGCCTGGTTGTTTTCGGCATCCGGAACAAAAGTCATGTTCTGGTCCGAATTCCAGCCATCAGCAGTAGCTGAACCAATCACACCCCAATCGGTTTTCATGATGGTGTAGGTGAATGAATTGAGGTCAACGTTTACTTTGTAATAACCTGCTTCGGCAACCTGTATGTTATCACCACCGGGTTCAAGGGTGCCGTCGGCGCCGTTATCTCCCCAGTTAACATCCCATGAGCCTTTGGCAAATTTGAACTGTGTTCCGGCATCGCCAAAATAGAGATATCCTTCGTAGCGTTCATCGTTGTTAACTGATGCCAGCACAGTGGTTGTTTTGGCCGGATCCCAACCCTGGTATGAGCCGGGGCAGTTAAGCAGTGTATAAGCATTCTTCTTAACATGGGGTGTGGGAGAAATCCTTTTAGCAGCTGAGTTGCCGAATTTATCCACAAGTGCACTTGTAGTGCGGATACCACCCCAGCCGCCACCTATACCGAATTCGGCAGGAACCATGCTTCCGCCTACAGCAGCGTGAACAATAAATGTTGTACCACCCCATGTGCGTGTCCGAAGTCCGTCAAAAGCAACGGGGAAAATAATTTCGGGGCTGTTGTGATTATCAGCCTTGAAAATATTCTCATAGCTGGCATCGAGCGTATAACCCGAGTTGATGACTTTGTTGGCATAGGTTATACATTCGGTGTATTTTGCTGTACCGGTGTAAACCTCAGCATTCAGATATAACCTGGCAAGCAGGAAATCAGCAGCGGCCTTGTCGGCACGGCCATACTCATTGGTTTTTGCGTCTTTGAGCAGGGGTTCAATGGCCAGCAATTCGCTTTCAACATAGTTGAAAAGATCGGCACGGCTTTTTTGAACCGGGAAGAATGCACCTACCTGATCGTTTTCGGTAACGAATGGAGTGTTTCCGAAAAGATCGAGTGCATGATAATAGCTGAGGGCACGGAGGAAACGAGCTTCGGCACGGTAATAACCGATGTCGGTACGCAGGCTTCCGGTAACACCGCGTTCGTCGAGTTTGGCATCCGATGTTTCGCGGATAAACTCGTTGCAGAACGAAATCTGAGCGAAGATGCGGTAATACATGGCGGCAACAAATACGTCGCCCGATCCCCATTTCTGCCAATGGAAATCCTTGATGGTCTGGTCGTTCCAGCCTAGAACGGCTTCGTCGGTGGTAAGTTCCTGGTGATACCAGAAACCGCGGAGATACTGACCGAATCCTTCGTCAATACCTTCGATGTCGCCATTACCTGCAGCGCCAACCTGTCCTGAAACGGCAAGCCCGGCATACAGCTTGGCAAGCACCATTTTATAGGCAGCAGGGTCTTCATAAATAGCCGCAGAAGTGACCTGATCCGGGTCGATGGGTACTGTATTCAAATCCTTGGTACAGGAAGCTGTAAACAGTACAATCCCGGCAATGAAGAGAGTTATATTGAGTATTCTTTTCATGTTCGTGAGGGTTAAATGTTAGAATAATACGTTTAC
Source organism: Bacteroidota bacterium (assembly GCA_022711175.1). Classification (GTDB taxonomy): domain Bacteria; phylum Bacteroidota; class Bacteroidia; order Bacteroidales; family UBA4417; genus UBA4417. The sequence goes on along the minus strand of JAKLFM010000081.1, from coordinate 7,933 downwards.
ACCGAGTGCAAATACCCTTGGCCTGGGATAGACCTGGTTGTCAATACCACTGAAGATTTCAGGATCAATTCCCTTGTATTTCGTAATGGTGAAGGCATTGTTCACAGTAAACGAAAGCCTGAGGTTAGCCGTGTTTTTATAGAGGTTGCCAACCATGTAGCTAAGTGAGATGTAATCCATCTTGAAGAATGAGGCATCCTGGATAAAGTAATCCGAAAGGTATTGCGGATTTGTGAAGTCAACATCGAATACCGAAGCAGCAATGTTTGACAGATATGGGCCTTCGGACCTGTATAGGCGATGGTATGTCCCGTTTTCTGAATTCACGTTGTCGTAAACATAGTTGCCGAGATTGGCACGCCCTGAGCAGGAAAAGTCAAATTTCTTGTAGCTGATCTTGGTTGAAGCGCCGATAACATACTGGGCATTCGGGCTTTTGAAACGATAGCGGTCGCTGTCGTTGATAAGGCCATCATTGTTCACGTCAACATACAATCCTTCGATAGGTACACCTGCCTGGTCGTAAACCTGGTGGTAAACAAAGAATGAATTCATCGGGTAACCTACACTATGCACCTGGATAGTATTACCAACACCACCGGCTATGCCGCCTGTGAGAATACCCAGATAATCAGGATCATCCGTTTGAGAAAGTTTGGTGATCTTGTTTTTATTGATAGTAAGGTTGCCGCCAATTTCCCAACTGAAGTTTTCTTTGGCTACCGGGCGGGTTACGAGGCTGAATTCCCATCCTTTATTTTCCATGTCGCCAATGTTTGTTGTAACATAGTTTGAGAGGTTAGTACCGGCTGGTACCGGGATCCTGTTAAGGATGTCGGCGGTGTAGCGCTCATAATATTCAATTGATCCGGTAATGCGATCATCAAAAAATCCGAAGTCGAGGCCGATATTCCTTGTTTCGGTTTCTTCCCATTTTATATTGGCGTCGTATTCTTCGGGACGATAGGTGTAATAATAGTTATTGCCGAAGAGGTAGCTGGTGTACTGATCACTTAATGTATAAAGAGGGAGGTATGTATAGTAACCGAGTCCTATATCCTGCTGACCGGTAACACCCCAGCCAACCCTGAGTTTCAACTGCGAAAGGGCTTTCACATTTTTCAGGAAAGGCTCTTCGTTGATCTTCCAGGCAAAAGCTGCCGATGGGAACAAACCCCAGCGGGTGTCGGGCGAAAACCTTGATGATCCGTCGTCGCGAAGTGTGAAGGTGAGCAGGTACCTGTCGAGGAGTGTATAATTGAAACGCCCGAAGAATGAAACCAGGTAGTATTCTCCTCCATTTTTAACAACAGAAGTTTCAGTATGATCAACATTGCTGTTATAATCTGTGTTCCAGGTATAAAAATGCTGCCATGAGTAGCCACCCATCAGGTCGAACTTGCTGGCCAGCGCTTTCACATCTTTCACGTAGTTGAGGTAGAAATCGAAAACCGTATTTTCTTTTTTCTGGTCATATGTACGGTCAACACCACCGTCATTAAAGTTGAGGGTAGCAAATTTTGGCACATAAACAGAGCCGTCACTGCCCGAGTAATCGTAACCAATGTTCATGTTGGCCCTGAGTTCGGGGAGGAAATGGAATTTATAGTCAAACTGTGCATTACCGATAAAACGAAGCGCGTCAGCCTGATCGTCTTTTAGCATGAGTGTTGCAACAGGGTTATCGGTAGCCTGGTCAACAGGGTCACCGTTTTCCTGCAGCCATGCCCAGTATCCGCCGGATTCATTGTCGGCTGTAACGGGTTTGGTAGGGTCAAACTGGAGGGCCTGGTTGATGGCGGCATTGTCAGCAAACCTGTTATGTACGAACATGTATTTTCCATTCAGGTTCACTTTCAGGTGATCGTCGAGGAATGAAGGATTAAGGCTGGCACCCAGCGAAGTCCTTCTCATGTTGTCGGTTTTAAGGATACCATCCTGCCACATGTAGCCGGCTGATACGCGGTATGGCATGGTTTTATACTGGCCTGTAACGCTCACATTATGGTCGGTACTGAAAGCATTCTGATAAATTTCCTTTTGCCAGTCGGTATTGGCAGTGCCGAGCAGTGAAGTGTAGTTGGGGAATTTCTCATTCTCGAGGGTGATAAACTGGTCGGCGCTCAGTACATCAATCATTTTGGGTATAGTGTAGTACGATAGGTTACCGTTGTATTCAACGTGCATTTTTTCGCCGGCTTTGCCTTTCTTGGTGGTGATCATGATAACCCCGTTCGAGGCGCGTGAACCGTAAATGGCAGTTGCCGAGGCATCCTTAAGCACGGTGAATGTTTCAATATCGTTGGGGTTAACCATGCTGAGGCCGCTACGAACCCCCGAAATGCCGGAATTGTCAACTGGCACACCATCAATAACGATAAGAGGATCGTTGGATGCATTGATGGATGACCCGCCCCTGATACGGATGGTGGCATCGCCGCCGGGAGCGCCGCCTGAAGAGGTAACCGTAACACCGGCTACTTTACCCACCATGAGTTGCTGCGGGGAGGCAATGGCGCCTTTGTTAAAGTCCTTGGTGCTGATGGCTGCAACAGCGCCGGTGGCATCGCCTTTCTTAACCTGGCCGTAGCCGATAACCACAACCTCGCTGAGGCCGGTAACGGCAGGCTGTAAAGCAATGTTGAGGGTGCGCTGGGCGCCGACAGCAACTTCCTGCGTTGTGTACCCGATAAATGAGAACACCAGGGTAGCATCCGGTTTTACCGTGAGGGCAAACTTGCCGTCGAGGTCGGTAACGGTTCCCGTTGTCGTGCCTTTGACAACAATTGATACCCCTGGCAACGTTGAGTTGTCGGATGCATCAGTCACTCTTCCTGTAATCTTTACATCCTGGGCAATGGCAAAGGATGTAACTGCCCATGACAGGAGAAGCAACACTACCCGTAAGAGTTTAGTTTGTTTCTTCATAGAACTGGTTTTGAGTAATTAAACATTTGTTAATGATTAGTTGAGTTGATTTATGGTTTGTAAACTAATTTCAATAAACAATTTGGTTCGGCATTGTGCGAAGTGATAATTGAAAGGTTAAAAGCGTATTTCCGAGCAGGAATTGAAAGCCCAAAGCTAAAAAAACTTTTATTAAATTGTTCCATCCTAAGTGCTGATTTTGAGGATATTTCAACTTTTTTTTACGAAACCGTTTCCGCAAACGTTTGCATAAGCTATTATCGCCGACTTTCGTAATAACATTACGTAAACTTTGCAAGTATGCTGTGTATAAACCCTTACCGAAGATATGCTTTTTAACAGAAAAAATCTTGATCAGCCCGGGCTTTACTTTCATTCTGATGTAAGAGAAATGTTATAAACCATACAATAAGTTGCCGACCTTCTTTCGTAATCCGCTTTCTGCTCTTTCGAAAATGCTGAAGGATTCATGCAATTGTATGCAGTTCAAAATATTTACCTTTGGAGTACCTTAATTACTATAGCAGGAACAATTTATACAAACAGAACAAGGTAAATCAACCATTTAAAACCCAGATGAAACGAGCGCTACTTACCAGATATTCACTGTACATTCAGGCATTGACTATACCTGTTTTACTTTCCTTGCAGGGAGCCGGCTGCAAGGATACGGGCAATCCCGGAACGCCCGGCGATACGCTTACGGCAGTATATTACAACATTGATAAATTCTGCCAGGGCAACGACCTTTCGGTGGTGAACCAGGTTGAAGAACACGGAGGCGCTTATGCCGATTCGGGCATTGCCGGCGACCCTTTTACCATCCTCAGGAACCACGGTGCTAACCTTGTTCGCTTACGCCTTTGGCACAACCCGCAGTGGACAAAAGAAGTTTATGGCGCTTCAGGCACAAAGCTCTATAATGATCTTGCCGATGTTGAAGCAGGCATGCTGAGGGCGAAACAAAACAATATGGAAGTGTGCCTCGACATTCATTACTCCGACACCTGGGCCGATGCAGGGAACCAGGAAGTGCCGGCGGCCTGGGCTGAAATTAAGAATCTCGATATCCTGAAAGATTCAGTGTATAACTATACTTACAAAGTGCTCAACTACCTGAAAGGGAAAGGTTTACTGCCCTATATGGTGCAGCTTGGCAATGAAATTAACTGCGGAATTTGTTATTCGGGCATACAAACCGGCTTCCCGAACCTGAATTGCTGTAATAATCACTGGGCTGATTTCGGTTCGGTGATCAACAGCGCGATAAAAGCGGTGAGAGATGTATCAGCCGGACAAGGTAAGAGTGTGAAAATTGCACTTCACATTGCCGACCCGGGTAATGCAGAGTGGTTTTTCGACCAACTGATATCGGAAGGCGCGGTGAACGATTTCGATGTTATAGGATATTCGTATTATCCATTGTGGCATACCTCTGTCAAGTTGTCGAACATCAGTTATGTTACCGGCAGGCTCAGGGAAAAATTCAGTAAAGAGGTAATGATCCTCGAAACCGCTTATCCCTGGACAACCGACGGCAACGATAATTATACCAACCTGTTGGGAGGCCAGGCTGCTTTTGCGGGTTATCCATACACTCCAGAAGGACAGCTAAGCCTGATGAAAGCGCTGGCGCAGGAAGTGATTGATGGCGGCGGGAGAGGGATTGTTTACTGGGAACCAGCCTGGATAACATCGCAGATGAAAGATCTTTGGGGGACAGGTTCATCATGGGAAAATGCCACGTTTTTTGATTTCAGCGGGAACACGCTTCCGGCGATCAACTATATGAATTATCCCTATACCTTTCCGGCGAAGTAATTCCCGGTAACCTTTTGCCAATCAGCCATATTCAATTAACCGCATCACCTATGACCAAACCAGCACCCCTTACCATCAAAGATATTGCCCGGAATCTCGGGGTATCAGTCTCCACCGTTTCGAGGGCGTTGAAAGACCATCCCGACATCAGTCCCGAGACCAAACTGATGATAAAGACATACGCCGAACAGGTGAATTATCGTCCCAATGTGCTGGCACTGAGCCTGCGCAGGCAAAAATCATATACCATCGGGCTCATCATACCGGCTATTGTTCACCATTATTTTTCGTCGGTGATCAGCGGCATGGAGGAACTAGCCTACAAGGAAGGATACAACCTTATTATTTGCCAGAGCAATGAGAACCAGCACCGCGAGGCTATTAACCTGCAAACGCTTATCGATCACCGGGTTGACGGCATACTTGTTTCGTTGAGCAAAACCACACAAACGTTCGACCCGTTTATCGAAGCCTTTGAATCAGGGCTGCCGATTGTTTTTTTCGACAGGATTTGTCCCGATATTGAAACTGACCGCATCGTTACCGACGATTTTCATGGTGGCCGTATTGCCACTGAGCACCTACTGAAACGAGGCTGCAAAAACATCCTGCACCTGGCGGCGCCGCAACATCTGATAATTGGTAAAGGAAGGTACGAGGGTTACTGCGAAGCACTAAAGAATAAAGGACTGCCAATAAAGGAAGAACTCACCCTCAAATGCGACACACCCGAGGAAGTAATGGCACTCGAAAAGCACATCATCGACCTTGCCCCACGCATCGATGGCGTATTTGCCGTTAACGACAGCACGGCCATTGCCGCCATACAGGTATTGCAAAAGGCCGGTTTCAGGGTTCCTGACGACATTGCCGTAGTTGGATTTGGCGATGGCCCCAATGCCAAAATCATACATCCCGAATTAACAACGGTAGTGCAAAAAGGATACGAAATGGGCAGGGCTTCAGTAAGATTATTGCTTCAAAGGCTCAACAACCCGGGTGCAGCCATCAGCCCCCAGACTATCACTTTTAAACCCGTAATGAAGGTCAGGGAGTCAGCATAAGCCTTACAGCACGATCACTTTTTTTACGGTTACGTTCCCGTCAATTTCAAACCGAAGCAGGTTAAGACCCTTGTTTTCAGGTTTCCATTTGATTTCCAGGTCGTTAAAGAATTTCCCGTCGTACAGGATTCCTGAAGGACTGCCATTGGCATCGAACGAACGTATGGAGCACTTTTTCAGTCCCTGGCTTGTAATACTGATGGTTGCAATATCGCTCACCGGGTTTGGCGCAACTTTCACCAGGATATTTCCCGGGAGCTTTTCGGAAATGCTATATGGATTGACGACGTTTTTCGAAAGGTAAAGCTTGTAATCGCCGGGGGCAAGCGTCATTGCCGCATTTACGTCAGTTACCGTGATGGAGTCGCCGGTCATATAGTCGTACCAGGTGCCTGTGCTGTAAAAGTTGGGTGTAATAGAGCCTTCCTTTACATCGAAATTGCCAAGAGCAACCGCTGACATCTCGCTGTTGCGCAACCTTATTTTCTTCATAGCGCTGCTCACATCCAATGAAAAATCAGTTGTCGCGAAAAGTGAGTTGGTGGTTTTCAGGTCAATAAGCCCGGCATAATCCTTGAACAGCATCAGGCGTTCATAGTTTTCGAGGTAATCCCAGCGCGGCGGTTTAGGCGTCAGCCGGTCATCCTGTGTGCCTGACGGCCAGTTTATGGAATAATCATATCCTTGTTCGCCAAACTGCCAGACCATTTTTGGGCCGGGTATTGTAAAGAAAAATGTGGCAAGCAATCCGCCGCGCGCCAAGGCTGTGTTGGTTTCTTTAATATTATAGGTACCGAAAGATTTCCCGTCGTTTTTACATTTAGCCATCAGCCTTTCTTCGTCGTGGCTTTCCATGTATCCGACGAGGTTGGGCTGCGTCCATCCACGAGAAGTGTAGGAGCAGCCGGATAAATTGCTAGATGAATTATTACCGGTGGCGGCATTGCCATAGTTGCCTGTCATGTTTCCCCAAAGCATCATTCCCCTTGCCGCGAGCACCGATTCTTCGTCGTTATCGCCGAAATGCTCAAGAATAAGAAATGCTGAGGGATTGATAGCCTTTACCGTATCATTGTATGCCGTAAGAATAGCGATACGCGAAGCGTCGTAGTTAGCCCATGGATCGTAGTCAGCCGAATACACCTGGGTAAAACCTTTCGAAAGGTCAAACCGAAAACCGTCAACCTTGAATTGGGTCAACCAATGACGGATCACTTTTGAAATATAATATTTCGAGTCGGCTGATTCGTGGTTCATATCAAAGCCAACGTTGGCAGGATGTTTTGCTGTGGGATTGTAGTATGGGCTGTTAGCGGCCGGGCGGTTATTGGCTTTGTCCCAGTAAAGCATAACATAAGGCGAAGTGCCGAAGGCATGGTTGAACACCACGTCCATGATCACCGCAATTCCCCGGCTGTGGCAAGAATCAATCAGTTCGCGGAACTTATTTTCAGGACCGTAATATTTATCCACGGCACAATAATAATTCGGGTTGTAGCCCCAGCTCGAGTTGCCCTCGAATTCGCTAACCGGCATTAATTCAATCGCGTTTATGCCAAGGCTTTTCAGATAACCAAGCGTATCAATCACCGATTGAAAGGTGTGCTTCTCGGTAAAATCGCGGATCAGAAGTTCGTAAATGACGAGGCTGGTCTTTGCCGGTGGCTCGAAAGAGGTGTTTTTCCAGTTGTATTGCGGTTTGTCGGTTTGCAGTACAGTAGCTATTCCCGAGGTTTTCCCGACAGGGTAAGGAATCATGCCCGGGTAGGTGGAAGCATCAATATATGGGTCGTTCCATGGGTCGCTTACCTTTTCGGCATATGGATCGCCGATACGAATATTGCCGTCAACGAGGTATTGAAAAATGTATTCCTTGCCGGGAATGAGCCCGTCAACCTGCACCCAGAACCTTTTTCCATCAGGAGTTTGCTTCATGTAAAACGCTTCATCAGGAAGCCAGTTGTTGAAATCGCCGAGCAGGTAAGCATATTCCTTCATCGGGGCGTAGAGGCAAAGTACGGCCGATGAGTTGTTCAAGTAATTGATTCCTTCGGTGATACCTTCGGGAAGTTCGACGATTTGTACCGGGCCACGGACATAATAATAAAACGAATCGGCAA
>JAKLFM010000080.1 GCA_022711175.1 Bacteroidota bacterium | reverse complement strand
GATGAAGGCCCTAAACGCATCAAATACAAAAAACTGACAGCCTGATCATCAGTACCACTAAAAAATTATGATTAAAATCACCGATACATTGATTGACGAGGTAATCGCGAAGGCGAAAACTTCACCGCGAAGGCGCATGAACCATAACTTCCATCCCGAGTTGAGCGACCCCGTTCAGCGCCTGCTCAATGCACTGGAGCCCTGGACATACATCCGTCCGCATAAGCACGAAACCAAGGAGGAAGCGTTTATACTGCTTCGCGGCACTGTGCTGGCTGTGACATTTAACGATGACGGTAGCATTTGCGACCATGCCATATTAAGCCACACGACAGGCGTTTCGGGCGTTGAATTTGAGGAAAACACATTCCATATGCTTACTTCGCTCGAAAGCGGATCGGTGGTTTATGAAATAAAAGAAGGTCCGTTCATTCCCCATACCGAAGGCAGTTCAGCTCCTTTTGCTCCCAAAGAAGGTACAACCGACAGTAAAATATTCCTTCAATCGGTTTTTGATAAACTGGGAATAAAACTGGAGAATTGAGAACAGTTAATTGATAAGAGTCCTGAATGCTTTCTGGATTGCTAATAGTAAATAGTTGGTTATAATACAGCAACTTAGCAACAAATAACAATTTTAACCAGTTTGCACCTGTATCAGGATGATGAAGTTCGGAACCGGAACTTCAAACACTAAACTTGAAACCTCAAACTTCAATCACCGCCATGTCCACCCCAACGATACCCAAAGGAACCCGCGATTTCACACCGCTTGAAATGGCCCGCCGCAATTACATCTTCGATACCATTCGCAGCGTTTTTACCCTGTATGGTTACCAGCCTATCGAAACCCCGGCCATGGAAAACCTTTCTACACTGCTGGGTAAATATGGTGAAGAAGGCGACAAACTTCTGTTCAAAGTCCTGAATTCAGGTGATTTCCTCTCGGGCTGTGACGAAAAAGCACTGGCAGAAAAAGATTCCGGTAAACTTTTAAAAAATATCAGTGAGAAAGGATTACGCTACGATCTCACTGTTCCGTTTGCCCGCTTTGTTGTTCAGCACCGCAACGAAATTGTTTTCCCATTTAAACGGTACCAGATTCAGCCCGTTTGGCGTGCCGACAGGCCTCAAAAAGGGCGTTACCGCGAATTTTACCAGTGTGATGTTGATGTGGTAGGCAGCAATTCGCTCATCTATGAAGCCGAAATGGTGCGAATAGCCGAGGATATTTTTCAAAAGCTTGGATTTGAAGTAATTATCAAACTCAATAACCGGAAAATACTGGCCGGCATTGCCGAAATCATCGGCGAGTCCGACAGGATCACTGATTTCACAGTAGCCATTGATAAGCTTGAAAAAATCGGAGCCGAAGCGGTAAACAATGAACTGCGGCAAAAAGGCTTATCTGAAACTGCAATTGAGCGGTTGCAGCCCATTCTGCATCTGCAAGGTGAAAACCATGAGAAACTTGGCAAATTGAGCGAGATACTTGCAGCATCAGAAACGGGGCTCAAAGGCATCGAAGAAATGCGAACCGTCTTCGGTTTCCTGGAAGCATTGAAGGTCGGCTCAACCGTTCAGCTCGATCTGACGCTTGCCCGCGGACTCAATTATTATACAGGCGCGATCATTGAAATCAAATCGCGCGATGTTCAACTTGGCAGCATCAGTGGCGGCGGGCGTTACGACGACCTTACCGGCATTTTCGGGATGCCGGGTACTTCGGGAGTCGGGATATCTTTTGGCGCTGACCGCATCTATGACGTCATGAACGAACTCGCCCTCTTTCCTGAGTCAACCGCACACTCAGTCCGCGTAATGGTAGCCAATTTTGGCGGCGAAGCCGAAATGGCCGGTTTGTCGTTCCTGCACCTGCTTCAAAAAGCACATATTGCCGCCGAAATATACCCCGAGCCTGCCAAAATGAAGAAGCAATTCACTTATGCCGACCAGAAAAAGATACCATACGTGGTGATCATTGGCAGTGATGAACTCAAAACCGGGCTGTACCAGCTAAAAAATATGCTTACCGGAGAGCAGCAAATGTTCAGCCCGGCTGAGATAATTGCAAAACTTCTCGGACTCAATCTGTAATTCCTTGCGCCTGTAAAATGAATAACTGGAACCTGAAATTCAAGATACAAATCAGCCGCACCGCACTGTAGAAGGTTTTGTTACACTGTAATATTACCTGAACAGCCTGTAAGGCAAAATTATTTATCATCTTGAAAATCAATCCATTGTTATGAATTTACTCATTGATTCGCAGCCGCTTACGTTTGAAATTCTCGAATCGGCTCTCACCCTCGGCACACATGCCGAACTCAGCCGCGAAGTTGTTCAACGCATACAACGCTGCCGCAAATACCTCGACGAAAAAATTCTTCAGCAGAGGGAACCATTGTACGGCATAACCACCGGTTTTGGATCGCTTTGCAACCGCACCATCTCGACCCATGACCTGGCACAACTTCAGAGAAACCTTGTAGTATCGCATGCCTGTGGCCTGGGTGCCCCTGTTGACAATACAATTGTAAAACTCATGCTCCTGCTCAAGGCATGGGGGCTTGCCAAAGGCAATTCCGGAGTGCAGGTAGCTACCGTACAACGGTTGCTCGATTTATACAACCATGGTGCTTTGCCTGTTGTACGCGAACTTGGCTCTCTTGGGGCTTCGGGCGACCTCGCTCCCCTTGCACACCTGGTACTACCATTGCTCGGCCTTGGCGAAGTTCACTACAAAGGACAAATCATTCCTTCGTCAAATTTGAATAAAGTTCTCGGCCTTTCTCCTGTCGAGCTGCAATCAAAGGAAGGGCTTGCCTTGCTGAATGGAACCCAGTTTATGAGCGCACATGGCGTTTATGTGATGCTCAAGGCAAAGCGATTGCTATACCTTGCCGACATGATAGGAGCCATTGCCATTGAAGCCTATAACGGGCGTATCGATCCGTTTCTATCCGAACTCCATGCAATCAGGCCGCATAAAGGACAACAGGAAACTGCCTCCAATATAAGGATGATGCTTGAAGGCAGCCGCCTGATCGGTAAAACCGGGAAAGCAGTACAGGATCCCTACTCATTTCGCTGTATTCCGCAGGTTCACGGGGCTGTGAAAGACACGGCCGCCTATTTTGGCAGTGTGATTCTCACTGAGATAAACTCAGTGACTGATAATCCGACCATCTTCCCCGATGAGGATAAGATCCTTTCGGGTGGCAACTTTCATGGTGAACCGCTTGCTTTTGCCCTCGATTTTGTTTCGATAGCGCTTGCCGAGCTTGGCAACATTGCCGAACGACGGATTTATCGCCTCATTTCTGGTCAACGGGGCTTGCCTGAATTCCTGGTTGCACATCCGGGGCTTAATTCCGGGTTTATGATCCCTCAATATGCTGCAGCATCAGTAGTAAGCCAGAATAAACAACTGTGCACACCGGCGTCGGTTGATTCAATCACTTCGAGCAATGAGCAGGAAGACCACGTGAGCATGGGCGCCAATGCAGCTACCAAAGCTGTAAGAGTGATAAACAATCTTGAGAGGATACTTGCCCTTGAAATGCTCACCGCCTGCCAGGCGCTTGAATTCAGGGGAATTGGTGAGACATCACCCTATCTTCAGGCCATTATTGCTGATTACCGCAAAACAGTGCCTTTTGTGACCGATGATGTCCTCATGTATGAACTGATTGACAACTCGTTGAATTTTATCAGGGAATATCGGCCTGATACATCATTCCTCCAAAAAGAAAACTAACAGACAAGCTATACCTGCCCGTAACCTTTAAAAGCAAAAAATATTGGGTATTCAGGTTGTTGGCAGGCGTTTTTTCTTGATATTTGCCACTATTGTTCAACAAATAACAACAAATCCATGACACTGGTCATTACCGGAAATAACCTCACCATCGAGGATGTAGTAAATGTTGCACGTCATAAACAACAGGTTGAACTGCACCCCGATGCCGTGAAACGAATAAATGCATGCCGTGCCATGCTTGAAAAGAAAATTGATGCGCATGAGATCATGTACGGTATTAATACAGGCATCGGCGAATTTTCTGAAATGGTGCTTTCGGATGACCAGGTTAAAGATTTTCAAAAATACCTTGTTTATAATCATGCCGCAGGTATTGGCGAAGCCATGCCTGTTGAATGGGTGCGTGGCGCCATGTTGGGACGTATTAATGTACATGCCCACGGCAACTCCGGAAACCGTCTGCAAATAACGCAAACATTGGTTGAAATGCTCAACCGCCACGTGACGCCTTTTGTATGCCGCAAAGGATCGGTTGGCGCCTGTGGCGACCTTGCTCCCATGTCGCAGATAGCATTGCTTATGATGGGTGAAGGGCATGCATATTTTAAAGGTGAATTACTTGAAGGAAAAGAAGCATTCAGAAGGGCAGGCATCCCGGTACCCGGCCTCGAAGCACGCGACGGACTTGCCGCAATAAACGGTTCAAATGTGCTTACAGCCATGAGCGCACTCATGCTGTATGATACCGATAACTGGCTGAAGCAGGCAGAGATAGCCTGCGCCATGACGCTCGAAGCTCTCAAAGCTAACTTTGGGCCTTACAATCATAAAATTCATGAGGTCAGAGGCTTCGCCGGAGCTATAAGAAGTGCCGCCGCCATCAGAAAAGTAGCCGCTGGCGGCGATTTATTTGAAAAGAGGCTTAAAGTTAAAGTTCAGGATGCCTACAGCATGAGGTCAACGCCCCAGGTGATTGGTGCAGCGCACGATGCGGTTAAATGGGCACGGCAGCAGGTTGAAACCGAGCTGAACGGCGTTGGCGACAATCCCATCTTTTTTGCTGAAGAAAACCTGCAACTTTCGGGTGCCAATTTCCAGGGATCACCGGTATCGTTGCCGATGGATATGGTTGGCGCTGCAGTTACAATGGTATCGGTACTCAGCGAACGCCGCATGAACCGCCTCAACAATCCTGCGTTAAGCGTAGGGCTTCCACCTTTCCTGACAGCCAATCCGGGCATGTTCTCGGGACTCATGCTCAGTCAGTACACTGCTGATATGCAGATTGTTGAACAACGAATTCTCTCAACTCCTGCTTCCATCCACAGTATTCCGGCTGCAGCCGACCAGGAAGACTTCGTTTCGATGGGGATGAACACAGCATTAAAGAACTTCCAGATACTCGACAACGCATACGGTGTACTGGGAATTGAACTTTTTGCTGCAGCCCAGGCGCTCGACCTGCGTACCAAACTCGAAACACCTTACAAATTTGGCGAAGGAACGCAAAAAGCCCATGAAATCATTCGCAAACATGTTGATTATCTCGACATTGACCGGCCTTTATACCCCGATCATAACCGTATGAAGGAATTGGTAAAATCATGCGAAATACTTGATGCTGTTGAAAAACAAATCGGCAGATTAAGCTGATCCAACTCCTTGTAGAATAAACATGGAAGAACAACATAATCCACAGCCAGAACCGAGCATTACACCGCAAACAGGTTTGCTTAAATTCCTGTGTGTTCTCACTTTTATTGGAAGCGGTCTCGCTTTGTTTGCCTATTTCATCATCGGGGCGTTTTACAACATTTTTCTTTCGGCCGATATGGGGGCATTAGGTGAAGATGAAAAAGAACTGATAAAGATGATGTTATCAGCCGGTCGTACATTTTTTCTCCTGAGCGCTTTCCTCTACTGCATTTCGTTGTATGGCGCCATCATGATGTGGAAACTTCGGAAAACAGGCTTTCACCTTTATACCACAGCACAAATAATATTGCTGATACTGCCACTCGTTTTTATACATGGATTCAGGATGCCTTTCGCAACAATACTGGTTACTGTCGTTTTTATTTTCGGATATGCAACATTTCTAAAATCAATGAAATAGTTGTATTCTCGTTAATTATTTGCACCGATCAGAATGTTGAGTCAAATCAATTGGTACTTTCATGTATAACATTCTGAACCTATTCGTTGCTGCCATATATTCAAGGCTGATATTCTTAAGAAATGATGATGAAACCACCCCGATCTCCTGACAAATGTTTATTTTGAACAATGAAAACCACATTTTTCTTGATTGAAAATATCATCCGATTAAAAGATAATTATTTTTGTAGCAGCAAAACACCTTGTCTTAGAGAGGAAAACCAACCTGAAACATGCCCATAAAGCTGTTTTCGTGATAGTTAAAGGTTACTTTGGAATAAATGTTAAACCTGCTTTCAATAGCCTGCCGATCGAGAAAAAATAAAACTAACGAACTTTTTTTGCCTTTTCGAAAAAACTTTTGATACTGTGTGTATCAATCGGGTTGAAATATTAGTAATTTCAACCGTTCATTCAGGAATCAAGTAACAATGACCATCGAATACCCGGTTAAACTCTTATAATTCAGTTCATTGCATTAAACAACAGGAAATCACATTCATCTCAACATAATTTACTAACCAAAAACCAGAAATACAAGAAACAGAAAACCAGAAAACAAAACACAACCGACAAGTCAATCATTTACAAACCTAACTAACCAAAATCAACAATTTATGAGAAAACTAAGCTTACTGCTTGCACTGTTGGTATTTACAAGCCTGCAGGTGCTTGCACAACGTACGATTACGGGCAAAGTTACCAGTGCTGAGGACGGCCTGGGCATGCCCGGTGTCACGGTCCTTGTAAAAGGCACTACAACAGGTATGCTTACCGATATTGACGGTAAGTACCAGATTGCCGTGCCAAAAAATGCAACAGCTCTAATCTTTTCATTCATCGGGATGAAAACCCAGGAGATTGCTCTTGGCGCATCCAACGTGATTGATGTTGCGCTGGAAAGCGAAGCCAAAGTCATTGAAGGGGTTGTTGTTACTGCCCTTGGTATCTCGCGCGAAAAGAAATCGCTCGGATATTCCGTTCAAGATGTTAAAGGCGATGACCTGGCCAAAGTCCGCTCAACCAATGTTGTAAACTCTCTAACCGGTCGTGTTGCCGGGGTGCAGGTTACAGGTGCTTCGGGACAGATGGGCGGCGGTGCCAAGATTAATATCCGTGGTAACACCTCTCTGACCAAGAACAACCAACCACTCTTTGTCGTCGATGGTATTCCTCTCGACAACTCCGACTATTCCTATGGTGCCACCGGCGCCGGAGGTTATGACCTTGGTAACCTTGCACAGGATATCAATCCGGATGATATAGAATCCGTTTCCATTCTAAAAGGTGCAAGTGCATCAGCCCTGTACGGTTCACGCGCTGCCAACGGCGTTGTTATGATCACAACCAAAAAAGGTGCCGCCACAGCCGGAAAAACTCTTGGCGTGTCAGTTAACTCCAGCGTAAGTTTCGACCAGGCTAAATACTTCCCTAAATACCAAAAGTTATATGGAGGCGGCTATGGTGATTTACTCAGCTTTGAAGAAAACGGACGTACTTATCTTTATCCTGATTACGCTACTGACGAAAGCTGGGGACCGAAACTTGATCCAAATGTAAAAGTTTTGTACTGGAATGCCTACGATCCCTGGGATACTAAAAATTATATGGTTGAAAAACCCTGGGCTTATCCGGAAAATGACTATACATATTTCTTCAGGACAGGTGTTAATTTCACAAATAACGTGGCTGTTACAGCCAGCAATGCCAATAGCGGTGTAAGGCTTTCCTATACCAATATGGATGTTAAAGGTATCTACCCGAATAGTACCCTTAAAAGAAATACTGTAAACCTTAGTGCAAACTCCAAAATAAGCAAGATAATCGACGGTTTCTTCAATGCAAACTATGTACAGAACGTTGCTGTTGGTCGTCCCGAAACTGGTTATGGCGATCGTAACCCTGTACAAAAGATGTGGCAGTGGATTCACACCAACATTGATTACAAGGAACTGGAAGACTACAAAAATCCTGACGGATCTCAGAGAACCTGGAACAGAACCGATTACAATGATCCTACACCGGCATACACTGATAATCCATACTGGAGCAGCTATGAAAACTATCAGAACGACCGCAGGGATCGTGTATATGGTAACTATGGCCTTAATCTTTCATTTGCTCCCTGGCTGAAACTTACCGGCCGCATGGGGGTTGATTTTTACAAACTGGCTTCCGAAGAAAGGTTTGCTATCGGTTCGCAGGCAATTTCAGAATACCTGAAAGATGTCAGGAGTTACCTTGAAGTGAACTCTGAAGCATTCTTTACCATCGACAAAAGGTTTGCGAACGATAAACTGGGAATGGTTACCATCCTTGGTGCAAACAGAATGGACAGGAAATTATGGAGAGACGGTGGTGTTACAGTGGGCGGGCTAATTCAGCCATACCTGTATAACCTCTCCAACTCACTTAACAAAGCCACAGTATATGATTATATGGCCTGGAAGAGGATCAACAGTGCATATGCCAATGTAAGCCTCGACTACAACCGTATAGCATTCCTTGAACTTACTGGACGTAATGACTGGTCATCCACACTTCCCGAAGGCAACAGGTCTTATTTCTATCCTTCAGCCACACTCAGCTATATTTTAACTGAACTCGAAGGTTTGAAGAACAACAGAGTGTTGTCATTCGCCAAGTTAAGGGGCGGTATCGCACAGGTAGGTAATGATACAGGGCCATACGAACTTCTCAATTACGTTACGGTTAATTCCACCTTCATGGATGCCGAACTTGAACAGAATCCCCGTATGAGTTATCCCAATACTCTTGCTAATCCAGATCTGAAACCCGAACGCACCACTTCATGGGAAATTGGAACCGAGCTCAAATTCTTCAAGAACAAACTGGGACTCGATATTTCTTACTTCTACAAGAAGACCACTGATCAGATAGTATCAGTAAGAGTTTCGGGAGCAACCGGATATGCCAATAAGAATATCAATGCAGGTTCAATGACCAACAAGGGTTTAGAACTGGCATTATCAGGAACCCCCTTAAAGAAGAAAGACTTCACATGGGATGTACTGTTGAACATTGCCACGCTTAAAAATAAAGTTGAAGAAATTGCACCGGGACTTGATTACCTTACTCTCGGTAGCGGTCCTTTCAAGGTTCAGAGCGGCGCTTTTGTCGGCATGACTTATCCTATCATCTATGGTACTGATTATGTGAAAGATGCAGCGGGCAATATCATTGTAGGCCCCAGCGGCAACTACCTTCCTTCCGAAATCAGGCCTCTCGCCAATGTCACACCTGATTTCACTGCAGGTTTAACCAATACCTTTACCTATAAAGGTATTGACCTTAGCATCTTATTCGATATGCAGCGCGGCGGAAACATGTACTACCTCTCATACATGTGGGGTATGTATTCAGGTATTCTCGAAGAATCAGCCAAAACCAACGAAAACGGTGTAAACATCCGTGAATCTATAGAAGATGGCGGTGGAGTTCTGCTCGAAGGCGTTTATGGCAAATACAACAGTGTCACTCATGAAATTACTTATCTTGACGCAGAAGGTAACGTATCCGCAACACCGGTTAAGAATACCACCCGTCTTGATGGCCAGGCCTGGGCTGAACATCATTATGATGGTCCGGATATGCAGAGCATCTTCAGCACCGACTTCATTAAACTTCGGGAAATACGCATCGGATATGCTTTACCGGCAAAATATACAGGCCCAATCAAAGGCGTTAAAATCTCTGCTTTTGGACGCAACCTTGCAATTTTTGGTGCAGCAACCGAACATTTCGACCCCGAATACCTGCAGATGGCCGGCAGCAATGCACAAGGGCTTGAAGGCGGATACTTACCGAGTACTGTATCCTATGGTTTTGGTCTAAACTTTAACTTCTAATCGTCTTGAAAATGAAAACAATTAAAAGATACAGCGTAATATTCACGGCATTAGCATTATTCATGCTAGCCGGTTGCGAAAAGGACTTTGATAAAATCAATACAAATCCTAATGCGCCTACGGAAGCTTCAACTGCTGCATTACTAAGCCAGGCTATCCGCGATTTAGCATACAACGACTTTGATGTATGGTATTCGGCTCGTCAATCCGACCTTGCCTGCCAGCACTTCTCACAGCGCAACTATACCTCGGAAGACCGTTATTCCTTCAGGGTTAATGTGACTGATGGCTTTTTCAGAAACAATTATCTATATCTAAATAACCTTCAGCAGATTATTAACCTCAACACTGATCCGGCAACCAAGGATAAATATGCAGTTTTATATGGTAGTAATACCATGCAGATTGCTGTTGCTGAAATCATGAAGAGCTGGGGATTGCAGCTTCTCACTGACTATTTCGGAGATATTCCTTACAAACAAGCATTGCAACTGGAAAAATATCCGCAGCCAGCCTATGACCCCCAGAAAGATGTCTATGATGGTCTGATAAGCACCCTTGATAAGGCTGCTGCCGACTTAACTGTGCTTAATGATGAAGGAGCTTCAGGCTTTACCAGTGGCGACCTGCTTTACAACGGAGACCTCTCGCAATGGATAAAGTTTGCCAACTCACTTCGTCTTCGCCTCGCTCTCAGGGCATCAAATGTCGATGCAAGCTACCTTGCCATTGCACAGGATGCTATTGCTGATGGCGTATTCGAATCAAATGATGACAACGCCAGGTGCGAATTCAGTACTTCAGGTGCTCCCAACGAAGCTCCCTGGTACAATGGTTTCTTCGTCAGTGGCAGAAATGACTTCTCATTTTGCCAAAGATTCATTGAAACCTTGAAAGGCAACAGCTACCTCAACTGGACGAATCCTTTCGAAGGAATACAGGATCCCCGTTATCCCGTTCTTACACTCAACGCTGGTTACACAAAGTTTGGCGTTCCTTACGGCATGAGCGATGGCCAGACTCAATCATGGTGGTCCACCTCGGGCAGCAGCAAGCGCATCAGCCTTTATAATACAGCTAATCCTCTTACGAGTCCTAATTTTCCTTCAACATTTCTCGATTATCCGACCGTGTGCTTCATGGTATCCGAAATCGAAGGCTGGGATGCCGACTGGTTCAGGAATGGCATTGTTGCCTCACTTGAACAATGGGGAGCTGAAGACAACGGTTACGTAGATGCCGTTATGGCTAAATTCGCTGATGCCACCACTGAACAGAAGAAAGAAATGGTGATTACACAGAAGTATATTCACCTGGTAAAACAATCAGCCGAAGCATGGGCAGAGTACAGAAGAACTGGCTATCCCAAATCGCTTGTGAAGCCAGGGGAAGTAACCTATGTTAAAGATGATGGCACCGAAATCGTATTTACACCGGTTCCCGGCAGTGAATCTGGCGCTGATATTGTTGCAAGGTTCAAATATCCAAGCTCAGAATACACACTGAATGAAACCAACGTGAAAGCTGCGGTTGTCAGGATGGGCGAAGACTCACATGCACAGCGTGTATGGTGGGACGGCGGCGGAAAACAATAAAAAACGCTCTGATTTTTATAAAAGAGGTTGCCCTTGCCGGCAACCTCTTTTTTTTATTCGTTGTGTAACTTTATTGAACCACCGACGTCATATTACCGAAAACTAAATATTAGATACCGGCTTTAAAAACAATGTCATGAAAACCTTAAGCCTCATCATCATATTAAGCACAGTCCTGCTGTCGTCACCCGGTAATGTGAAAGTTAACCACTCTGTTCCAACCAAATATTCTGCTACTACTTTCCATAAAGATGCTCACCCGAAGGATGAGGCTGCAATCTCCACTGAAGTTAAGGCCATTGAAAAAATCACAAGCCCGGCAACCGGAACAATAAACAGCCCGATGGTTGCAGATTATGATCCCGATTACAGTTACCTGCGCTTCGATGTTTCGGATTATATGCCTGAGGCTGAAATCATCCCTTCCGAATTGCCCGAACAGGAATTTAGTTATCTCAAATTTGATGTAACTGCTTTCGATACAATAAATCTTGTGAGCCTCGACGAATTGCCTGACCAGGATTTCAGTTATCTCAAATTCGATGTAAACAAATTTGTCGAACCTGACTGTGATATTTCCGGCTTCGAACTACCCGAAAATTAGATTTACAACTACAATTCATGCTCCTTCATCATGATTACGCCGCTCACAAACAGCGGCATTTTTATTATATTTTTTTTCGTAACTGGACACCAAAATAAACTTGTTTCACAGAAAGTTATACCTTTGCGGCCTGTTTTAAAACAACAGAAAAAGCCTGTCAACAATCGCTGAAAATGTCCAATAAAGCCCGGCTGGCCAAATTCATGATTATATTCGGTTACTTTATGGTGGCCGTTTATCTGGGTTTAGGAGTTTTACTTTTCATACCCCGGTTTTATCCCTACATTCCGTCAAATATTAAATTCGTCTTTGCATTTTTCTTCATGGCCTACGGTTTATTTCGTCTGGTCAGGATGATCTCAAAGAAAAAGGAACCCGAAAACGACTAAGGAGTTATAAGGATGAAAATCAAAACATTGCACCTGATTACACTGGTAGCAGCAGTTACTATCGCCGGTATAACATCATGCCGCAATCCGATGGGTAAACAGCCCATTACCGAAGCCCCCACGCAGGGTAATATCCGGATAAGCGTGGATGAATCATTTCAGTTGCTTTTCGACACACAACTTTATACTTTTCAATCGTTGTACGAAAACGCCAAAATAACTGCCGCTTATAAACCCGAGTCGGATGTTTTTGCCGATTTTATGAATGATTCAGTGCGTACAGTTGTAATGACGCGAGAATTGACCCAACAGGAGAAGGATTATCTGCTGGCACAAAAAATCATAGTACGCACAACCAAAGTTGCCCGCGATGCACTTGCACTGATAATAAACCCTTCCAACACCGACTCCCTCATTCATGAGCAACAATTTGCCGAAATTCTTCGAGGCAAAATCACAACCTGGAACCAGTTGAATCCAAAATCTGCCTCAAACCCTATTAATGTTGTATTCGACAATAATAAATCAGGGAATGTGCGGTATTTCCGCGAAAGATTTAATATTGACGGTAATTTTCCGGCAAATTGCTTTGCTGTTAATTCAAACCAGGAGGTCATCAATTATGTTGCGAAAAACCGCAATGCATTGGGAATCATTAGTGTAAACTGGATAAGTGATGCCCATGACAGCCTGACCATCGAATTCAAGAAATCGGTACGGATTGTTGAAGTTGGCACTGAAAGCACCGGTTACTGCAAGCCTTATCAGGGTTATATCGCCGAGGGCTCGTACCCGTTTTGCAGGGACGTGTTCATGGTTAGCCGTGAAACATTTTCAGGTCTTGGCACAGGTTTTGCTTCTTTTGTTGCCGGTGACCAGGGCCAGCGTATAGTAAGGTTATCAGGCCTCGTACCTGCTACCATGCCCATCAGACTCATCGAAATAAAAAAAGATTAACCCCCGGGTACACCGGAGTAACATGTCACGAATGAAAACTTTTCTTAAAGCTTTTACAGGTATAACCCTGGTGATTGCAAGCCTGACAGTGAAAGCCCAGGATTTTGCTGCCGCGCTCAACATGACTTATCAGCAGCAGTTCGAAGCCGCCGATGCAGCCTTTGATAAACTTGTAAAAGCTGAACCAGCCAATGGCAAATATTACTATTACAGTGGTGAAAACCAATTAGCATCTTACTTTGTTGATCCTGCCAATATTTCGTTTAAAACAATCGGCAACAAAGCAAAAGAGAAGTTTGACCGCGGTGTTGCTGCCAACCCCGAAGAAGCTTTGAATTATGTAGGCCTCGGAAAAGTTGCGCTTATCGAAGGAGACAAACCAGCAGCTGATGCAAATTTTGCAAAAGCACAATCATTTCTGCCGGTAAAAAAGTCGAAAACTGGAATTTCAAAGGCTGACCAGGCAATAATTCTTATTCGTATTGCCGAAGCTTATGTGCAGGTTGGCAGCACCGATACAGCAACAGTTTTCAGCCTTTTCAGGCGTGCCGAACAGTTGGACAGCCGCAACCCCGATCTTTGGCTTGCCCGTGGCGACTATTGGTTTTACACACTCAACGACGGCAGCAGTGCAGCGCGCGATTACAAACTGTCGCAGGACCTTATGCCGCAATCAACCCGGGCACGCGTAAGGCTTGGACAGCTTTACACACGCATCAAAAACTATCCTGACGCCTTAAACTATTACCAGGAAGCGATTAATATTGATCCCTCGTTTGCCCCAGCCTACCTCGAAATGGGCTTCCTTAATGCAAAGACAAACAACAAGGAAGAATCAAAACAATATTTCAGGAAATACCTCGATTTATCGAAAAGCAATATTGCCGCCAAACGCAATTATGCCAATATGCTGATCCAGGCCGAAGAATATCCCGAAGCAAT